>CANMKA010000005.1 GCA_947498355.1 uncultured Paraglaciecola sp. | reverse complement strand
GGGAACACCTTTAATGAAAAAACTAACCTAAAGCTTAGTTCCAACCATCCACTTTACAAATACTAAAATGGGTGTCTTTCTAAACTGGCTATTTACTATATAAAGCAGACTCCAAAGCTTCGGGCTTGTTCAACACCCAGATAAGGTGTCGGCTACGCGACACCTATCCTTATTTGTTAGGCATTTATGCGCATGTTCTTGATTTGATTTGTTATAAATGCCGACGTAAAAATTGCTAATAAAGTGATTATAAAGTTAAAAATGGTTAAAAACGACAATAGCGAAATACCGGTCAAAAAATAGACTAATGAGGTATCTAGAACCCACGATAAGAAAACAACTAACACTGCATGTAATATAGGGAGCTTGATATTTTTCTTAAACATAAAGTAGAAAAATACGATATCAACAAAAAAGTAAGCAAAATATTTAATCCAAAAATATAACTTACTTGTAATAACTTGACCTGTATCACCCATCCATATCCCTTCAGGTATCCCTAGCAATACACCAATTAAGAAGTAGGAAAAGGTAAAAATGCTTAACACTTTGAAATTCACGTAACTTCCCTGATGCCTAACACTCAAATAAGCGGCTAAATACAGCTCTTGTATTTTGTCCGACTTCATTTTTTTTGTTAAGTACCTTCATCAAAGAACCTCAGCAACCTTCGTAAATCAAAACTTGGACTAAAATTTTCATTTTCACTAAGAGTCCTCAAGCTATCAATATTCGTATCTCTGTTTTCAATGTGTAGAGGGAAAAAATAGTCGCAAAACTCTAACTTGGTATTTCCATTAAAAGTTATTAAATAGCTGCTTCCTATCTCAAAGTTGTTGAAAAAACCTCCATCATCAAAAGTTATGATTTGTTCGCTATTCAAATTTCCCTTGAATGAATGAAATATTTTAAATGTATAAGTGTAAGTCCGCGTTCGTTCCCCTGTTTGTGTGAAATAGCCATTAATTATCGTACCAAATACTACATCAGAAGCGATTTCGTAATGATCTTCAGGTTTGATCTCGTCATTTAATTTACCATTAACCTCACATTCCCACGCTAAACATTGAATAGAGAATATTAAAAAAAGAAAGGTCATTGATGATTTCATATTGGTACTTAACGGTTATTAGTGAGCATTTCGTATATGTAACTGCTCAACTTATCATTAATTTTCGCACCTTAAATCAGTTACTCATTGTTTTTATTAACTATTTAATGCATCTCCACGCATAAAAATCGTCAAATATCGAAAAACAAAAGGAGCCTGACTTTAACGCGACTTATTTGCTTCCTATTAAATGCCAAGAGTAAAATATTTACCATAAAAAAATGAACAACTTAGTGTTTCCTCAAAAAACAAAGCGAGCCTATGATAATTTATTTAATAGGAAGCATTATTGGTATTTTCAAGAAAACCCCATTATACCTTTATAAATAAGGCGCTGTTTGGGTCGATAAATTAACTATTGACGCCATAGTCTCTTGTTAGTCTGTGCTCTTCTTGCCCCTATTTACTATCTCCTATCCACTGCCCTTGATCTTGGATTCCAGATCAAAAGACCTCTGGAATGACGGGAGTAGAGGCTGTTGATTTTCGCAGCTGGAAGACGAGACTGGTGGCTTGCTTGTCTCTGCTCTTCAAGCTTTTTCTCTTCCTAGCCCCTATCTCCCAGCTACTATCCACTGTTCTGAACTGCTTTCCCTCTATGCGCTCGGTGTCCTCTGTGGTTCAACGCTTTTGCTTTTGTCCTTTCTTGCCCCTATTTACTATCTCCTATCCACTGCCCTTGATCTTGGATTCCAGATCAAACGATTTCTGGAATGACGAAGATGTGAGCCTGTTTGCTTCCGCTCTGCTCGCTTTTGCTCTTTCTTGCTACTATTTACTTTCTACTACTCTAAGCCTCTGGAATGACGAATACCTATTGACTAACCATAAGCTCGTATGTGTTATTTAATTGGTGCGCTTTCACCCAATATAACCTTGAAGTCTAAAATTTCATTTTGGACATAGCCGTTCAAAAACATTTCAGCAGCTTTTTGGCCCTTTTCGACACTGAATTGTTGGACGGTTGCAAGTGTTGGATGATAGCGTTGTCCCTGCTCTATCCCATCAAAGCCAACTATCCGTATATCTTGAGGTACTCTTAAACCCAATCGCAGTGCTTCTTGCATAGCGGTTAGGGCGATAATATCACTCATGCAAAGTAAGACAGTGGGTTTAGGTATTTGCGCCAATGCTTGTCTCGCGGCAACGATTGCATAGTCGTGTGCACTTTCAGGAATATGCCAGATACTATGGTCGTCTATTGTAATATTATGTTCAGCTAGCGCTCGTTTGTAGCCATCGAGCCTGCGATGTGAAACAGAGTAGTCACAGCTAATAATCTTTTTGTTTTCTATGGAGCAGGTTAGAGGTTCATCAAGTAGGCGTAAGCCCAAAATTATCGGGTGCTTGTTATGGGCTTGTAGGGCCATTTTTGCCACTTGATAGGCCGCTTCTTCGTTGTCGATGTTAACAGAAGGAGCTGTGTTAATATCAAAGTCTATCGTGACTAGAGGTTTTTGAATGGTGGGCAGTTGGGCTAACAACTCGGTATTTCGCGGCGAACCATAACAAATAAAACCATCAACAAAATCAAACACGTCACTAACGCTAGGGTTATTACCAGAGAAAAGTAATAAATGTTTCCCCGACGCTTTAAATGTTTGTGCCACGCCTTGCATAAACTGTGTCGCGACAGGGTCGCTCATCATGTAATCCAATTCGTCTGGCAAGATCAATGCAATAATATTCGACGTACCTTGCCTGAGCGAGCGAGCTGCTTTATTGGGCCCAAAATATCCCATCGCTTCACAGGAAGCTAAAATAGCGTGGCGTTTTTTTTCAGATAATTGATCAGGACGGTTGAAGGCATTAGAAATGGTCGCTGTTGACACATCTAAACGCCTTGCAACTTCCTTTATTGTTAATTTATTGCCACTCATAAAATGCTATAACTTTGCAAAGTCCGAACTCATATCACAGGTGATTAAGTCCTAGCATAACGTTATTTAATCAGTGAGGCCAAATCATAATCGCGATTAACGTCGTGTTCGACAATGTTTATTTTTGCTTCTAACTTGTCCAGTTCTATATTCAACTCTGCGTGATTCGCGCCTAACTCCCAGCGTAACGTCAGCACGTTATCGGTATGAGCGTGCGTAAACTCACCGTCGAATGCCGAGGTGTTGTTCCTAATTCGAATTAACTGAGTTAGCGCCTTTACCACAGGTTTATTTAAGTCAGTTTTCAATTCGTCTAGAGAAATATAAGGCCTATTGATATCTCGCCCAACATTAGTTTTGTTCAGTAAAGTCATGTCATTTTCTTTAGCCAAGAAACCAGCATAGTAAACTTGCGGGATACCCGGACTAAAAAACTGAATAGCTCTGGCGATTAGATAGGCCATATCGTTTTGCTTGAGGGCGTCGTAAAACGTGCAATTGACTTGATATAAATCAACGTTGCTTGCCGATGCTCCTGTCGCTTTTAATGACTCGCCAGATGAATTGAGATGGATAGTCTCTACTAGTTGATTGATTTGAACTTCGTTTAGCAGTCCAGCTTTACCCTCTGATGCGCCAACATCTACAATGCCAATACCGTCGTGGGTATCTAAAACTGTGAAACAGTTACGCGGAGCAATATTCAACCAATGAGTAAGTGCCGTTGCGTCCCTTGAAAACAAAGTATGCAAAACTAATGGGGGAAGGGCAAAATCGTATACCGCATCACACCGTTTCGCAATTTCAATTTGAGTTTCATAATGGCTATGGATCTCCACCAAGCAGGCCATACCTAGGACTTTTGCCCGCTCACTCAAAGCTTGAATGAAACTAAATGTTTCTTCCAACATAAAGCAATTACTGCCAGCGCGTTTAATTGCATAACCAGCAGCGTCCAATCGAATGAGCTTAATGTTATTTTTTGCAAACACGGCAAGAATCGAATCTAAATAGGCCTTCCCTTGCTCTGACTCAACGTTAATATCAATTTGATTTGAGGTAAACGTTGTCCAAAAAGGAATAGATTGCCCATTTTTTAACCTGTAGTCAGTAAAAAATGGCGTTGGACGAGGGCGAAACACCTTATCCAAATCAGAATCAGGTCGATTAGCAAAAACAGATTCTCGTTGCAGAAACAGTGGCCAATATTGTGATTGCTGCGCATTTTCTAATACATCTTGAAACGCATGACTTTTGGCTGACATATGATTAACAATCATGTCTGCCATTAAGTCCACATGACTACCTAAAGCTCCTATGTCTGACCATTTCCCTAAGCGGTTATCAACACCCGTATGGTCTATTGGATCAAAACCTGCGTCTTCGCCATCAATAGGGTAGTAAAAAGGAAGTAAATGAACGCCCGTAAACAGATCGCTCAGATCATTAAGTAGCAAGTGTTGTAAGTCTTGCAAATTGCCACCGCCCATGCGATCGACATAAGTAATAAGTTGTACGCCATTGGTTGCAGGCATCAGGTATCTCCGTTTTGCGTTTTTCGCTCATTGGGTAATTCAATTGCTTGCGTTTGGGCAAGTGCTAAGGCGCCAAGTAAGCCGCTATCTTGGTTTAGTCCAGTGGGTGAAATAACGTCTTGCAATTGTACTGAGTGAGGTAAGGTCAAATAATGGTTAAGGCTAATTTGAGTTTTTTCGATTACTGCTTCTATCAAGCCGGGCTTAGCCATAACACCGCCCCCCAAGATAATTTTTTGCGGCGATAAGCTCATCAGTAAGTTGTGGCAAAGTTGCGATAAAATAGTGGATTGTACGTCCCAAGCTTGGTGCTCATCCTCTAACTGTTCAGCAGGTTGTTGCCAAATCTTACTCAACGCCGCGCCAGAGGCTAAACCTTCTACACAGTCAGTGTGAAAAGGACACACACCTTGTATTGCGGGATGGCCAGGTATGAGCATATGCCCCATTTCAGGATGAATTAACCCGTGTACAGGGCGCCCATTTATTACTACGCCACCCCCTACACCTGTGCCCACAGTAATGTATATAACCACCTCTTTACCTTTACCCGCTCCCCATAAAGACTCGGCATACGCAGCACCGTTTACGTCAGTGTCAAATGCTACAGGGCATTTTAATTGCTTTGCTAAAGGTACAACCATGTCGGTATTCGACCATCCCGGCTTAGGTGTACTTGTTATGTAACCAAAGGTAGGTGACGAAGGTGACATGTCTATTGGACCAAAGCTGGCAATACCCAACGCCGTGTAGGGTTGATTAGGCCGGCGGGCTTGCTCAAAAAAATCGGATACTAAAGCCAAGGTCTCATTTGGATTAGTTGTAGGGATCCGGCTTCGAGCCAAGAATTGTTTGTGCTCGTCGATTACCGCGCAGTTAAATTTGGTGCCACCTGCTTCGATGACTGCATAATAGTTATTCATTAGATGACCTGCCTGAAGTGTGGTGAGAGTATTCGGCCCGTTCAATGGCGTCCAGACGTTGTTCAGTAGGTTTTTTTAACAGATTGAAAACTAAGCCTACAAATAGCAACACGCTAAATGCGGTGGCCACATAGAAGCCATATTTAGCATCTCCTCCGTTTGCATCAGCGACCACCCCCATAATCAATGGGCCCGCAGCAGCGCCGGCAGCCGTAAAAAATAAAATAACGCCCGCTACAGAGCCATGTTGGCTTTTTGGAAAACAACTGATGCCTTTTGAGTTAAAGGTAGGATAAATAACCGACATAAAGATGCCGCTTAAAGGAAATAAGTAGATCGCAACCTCTTTTCCGCCCACTAAACCGCCTATGAAGCAAATCATAATGGCAAAGCCAAACCACGCCAGTACCAAAGACCATTCATAGCGCTGCATCATCCATATTCCAATAAAGCGTCCCAATGCACGCAATGAGAAAAAAACAGAAACGGCATACATGGCTAAGAACTGATTAGCCTCATTGGTGTAGCAAGAAAAGACTTGCGTAACGGCTGTTGCATCACACACTAAGTAACTAGGCATCCACACATAAATTGCACTTTCTGCTGCAACATATAAAAATGCACCGGCCGAAAAGCCCATTGCATACGGGTCTTTGAGTAACAATAAACTCTGGCTTAAACTCACCGGCTTCGCGTTTGGTTTTTTAACCGTCTTGGGGTAATTAACCCACAGCGCCATTAAAATAAGCAATGTACATAGTCCGCCTGCTATCACGTATAGCCATATCCAATCCACGCCTTGACGAATTAAGTAAGCCACTAGCAAAGGGCCAATGATAGCGCCCACCCCAAAGAATGCTTCGGCGCCATTCATCGTTCCGGTATGCTCTTTGGTCGACTGAGATATGTCGCCTATTAACGCCAACGCCGCGGTTTTAAATATACCGACGGCCAAGCCAGACAAAGTGATTAAGCCCAGAATAAAATTAAAACTACCGCCTAATAGAAACAAATAGCAGGATGCCGCGAACAAGGCTAACCCCAAGATTAGGGTTGGTTTTCGGCCAAACCTGTCAGCTAAAAAACCTAAGAAGAGCCCCGAAAAAGCGATGCCTACCATAAATAAAGAATGCAGCAAGCTAGCTTGAGTATTATTAACGCCAAATTCAATTTTGACTTCTTTGATTATTTCTCCCACTGAGTCCGACGTCATAGCAAACATCATAAACATCAAATAGGTAAGCCATCTTATAAGCATTAAGTTTTGCTGTGACTGTTGTTGTGATGACATATATCCTCCAAAATCTGATGACAAGGCAGGGGCAAGATGCCCCCGCTATAGTGGGTTAGTCGAACAGATATTTAAGTTGTAGCGAGCTGGTGCGACCATTTAATGGTCTTGCCCGTATGATGTCTCCTGCACTAGCGACAGATTCTTCTGACTCGGTGATGATAAATTCATCGGTGACATTGTTAATGTTGAGCGACACAGAAAATTGGTCAGAAATAAAGTATGTTGCAAACAAGTTGGTCAACAAGTAAGCATCTTGCTTAAGCTCGTTTGAGTCTTGGACATAATAGTCGCCCGAACCTTGGAAAGTCGCGCCTAGTCTGAAGTTTTCGCCTTCATACTGAGGCATGATTGTGTAAATAAAATCAGCTTGGCGACGCGGAGTGTTGCCAACTAAAGTTGGGTTGAACCGATCTTTACTAATTTCTGCATCTGTCCAAGTACCATTACCCGTCACTGAAAGACCTCCTCCAATTTCATAGCGTCCTTCAAGTTCGATACCCGTCGCTTCATATTCACGAATAAACGTTAGACCACTGGTTAACTCGGCCTGAGTATCTTGAGTCACTGTGTTAAAAAACGTTGCATTCATACGCAAATCTTTGGTGCCGTATTTAACGCCAACTTCAAGTTGCTCGGTTTCATCAAAACCAGAGGTTGTGCTAGTGAGGCTACCATCACCGTTTAACGTGCCTGATATTTGCAATAACCGGTCAGCCAACGCTCTGCCACCCTCACTATAACGTCCGAAGATAGTAACTGAGTCAGAATGCAAGTAAGAACCACCCACAGAGAACGAAGTGTGGCTTGCATCATAGTTTACTATTTGGCTGGTTGCCCCGGCTCGATTGAGATTAATTACACCACCCCCAAATCCAAAGCCATTTGACGCTGATGCATCCTCAGTATTTCCAGAAATGACGCCGTCACCGTTTAAGTCAAAGTCAGTGTTACCACCGCAGCACGCATTGATTAATTCACCATTGGCGGTGACAGTATCGTGACGCGCACTAATATCAACTAACCATCGGTCTGAAATTTCAAAGCCCACATTCACGTAAGGCGCATGAGTGGTGTAATTTAAGTCCCACTCCCAAGATAAGAAACTAGGCGCCCATAAGCCATTATTTACAAGAGACTGGCCATCTGCATCAACTATATTTAGATATTGAGAATTGGTTCCGTCTACGGTTTGAATAAAGGTATTCCAACTATTCCAACTCGCCGCAATGTCTTGCTTTGAGTAATAATATCCAGCGGTAACAGATACACCGTTGTCAAACTTTTTGGTAATGTTTAAGTCGTTAATCATGTTACCCAAGTCGTTTAACGAGGTATCGAACAATAAGTTTAAGAATGCTAAACCGTTGTATTCTTCGCCAGCGCCTGGGCCATTTGCGAGGGTGACAGAAGTTGACGAACAGTTAAAGGGATTGCCATCTCCGTTTCTTGCAGCATCACATATTGCACCCGCCATGCTCGTCGCTGACTGCGGACCAAAATCGCCAAACGTATCGGTAAAAGGAGCTATAAAACTGCCAGAAATCTCAGCTATTCTAAATTTGTTCAGCAAAAAAACATCTGGAGCAACTTCTAAGTCAGCTTCAAATCCAAAGGACGATACTTCCGATTCAATACCGTCTGTTAGGTCTCTGTTTCTTGGGTTTCCAAACGAATCAAAGGTCGATACATTGGTTGTAAATGCTGAGTGTAAGGTTTCGCTACTCGCATCAAAATTTTCTACAGGACCAAAACTACCATTAGACCTCACTTGAACTGGCGCTGGAAGGTAGGTTGTAACGCGATCATTTAAGTTTTTAAAATGAAAACGCAAATGGCCATTGTCTAACACTTGGGTGATACTAAGTTTAACTTGGCCACCTTGGTCACCGTTAAACCCTGAATCTCGTGTTCCTTCTCCGCCTCTTGCAAAGCCACCAATATGAAAATATAAATCTGAATTAAATTCACCACCGTAAGCGAAATCTAGTCTAAATTCTTCGTAGTCTAAGCCAAATGACGTGCCTATCGCCCCGCCACCTGTCTCTCCAGTTTGGCTGATTAAGTTGATTACGCCGCCTGGTGAATTACTGGCAAATGTAGAAGCAGAGCCCCCTCGCACAGACTCAACTGTTTCAACCGACCAATCAAATCGAATGAAGTTGTCAGTGTTACCAAAGTTGATGTCGCCGTACTCTAAAACGGGTAAACCATCTTCGTGAATTTGCAAAAATTTTGAACCACCCGTTGCCAATGGGATACCCCGTACCGTGATATTTGCATTTCCGCCACCACCGGATGATTCAGCGCGGATCCCCGGCAGAGCTCGGAAAATCTCGGCTGTTGAGCGAGGAGCTAAGCTAGCAATATCTTCTTCGCTAAAGGCACTAACAGATACAGAAGCTTCTTGCGCCTCTGCTCCACTTGGGGAAGCGGTCACCACTATTCTCTCGTAGTCGTTAACTTCTGCAGGGACTGCCGTTGATTCTTGAGCAATACTTTGGTTGCTAAGCGCTGCCAAAATCGCAATTGTGAGTGTTGTTTTTACGTGAGTAGTTTTCATATTGAATATTTCATCCTATGTGTGTACCCGCATAAAAACAGAGTGACTTTTTATCGGGTTTGAAAAACAGACCAAATTATTTGTTCAAATAACAATCAACTTAATCGATTAAGTTAAAGTTAACAAATTATTTACGTTTTGCAAACTTTTTTTTGTGTAGAGCCTTTTTTACTCCGCTGCCCTTCAAGATGTTTTTAATATCTATTCTTTCTGTGCTGGCTTTTATAAGGTTTTTTAGAGTGGATAAAATGCGGTTTTATGGATTAAAGGGGTAAGCCAGATAATGAATTTTGATAAAGATTTTTTGCATATTTATTAGGTAATAAGCTGTATTCTCAGGATATTTTTCTCCTAGAACATTGCTATGTCTGTCAATTTACCATCTATCGAAAATCAATTTTTGCCTCCCATTCAAAACTTAGGGATTGTTAGTCTATGCTCTTCTTTCCCCTATCTACTGGGTACTATTTACTGCTTTGAGCCTTTGGATTCCAGATAAAAAACCTCTGGAATGACGAAGATGGGGTTTTGTTTTTGCTCTTTCTAGCCTCTATTTACTAGCTACTATTTACTGCTTTGAGCCTTTGGATTCCAGATCAAAAGACCTCTGGAATGACGAAGATGGGACTTGTTTTGTCTCAGCTCTTCTCGCTTTCGCTATTCACTATCTCCTAGCTACTTTCCCCTGCTCTTAATGCCTTCCCTCGGCGCGCTCCGTGTCCTCTGTGGTGCAAAGTCTTTTGCTTTTGCTCCTTCTAGCCGCTATTTACTAGCTACTATTTACTGCTTTTAGCCTTTGGATTCCAGATCAAAAGCCTTCTGGAATGACGAGGTAGGGACTTGTTTGTCTTTGCGCTTCTCGCTTTCGCTATTCACTACCTCCTAGCCACTTTCCCCTGCTCTTAATGCCTTCCCTCGGCGCGCTCCGTATCCTTTGTGGTTCGTGGCTTTTGTTTTTGCTCTTCCTAGCCCCTATCTACTAGCTACTTTCTGCTGCTCTTGTCCGCCCCCGTTCGCTTTTATCACAACAGTTTGATTAATTTGTTATACATATGTGACAACTGAATTGTGCCGCTCACAGTATTGCATTATCGAGTGCAAAATCGCACTCGATAAAATTAACTAATAACATTTGGAAAAAAAAATGATAAAAGAAATTACTAACGAAAATCAATTGAGTCAAATAGCTGGTGGAGCGAGTTCATCTGTATTTATCTCTAGTACTGGTAGCTCTAGCTCTAGTAGTTTTTCGTTCGCAGAGCGTTTTGCTGCTTTCCGTGCTAGAGTTGCTGCACGACGCGAGTCTTTGACTCTTACTAGCCAACCAAGAGTTGACACAACTTCAGGTCGAACTATAAGCCCAAGATCGTCGATCACAATTACATCTAGCTCATCGGGTAATGCCCAAATCAGCTTTTTTGCTAATACATCTGAACTTTCAATAGAAGGTTAAGCTTAAGCTAACGTTTTACTGGGGGCTTGTTTGCTTTAATGCGGACAAGCCCCCAGATTTAAAACTCTGCGTTCTAAGCCTTATCTGTATATCTCTGCTCTTCTTGCCACTAGCTACTATTTACTGCCTTTGATTGCCTTTCCTCCGTGTCCTCTGTGGTGCAAAGTCTTTTGCTTTTGCTCCTTCTAGCCTCTATTTACTATCTCCTATCCACTGCTTTAAGCCTTTGGATTCCAGATCAAAAGATCTCTGGAATGACGAAGATGGGGAGCTGTTTGTTTCCGCTCTTCTCGCTTTCGCTATTCACTACCTCCTAGCGACTTTCCCCTGCTCTTACTGTTTTTCCTCTGTGCCCTCCGTGTCCTCTGTGGTGCAAAATCTTTTGCTTTTGCTCCTTCTAGCCGCTATTTACTAGCTACTATTTACTGCTTTAAGCCTTTGGATTCCAAATCAAAAGATCTCTGGAATGACGAAGATGGGGACCTGTTTGTTTCCGCTCTTCTCGCTTTCGCTTTCGCTATCTCCTAGCCACTTTCCCCTGCTCTTAATGCTTTTCCTCTGTGCGCTCCGTGTCCTCTGTGGTGCAAAGTCTTTTGCTTTTGCTCCTTCTAGCCTCTATTTACTATCTCCTATCCACTGCTTTAAGCCTTTGGATTCCAGATCAAAAGACCTCTGGAATGACGAAGATGGGACCTGTTTGTTTCCGCTCTTCTCGCTTTCGCTATCTCCTAGCCACTTTCCCCTGCTCTTAATGCTTTTCCTCTGTGCCCTCCGTGTCCTCTGTGGTGCAAAGTCTTTTGCTCCTTCTAGCCTCTATTCACTAGCTACTATTTACTTTCTACTGATCTTGAGGGTATAACCAAGGTAGCAAGGGCTGATAGGTATTGGGTAAGTTTTGCGCTGTTGTTTGCTGATAACCCAGTACTCGAATACCAAATATGACCAGCATAAGTTGATTGGCATAAGCCTTAGCCAAATCATCGGGAAATTCTTGGCTTAAAAAGCACGTGAAATTGGCTTCTATGCGTTGAAGGCTAAGTAGGCAAAATTGATATGCATCGTTATTTTGTACAGATAATTCCAACTGGCTTTTGATCAAAAAACAACCGCAGTAGTTTTCTTCTAACGCTGAATCAATCAGATCAGCCAATACCTTGCGGATCCCTTGAAGGACGGTTTCGCTGTTGTTAATGGTTTGGGTCACACTATGAATAGAGTGATCAGCATATTGTGCTAAGCAAAGCTTAAATAGCTCCTCTTTGCTGCCAAATTCGTGATAAATACTGCCGGGTTTTAAGCCTGTAGCCGCCACTATTTGTTGGATACTCGTTGCTGTGTATCCACTCTCCCAAAATAGTGCCAAGGCAGCGCTTACTGCCCCATCTACATCAAACTTTTTAACCGCCATATTTACCTTAGACTTATCAACCAGATGAAAACCCTAGTGTTTTTACTTAACCTGAATTCTGGATAACAACAAGGGCTCTAGGGGCGAATTCAGAAGTTATGCCTAGGCCCTGTCAATGACCAAGCTTCTTATCCAGAGTCCGAGTTATTCCCATCACTCGAGCCAATACTAAGCGTTATATATTGCCATTAAACCCGAATTTGAACGATCATTCAAATTCTTATTGACCTGACCTTAGTCTTACTTTATGGTTTTGAACAATCGTTCAAAACCACCCAACACTAAAGGTGAACTATGAGTTTAGAGCAGCAACTAAGTGAAGTCCGTAGTCAAGCAGCACAAAATATCCCGTCTGAAATTCTTGAAAAAATGCTATCTGAAACAGATAAGCTAAAAGCCCAATCCCTTGAACAATTTGCGCCAAAAGTAGGAGATATCTTTCCTGACTTTGCGCTAAAAAATCAGTCAGGAAAATACATTACCTTATCCGAACAAGTTAAACAGGGACCTGTACTCCTAACCTTTTATCGCGGTGGGTGGTGTCCGTATTGCAATCTAGAATTGAAGGCCTATCAAAGTATTTTACCTAACATCAAACAGGCCGGAGGCAGCTTAATTGCGATTAGCCCAGAGCTGCCCGATGCATCTTTGTCAACCATAGAAAAAAATCAATTAGACTTTACTGTCCTATCCGATCCTAGATCTTTGTACGCCAAGTCCTTAGGCATAGTATTTACTTTACCCGAATCCCTTAAACCAATTTACCAAAAATTTGGTATTAATATTGAAGAACACAATGGTGAAGGACAATTTGAATTACCTTTGGCAGCAACCTTTGTGATCGATAAAAATCGGGTACTCAAATTTGCTGATGTAAACGCTGATTACACTCAGCGAGCAGAACCCACAGACGCACTCAATGTATTGCTAGTAAACAATTAGCAATACCGCTTACATTAGGATGCATTATGACTACTGATACTCGCTCCAAGGGTAACATTAAATCTAGATTGGCCTGTCTCAGTATGGCATTGGCAGTAGGGTTGTCAGGCATAACTTACGCCAGTGATTATTTACATACCTTTGAGGTAGTGGCAAAACTCGATGCTGAAACGCCCCCCGGTAACATAGCAGTAGGCCCTAATGGACGAATATTTTTAAGCGTGCATGAGTTTTATGGTCGCCCATTGCGGGTCGTTGAGCTGCTCAAAGACGGCAGCACCCGCCCTTATCCAACGCCCGAGTGGGCAACGGCCGCTCAGCAACAGGAGCAAGGCGGGTTATACGGCGTATTGGGTATTAATATTGATAAAAACGGCATACTTTGGCTACTTGATACCTCGGGACCAGAGCGGGCTGGACGGCTTGTTGCTTGGGATACCCAAAACGAGCGCTTGCAGCGGGTTATTTATTTAGCTAAACCCGTCATTTCAGACAATTCCTTTTTAAATGACTTTGCCATAGACACCAAAAATCAGGCTATTTACATCGCTGATACGGGTTCAGGTTCGATTATTGTGGTCGACCTTAACACAGGCCAAGCGCGCAAAGTGTTACATAGCGCTAAGCAGACTAAAGCAGAAAACATCGACATGGTAATTGATGGGCAAGTCGTTAAATTAGGTGGTCAGGCAGCACGCCTTGGGGTTAACCCTATTACTATTAGCCATGATTTTTCGTTTTTGTATTTTGGTGCAATGAATGGCACCTCGGTTTACAAAGTCGCCACTAAAGACTTACTGAATACACAATTAAGCGAACAAGCCTTGCTTGCATCTGTGACACGATACGGAGACAAACCGATATCAGATGGGATCACAATAGACAATGCGGGCAATGTTTACGTAACCTCAATCACAGATGATTCGATTGGTGTGACTAAGCCAGATGGTAGCTATTTACGAATGGTCAAACAAGATGACTTATCTTGGCCAGATGGACTCTCTGTTGGCCCAGACGATTACATTTATGCCACCATTAACGAATTGCACCGCTCCCCTGCCCTCAATCAAGGTGACAATCAGGCTAAAGGAGAATTCAAAGTGATTCGCTTTAAAGCCCTAGGTAAAGCAGAAGTAGGCAGATAACCCTTTCCGCATTTTACCAAAACCAAACAAAAAGCCGTCTCAATTAAATGAGACGGCTTTAGTTTTTATGCGCACTACTCGGCTTGGATATATAACTAGATTACCTTTACCTTGGACTTATGGTTAGAGTTGGCGCATTTGCATCTGGGCCTACTATCCTAAACTCATAACGTCCTGCCGTGTCCACTTGCAATAATAAGTTGTTGTCGTTGGCCTGCCCAAGAACTCTGCCTACGTCTAAGGCCATGGTTCTATCTTCAGGCTCTGTTCCCGTTCCACCCAGGTTCACAGTTGCCCAATCTTCGGAGGCCACTTTAAACTCGACACTTCCTGCATCTAAGGTGACTTCTATGCTGTACACCCCTGCGCCTTGATAGGTAAGTTCATCGTCAATCCCCCAGCCATTTAGGCTGCCTCTTAAATAAACAGGCGTACTGGCAAAAAAGCGCTCCCCTACGACTCGAAGTAGTGGCTCAGACAGGTTACTCACATCCAAGATAAAATCGTATTGGCCTTGCTCAGTAATGCTAATTTGTAGGTTATTATCGTCGGCTTGGCCCAATAACGTTTCGCCGCCTATATTCACCTCTCGGTCAGCGGGTGCCCCTGATACGCCACCAAAGTTTACGGTCGCCCAATCTTCAGAGGCTACCTTAAATTGATAGTCACCTGGCGCAAGTTCAACAGATATCGAATACATGCGTCCACCTAGGTAACTAAGTTCGTCATCAATCGTCCAGCCGTTCATACTGCCTCGCAAGAATATTGGCGTACCGACAAATGGCTCTTCGTTAACGATAGTCAGCACAGGCGCACTTGGCTCAGTTGCATCCACAGAAAACACATAGCTCGCATCCACACTTGGCGTAAACAGCAGGTTGTTGTTGTCTGCTACGCCCAAGCTTAGTGACTGTCCCTCAACCACAGTGACATCAGCTAAGTCAGCTGTTACACCACCAAAGTTCACCGTCGACCAATCTTCTGAGGCAAATTTGAACTGATATTCAGTGTTGGCAGATAACGCAAAGGTAACTTGATAGACACCGTCACCTTGGTAGTTAAATGCAGTTCCTATGCCCCAATCTGTCATGCTACCGCGCAGGAATACCGGCGTACTACCATAGGGCACCACATCAGGCGCACCGGCTGTAGCAAGTGCCGACAACCCTGTTCCTTGGGCACCGCCTTGAGGCTTAACAAACACAGCGATAGTGTAAGCTGGCACACTAAAGGTTCCTTGACTATCATCGGCGCTAAAGCTAGCGGTGCGCACCACTGCATCGACAGAGTTAGCCTGAATGGGGTGCAGTTCAAAGCCACTTGCAGTTGCCACCGAATGAGACAAGGTCTGATCACTGGTATTAATCACCACAACTAACGCATCATGCATAGGGTCAAGATCATTTCGACTGGCTTCTCCCGCGGCGAGCCCATCGTCAATACTCATCACAATTAGACCCTGAGTTTGCCTACTGCCAATGTTGTGAAAACCCACACGGTCAATGATCTCGTCACCTGTGGTTAAACGGAACAATGGGCTACTGGTACGTATTTCGAGTAACTCATCAAACACGCTCTTGGCGAAGTCGATCTCAGCCATAGATACGGCTCGCTCTGGCGAATAAATAAAGCTTGCCATATCAGCCCAACGATTCTGGTTATCTTGGGCTAATGGCAACCCTCTGTTCCAGCCGTTAGTTTGTTGGCTATAGTCTACTATGTTGAACCAGTCGCCAGAATCAAAGGTGTTGCGATCCATAGACTTGGAGCGCAGCATGTCACCACCCAGTTGCAAAAACGGAATGCCTTGGGCCATTAAAGGGATAGCGGCCGAGACATTGTGAGCGCGAACTCGCTCACTTAAACTTAGGTCGTTGGGCAAGCTGTAATTGAGCTGATCCCACAAGGTTTCGTTGTCGTGTTTAGAAACATAATTCACGATATCAGCAGGATCGGTAGCGTAACCTCCAATACTGCTAGTCGTTGATGCAACACCATTAAAATCTTCTAATACATAATTTGTTAAGGTGCCTGCTAAGCTCATCTTCACCCGATCTTGATCAGTCAATGCGCCGTCGTTCGCTTCTTTGTCAAAAATACGTCCTTGGCGCACGGCTTCGCGGATACGATCATTGAAGGTACCGATTTCGGTGCCCGCCATATTTGGCTGATTCGCTTGTTCAAACTGACGGTCGGTGCGTGTCCAACCTTCGCCGTAAAAGTAATTGTCAGGGTCAACTTGTTGTACAGCGGCTTCTAATCTCTGCATGGTATCTTTTGAGGCATGACTCATAATATCGAACCTAAATGAGTCAAACTTATAGGCATTGGTCCATACCAATAACGAATCATGCATTAGCTTTTCCATCATCACATGGCGAGGCTCTGTATCGTCGCAGCAGGTTTCACGAATTATCGCTCCCGAGTTAATGTCGTACCTGTGGTAATAGCCGGGTACGACTTTATCGAGCACAGATTTGTCGTTTAAACCCGATGCATTTGTATGGTTGTAGACCACATCTAGAGCAACCCTTAAGCCCATTTCATGTAACGCCTGATTCATAGCTCGCATTTCTAAGATACGCGCCACACCGTCAGGATCCGAAGAAAAACTGCCTTCTGGCGCAGTAAAGTGCTGGGGATCATAGCCCCAATTGAACCTGTCGTAACCACGCATGTCATTAGTCAGTTGCTGGGCTTTTTGAGGTTCAGATGCCGAGTCATAGCCGCTAAATACCGACAGCAAAGTCGCATTAGGATCTTGCTCTGTGCAAACCATGGCATTGCTGTTTAATGCACATAACTGGGCAACCGTGCTCGATAAATCAAGGCTTTGACTCTCATCTTCGTTCACAGTAGCAAAATCATTCGCGGGCAACATATGAAAATGCGTTACGCCTTTTTCGGCTAACCGAGTTAGATGTTCAGTTGCCTGACTGCCTTGCTCGGTAAAGGCCATATACTTGCCGCGATTTTCCTCGGAAGTTGACGTATCAAAAATACTAAAGTCACGGATATGCCCTTCATAAATCACCGCATCTTCGAACTGCGTAAGCGTTGGAATAGTATGGCTATCCCAGCCTTGAGGTTTTAAATCATCATCATCTAAATTAACAAACTGCGAATACTCGCCATTTGTCGACAAGCTCACCGAATAAGGGTCAGTCACCTCAAGGGTCTCTATTTGTCCAGACACAGGGTGATAAACCGTGATTTCGAACCGATAAAACATACGGTTCAACTCAGAGCTACCTGTGTATTGCCAAATGCCTGTTTGTTCATCTAACACCATAGGGTGACTCGCGATTTCGACCTTAGTTGGGTCGAATACCTTAAGTGTCATGTTCTGTGCGGTAGGCGCCCATACATTAGCAGTAATATTGGCACCATCGAAAACCACACCTAAGGTTTGCTCGTTGGCGTCGTTATCGCCTCTCGTGTACAAACCGTCTAAAGCTTTAGCAATCTGTACTTTATTGGCTGTCGATAACTCCCCTGCACTATCAAAGCCAGCAACCACCAGCTGATTTTTAATCACACTTTTTGCGTCTTCATTGCTCCATGTTCCGCTAAAGGCTGGGAAACCAGCTAGTTCAGGAAAAGCTGCCCGTTGTTCGTCGGATAAGGTCGTGGCGGTTAAGGCTATTTCTTGGCCGTTAACAATCTGCCCATCCTCAATGGCGAGGTCAGCAGCTGCCGAGTGGTACAAACGGGCCTCTGCAACATCAATTAAGTTTTGGTCAAATCCCCAAACAAAGGTTTGCGCATCAATCCAGTGAGCTGAGGCATCGCCAATCGACACACCTAAAGAAGCCAAGGGATTTTCAAATACCACAGCCACTCCCGAAAAGGTCCAATTCATGCGAGCAAAGTCTCCGGGTTGACTCAGGGGCATCATAAAATCACCGCCTTGCATTTCTTTCCCATCGTCGGTACCCGCAGCGCCGTCTGTGCCTTTATGTATAATGAAATTTGCACATGCTCCGTCGGTTCCGGCATATCCGGGCTTTAATGGGAGTACCCAATAAGCACCGTAATTAGGATCAACCCCATCGTGCACCCGCCCAGCTGCCCAATCAGTATCGCCATCTGCGTACGCATCGCACCGCTCGTCACTCCAAGTATGTAATTTCCATCCTTCGTAAACCGGATCATTAGGGCTATTATCAGCATCTTGAGGTCGGTTATAAAATAAAATGGCTTCGTCTACTCTAGCGTTAACACTGGGCGCTGGAGCATTAGGATCTGGGGGTAAACCACATGAATTGGTTTGTGTGTCTAACACTTGGGGCAACACACACACAGGCGGTGGCGGTGCAACACAAGCAGTATTAGTTGAGTTGGGCACGTCAGAGCCGCTGCAGGTTAATGCATTAAGCACCTTGCCCGACTCCACACTGCCACCACCACATCCAGCTAACGCTGCCGCGGATAAGATCGCCCCAAGCAATATTTTATAGGGGCGCAAAATAACGTTAGTCGAGCTAAGTAGACGTCTTGAAGACGACATAAGCCCTGACTGTTTTAGGGTACTGCTCTCTTTCTGAAACCTTGTTTGACTAAACATAGGTATTTACTCCAGTATTATCTGTCTTGAGCGCACCGCGCTCACATTCATCATGTCGTTCGCGCTGCACTACAACGAATACGTCACACCAAAAAAGAACTGGCGACCAAAAAACTGTATGGTTCCGGTCTGGCTTTCCTCAACGAAATAGCTTTGAGTGGGCTCATCTGTTAGGTTATTGACTTGAAATAACAAGCCTAGCCTGTCGTTCACTTCGTAAGACGCTTGGTAATCCACAACCATTTCGCTATCAAAGTTCACCGTTTGCGCGTCAACAGCCACCTGCTCGGAGACAAAGTCATCTCTGAATCGCACACTCAGACGAGTTTCGAAGGCTTCGTAGCTCCAAAATAGCGTGGAGTTAAAGATATTCTTTGATAACCCCTCTAGGGTTAAGGGAGTGTTGCGCCCAGATAAATTATTCTCAGGGGTCGTAATTTCACTCTCGGTGTAAGAATAACTGCCGGTTAAACCCAACTCGTTAAAAGGAGCCGGTAAGAAGCTAAAGACTTGGGTGTACGATAACTCGACACCCCTTAAGTAGCCGCCATCGGCATTATTGACTGCTGTGGTATAGGTTCCGTTAAATGTCGGCCTTGGCGCACCACTGACGGGATCTTCGATAAACGCTGGAACATTAAAACCGTTTGCAGCGAAGTCGAAATTGGAGATCCCAAAGGTATCAATTTTTGATTCAATGTCTTTATAGAAAAGTGCGGCAATAAACGCCCCATCGGTTTCAGTAAAGTAGTACTCGTAAGACAAATCATATTGAGTGGCATAGAAAGGACGTAAAAAAGGATTATTTTCACTGTTACCCGAGATCTCTCCATCATTGCTGACATTAGTCGATATTTGCGCGGCTAAACGATTGATAGGCGGGCGCGACATAACCTTAGCGGCGGCAAAACGCAGTTGCTGATTGTCGGTAAGGCCGAAGTTTAGATTTAACTGCGGCAAATAGTCTGTATATTCAATGCCCAAAATCTTAGGTGCGTAGCGACTATTAATTAAGCCCGCTTGGTCGGCGATATTTTGCGCGCCCAATTCAGGATCGCCATTAACATCTTCAAGGGCAGTGGCCGATTGGTCGGTCTTTACCATACGAACACCAAAGTTACCGGTAACAGGCAAACCAAAAATCTCGGTATCTATGTTAGCCATCACGTAAGCAGCAAACACCTCTTCGTAAACCTCGCCGCTTTGTAATACCGACCAAGCTGTATTACCTCGGCCACCGTCAGGGGCATTAATCACATCGCTATTTCCGGCTCCCCATGTTTGTACTGGTTGTGGTCTACCATTTGGAAACCATGCATCTAAGGCCCCATCTAGATCGATTTTTAGGTAATCAGGAAAATTAGCAAACTCCCCTCTCCAACTGACCACTTCAACCAAGTCTTGGGTTAATCGCAAAGGTGGCTCTCGGGTTGAAAATGCGCCATCATCCCCGTACTCAAATACCGAGCGGTCATTAGTGTATGTTCTGTCTGAGTACCGAAAGCCAGCTTCGACTGACGAAATGGGCCCATCTTGAAGTTGGTAAGTCAAATCGAACTTGTATGAGTCTTGTTGATCAGAGTTCACAAACGGATAAATCCCGTATTTACTGACCATCACTCTGCTGATATCAGACAAAGCCTGTTCTTGACTAAAGCCCACGCTAGGTAAATTTAGGCCGTTTAACAAATACGAAATTGAAAAGGTGTCGTCAAACACAGGTGTGTCTGCACTGGCATCTTCGCCAACCAAAGCCCAGAGTAGACCGTTTCTAAAATCACTGTCGGCTTTTGAATAAGCCAAATCAAAATTGAAAGTCAAATTATCATTGACCAACCAATGAGCATTTAGCCCCAAACTGGTAATTTCGTCGGTTTCCGTGTTGTCATCGTTGACGGTTTCAACCCGAGTAAAGGCGTCTGAGTCGGCATTTCGAATAATGTTTCCACCTACCACAGCGTTATTTTGAATAACCGGATTAAACAAAAAGTCCTCGGCATTTTGCCCCCCAAACTTAACCCGTAAGCCTCTTGCAAAGGCATCAGTTTGAAACTTTGAATAAAACCCATCTGCTTTGAGGGTAAAGTTGTCTGTGGGTGCCCATTCAATAACGGCAAGTAATCCATCGCGGGTTTCTTCGCCACCTCTGTGCTGTAACTC
Organism: uncultured Paraglaciecola sp.; assembly: GCA_947498355.1. Lineage (GTDB taxonomy): Bacteria > Pseudomonadota > Gammaproteobacteria > Enterobacterales > Alteromonadaceae > Paraglaciecola. Next base: position 147,328 of record CANMKA010000005.1, on the reverse strand, counting down.
CATGCCCTCACTAAAAAACTCTTGGCCTTGGGTAAGGGTTTGATCGGCATCTGAATTGGGGTCGAAGTTATCTGTGTCACCCTCTACACGATCGGCATCTAAGGTAGTATCGTATTTTAAACCGGCAAACTGAGTAGACACACTGGGTTGAAATAAGCGGGCATAACCTAGGGCTAAACCTAAGGTATCGTCCATGAATTTGCCTTGATAAGACACACTAAAACGATGACCCGTTTGTGCAGCATCGGGAATTTGCTCTGCTCTGTCATTAAACATGCCGCGCAAGTTAACGTTAACTTTGTGCTGTTGTTCATTGCTCAATGGGCTGGCGGTTTTTAACTCTACCGTCCCCGCAACGCCCCCCTCAATTAACGATGCTTTGGGTGACTTATACACAGCGGCGGATGAAATAAGTTCAGAAGGATATTGGTCAAATTCAATAGAACGCTTACCACTGGTCGATACCTGCTCTCGCCCATTTAAGGTAGAAAACACAAAGCCACCAGATAAACCCCGAATATTAATCTCAGCGGCTTGCCCACCCGTTCGCACCGCCGAAATACCGGGTAAACGGGTTAAAGCATCGGCCATAGACACATCGGGTAAGCCTCCTAGGTCATCCGCCGATAACTGCTCAGATACCGTATCGCTAAAACGCTTTTGATTTAATGCCTGAATTAAACTTGTAGAGAAGCCTGTCACTTCGATGACTTCGATCTGATCATCTGCAGCGGGCGGATTTGGGGCTTGTTGCTGAGCATAAATCGACGAAGAGGCAAACGCTACCCCTGCCATTACTAATGCTCGTTGAAGTTTACTGGGTCTGAATGTTTTCATCTGTGTGTCCCACTTTGTTATGGCAAGTTAACTTGCACAGCTAGCACGCCAGCCAGCGAGTTAACGCTACTTTAACTAGATGTTAACCTTAAGTTACTTGATGAAAAATCGTCTGCATACGTATTCAAACTTTGCATACGTATGCACCAGAGGTAGGCATTATGTGTATAGAAACCTTGCCGTATGCAAAAAATAAAAATAAATATCTGGTCTGCGCCAGACTATCTGCGAGGTAAGGTCATTTAAATAAAGAAGGGTCGGTGTCGCTTAAGAAGGTGCGCTGCAAACACTAGTGAGCACTGCTATTGTAATCAGGCCTGAACGAGGGCGGCTATTTTTGCCGCTCAAGTTAATTTAACCGCAAAGAAGGACAATTAGTACTAATCGGTATAACCACAATAGCGACGCAAAAACTCATCGTGTGATGGAAGTTGCCCCAATGGCTGTTGTTTTATTTGTTTAATTTTACCTAGCATGCCTTTAACTTGAGCAGCAGACAAATTATCGACAATAGGATGGTAATCTTGGGGGGTAATACCCTGCCCCGTCATAACCTGTAACCATGAACTTTCTAAAAATAAATCGTTTTGCTGACGAAAAAGGCTACCTGTGGCGCGAAACAAATTAATTTTTTCGGCGAGGCTATCTGGGATGTCCATTTCCCGCAATTCACGCCAAAATTGGCTCCCTTGACGGGCATTGAGATGATAATGCAAAATTAAAAAGTCACGAATTTGTTCAAACTCTAACTTCGATTGTCGGTTGTATTCATCGACCGCATCTTGTCGGACTCCCTGATGGGGAAACAACTGAGTTAACCGCACAATAGCCGACTGAATTAAATGAATACTAGTAGACTCCAATGGCTCTAAAAAGCCACTGGATAATCCAATAGCCACTACGTTTTTGTTCCATTGCTGACGCCTTCGACCAGTAGTAAATCTGAGGTGATTAGGCTCGCCCATTGCTTGGGTATCAAGGTTATTCAGCAACAGGTTTTCGGCTTGCTCCTGACTATAGTGTCGACTGCTATAAACCAAGCCATTGCCATTACGATGCTGCAGGGGAATACGCCATTGCCACCCTGCATCACGGGCAATTGAGCGAGTATAAGGCAAGGTATGTTCATGGCGCTCTGATGGGATAGCGACAGCCGCATCACAAGGTAGCCAATGGCTCCAATCCTGATAGCCAGTCCCTAAGGTTTGTTGAATTAACAGCCCCCTAAACCCGGAACAATCAATAAACAAATCTCCTTGAATAACCTGTCCCGACTTAAGGATAAGTTGTTTAACGTCGCCGTTCTTGTCGTGTTGCTCGACTCGTTCGATTAACCCTTCGGTACGCACTACACCTAAACTTTCACTTATTTTACGCAAAAATTTTGCATATAAAGAGGCGTCGAAGTGATAAGCATAAGGTAATTCTAGAATCGGGTCTTGACTATTAATGTGGGCGAACTTGCCTTGCATTGCACATAAGTAATTTAGATCGTAATCCCAAATATTAGTGTCGTCTCCTAACTGCTGAGCCTTAGTGCAATAGTGATGAAACTGGCAAAATGCCATATTTTTGCCTGGGGCGCCAAAAGAATGAAAATAGCGTTCTTCTGGTACTCGCCAGCCCTCGAACATGATCCCTAACTTAATTGTTGCTTGGGTTTGTTTGATAAACTCGGCCTCATTCAAGCCCAAAACTTGATTGAGTAGCCTTATAGGCGGGATAGTCGCTTCACCTACGCCAACAGTGCCAATAGCCTCAGACTCAACCAATTCAACAGAAACCGCTTTACCTACTATTTTTTTAAGTAAAGCTGCTGACATCCAACCGGCTGTTCCACCACCGACTATTACCACGCGACGAATTTGTGTACTCATATCCACCTCGATACAAAAAGCCCCAGACAAAATCTAGGGCTAGATAGTTACGTTTGCCGCAACTTATGTCACTACGCTACCTCAATACTCACAGGTATAAAAGTTAAAACGTATAGTTAGCCCCTAACAAGAAGTTGCGCCCATAACTTTGAAACTGGGTGACTTGTCTGGCGTCAGCTCCATTCGCTTGAATGGTCGGCTCGTCTGTTAAATTCTGGCCTTGTAACGTTATTCTCAACCCTTTTAGGCTATCGATACCTGACTCACTAAAATCGTAACTGATTTGCGCATCCCATAATTCGCTGCCAGAGTCTGTGGCATTGACTAAAGCTAAGCTTAATCCACGTGTCTCAGACAAAAACTCATCTCGCTTGGTTCCAGCAATCCGAGCTTCAAACCCGCCAGACTCGTAGTAAGCGGTAAGGCTGTATGCCTCTTCTGATAACCCAGGAATATTCGAGCCATCATCAAACTCGCCATCTAAGAAGGTTGCACTGGCAACCACACCCAAACCTTGTAGAGATGAATCAAGCAAACTTAACGGTAAATTAGCTTGTAACTCCCAGCCACGCACGAACCCTTGTAAGCCATCTTGCCTAAATGAAACATTCCCAAGAAAAGTTTGAGGTGGTAGAGGACCATCTAGCACGCCATCTTCATCAATGTCGTGTTCGCCTGATGAATCATGGTAACCAGGAATATACGAAGCGGTAAAGTCAGTAATGGTATTACCGCTCTCATGCCAATTTTTCAAATCTTTATAAAAGAAGCTCACCGCATAAAAACCATCTTCAGCGAAGTAATTTTCGTAACTTAAATCAATTTGATTCGCTTCGATGGGCTTAAGCAAAGGGTTGCCGGCGCTACCAGAAAATGCGCTATTACCAGGATTGGTACTTAAGATATTAGTGTCGTTAAATTGAAAACTCACTTGATTATTCGGGCGCATATCATCCATTCTAGGACGGGTTAATACTTTCGATGCAGCGAACCTTACAAATTGATTGTCTGCAACTTCTAAGCTCAAATTTACTGTAGGTAGCACATCTGTGTAGGAGTTTTCTCCTGACACTGGGGTAAACCGCACCATTAGGTCTGGCCCAATCACGCTATCAAACCCAGTAGAACTTTGATCGGCATTAACTAGCTGTAGGCCTAAATTACCCCGCAAGAACATGCCTTTTAGTTCAGTGTCTATGTCGAGCCTTGCATACAAGGTTAATAATTGTTCATCGACTTCGTAGGTATCTCCTTGGCGTGATGTTTCTATTAATGCCGCATCTGTTTGGTTGTAATAGCCACTATTGAACAGCCCTAAAGCATCATAGGCCAGCACACCTGGGATCCCAACAAAGCTCAAATCTGTTACGCCTAGCACATTGGGTATGGGCTCTGCGCTTGGCCAGACCGGTGAGGTTAAAAATGCCCCACTGTTGACTTTACTCTTAGTCCGATCTGAGTAGATCCCACCAAATTCGACTTGGTTAAACATACCCCAATCAACTACTCCGGTCGCTTGAACTCTAAAACTATTTAACTCTTCTTCAAATACAGGCTGATTTACAAAGCCATCTTGGGCTGTGTTTTGCCCAAAGCCATCTCCCGAATCGGCAAATTCGGCAATAGGTGCCAATGCTCCGCCCCAAGCTTGAGGACCAGCTAAACGAATTAAATTAGGATCTGTTAGGTCAACTGGCGCAATAGTCGGGTGGTCAGAAAACAATACGCCTTGAGGCGTCATTTCGAATGAACGTGCAGTCAAAGGCCGTCCATCAGCACCCGCTCGCCCAACACCCGAATAGCTTTCTATATCGGTAATCACTTTGTCGACCTTACCCGTCGAAAAATCGAGCTCAGCTGTCCAATTGTCGTTAACTGCATACGCTATATTTAAGCCAAAGGTGGTCAGCTCTGACTCTTGACTACGCGCGTCGTTACGTACTACAGAATGAAAACCATCGTAAAAGCCAGATGTAACTAGCCCCCCCTCTACGCCGGTAATATTGTAAGCAGAGGTCCCCCACTCGGCACCGCCTTCTTCAAGGCCACGCCTTACGTCGTTTTCTTCAAAGTCGATATACAAGGCATCTAGCTGAATAAGCAAATCGTCTGTAGGTGCATACTGGATAACAGCGGCCGTTGAATTACGCTCGAGTAATGCTGAGCGTGCAAATGAATCGTGGCCACCTGTGACCACGTCCCCAGCATTTGATACCGCTGTGTCGGTGGCGCGCCTGTCACTGCTTTGATCGACCGTTGCATATCCCCAGCTTCTAAACTGCTCTTCTTGTCTTGGCGTTTCTAAAGATGCAAACACCAATGCTACACCTAAGGTATCGTCTGCAAATGAATCCACATAATTTAACGATAACCTGTGACCGGTATTGTCGAAATCAGGGTTAGCTGAGTCTTTACCATTTTTTTCGAAGTTGCCGTTAATGCTGATTGTTCTATCTTTACCTAAAGGTTTAATCGTTTGTAAGTCAACTGTACCGCCCACACCTTGGCTAATCATGCCTGCTTCAGGGGTTTTATTGACTACTATGTTCGAAATTATTTCAGTTGGATATAAATCAAATTCAACGCCACGGTTATCACCCATACCCAGAAGTTCACGGCCGTTCAAAGATGTACCAACGTAATTTTCATTAAACCCTCGAATAGACAAACCACTGGTTCGCCCATTTCGACGCTCACCGGCTAATCCAGGTAAACGCGCTAAAGATTCAGCTACACTGGTGTCGGGCAACTTACCTATATCTTCAGCCGATAACACCTCAACAATAGATGAGCTATCCATTTTGACCGCTTGAGCCCGCATCAAGCTTCCTCTGATACCTGTGACTTGAATGACTTCGGTACTCTCAACTTCCTCACTCTGTGCTTCCTGTGCTAACGCTGGGACTGACGCAAACGTAAAGCCCGCCAGAAGAAGTGCTTGGGTTATGGCGCTAGATTTAAATGTATTCATTTAGTTGTCCTACTATGTTGTGGCGTATTTACCCAAGCTAAACATAAGTTAAGTCGGGTTAAATTCATTTCAAAAACATGTTAACGCCTAGTTAACGATAGAAGAATATCTTGCATACGTATTCAAACATTACATACGTATGCAAGTTTTCATAAAAATCACGTAGTTAGGTGAAAAAATCTGTTAATCAAAGGGGGAGTAAATACAATTTTAGTGATATTTTGAGGGGAACCAAAAACTTAAAACAAGCATACAGGAAGAAAGTATCAACAACCATGATCTTGACTAAAAATGTACGCAATTGAAGGATTGTCACGCTTCAATTTTCTGTATTAAAAACGGCCAGCGAATCGCTAGCTCGAATGAATTCGAGTTAAAAACTGCATGGATGCAGGTGACCGAAGTGAATACTTTTAATGAGCTTGCGAATAAGTCACGAAGTCATGTCCCGTGTACGCAGCACATAAAAAGAAAACCAATTTCAGCTCATATCGTCATTTCTGTATGTTTTTAACAGGAACTGGCGGAAATTAAACTTTTAACTTTTCACAAATGACGTAACTATGCTTTTGATTTATTCGCGACTCCAAGTTCGTCGAGCAACTCAGCCAAATAGAGGATAAATGACAAGGATGTTATTTAAGCAAAGCCTGTAGGGAACAGATCATTGCGGCCTTTATTTGGCATGTAGCGCAGTCAATAGAACTAGGTTGGAGCGTGGCACTTTTTGTTTACTTTTTGCTGCTGTTGGTAAAAAGTAAATCGAGCCTCATGGATGTGGTTTGGAAAAAAGTCAGGATGACAGTGAGCTTGCGAATAAGTGGCGTAGTCATAAATGAACGTAGTGAATATTCTTAATGTACGAACCCCATGATGACGAAGTCATGTCCCGTGTACGCAGCACATAAAAAAAACCGACTCCGGCCAAAAAACAGCCCAAATGGCGAAGTTTAGAAATACCACCAGAATGACGGTTCCATCACTTTTTGCGAAGCATAAAAAAACCCGCAATTCAGCGGGTTTCTAATCTCTTAATATCGTTAAGAATTAACGCAAACTACCAACCAGTAATCTCACGTAATCCTTTACCGATATCAGCAAGAGAGCGTACAGTTTTAACGCCTGCCGCTTCTAGTGCTTTAAATTTCTCGTCGGCTGTGCCTTTACCACCGGCGATAATCGCGCCAGCGTGACCCATACGCTTACCTTCTGGTGCAGTTACACCAGCAATGTAAGATACAACAGGCTTAGTGACATTGGCTTTGATAAATTCAGCCGCTTCTTCTTCAGCAGAACCACCAATTTCACCAATCATGACAATCGCTTCTGTTTCAGGATCGTCTTGGAACAATTGTAAAATATCGATGAAGTTAGAGCCTGGGATAGGGTCACCACCAATACCAACACAGGTAGACTGGCCGAAACCTTCGTCAGTAGTTTGCTTCACGGCTTCGTACGTTAATGTACCAGAACGAGAAACAATACCGACTTTACCTGGCTTATGAATATGACCAGGCATGATACCGATTTTACATTCACCAGGAGTGATAACACCTGGGCAGTTTGGACCGATCATGCGAACGCCTTTAACGTTCAAGTATTCTTTAACGAATAACATGTCGATAGTTGGAATACCTTCAGTGATACAGATAATTAGTTCGATACCTGCATCAGCTGCTTCGACGATAGAATCTTTACAGAAAGCTGCTGGTACATAGATAACAGTTGCTGTTGCGCCTGTTGCTTCAACCGCTTCGCGTACTGTATTAAATACAGGAAGATCTAGATGGGTTGTGCCGCCTTTACCAGGAGTCACACCACCAACCATTTGTGTTCCGTAGGCAATCGCTTGCTCTGAGTGGAAAGTACCTTGACCACCAGTAAAGCCCTGACAGATAACTTTAGTGTGCTTATTAATTAATACAGACATTACTTGCCCTCCGCAGCTTTAACAACTAGTTGAGCAGCATCAGTTAAACTGCTTGCAGCTATGATGTCTAGGTCAGAGTTAGCTAAAACTTCACGACCTAGTTCTGCGTTTGTACCTTCTAAACGTACAACAACAGGAACTTTAACACCTACTTCTTTAACGGCACCGATAATACCTTCGGCGATCATGTCACAACGTACAATGCCACCAAAGATATTAACCAGTACTGCGCTAACATTGCTATCAGAGAGAATGATTTTGAATGCTTCTGCAACACGTTCTTTAGTTGCACCACCACCTACATCTAAGAAGTTAGCTGGCTTGCCGCCGTGAAGGTTAACTATATCCATAGTTCCCATAGCAAGGCCTGCACCGTTAACCATACAGCCAACGTTACCGTCTAGTGCTACATAGTTAAGCTCCCACTTAGCCGCTTCTGCTTCACGGGCATCATCTTGTGATGGATCGTGCATCGCTTTGATCTTAGGCTGGCGATACGCTGCGTTACCATCGATAGCAACTTTAGCATCCAGACAGTGGATATCACCGTCATCTTTGATAACTAGAGGGTTGATTTCGATAAGCGCGATATCTAGGTCAACAAACATTTTTGCAAGACCTAAGAAAATATTTACGAATTGCTTAATTTGTACGCCTTTAAGGCCTAACTGAAACGCCATATCGCGAGCTTGATAAGGTTGCGCACCAACGATTGGGTCAATCTCAGCTTTTAAGATTTTTTCTGGCGTTTCGTGAGCAACAGTTTCAATTTCAACGCCGCCTTCAGTAGACGCCATGAAAACTACGCGACGAGAAGTACGGTCTACAACCGCACCTAAATAAAGCTCGTCAGCGATATCAGTACAAGACTCTACTAAGATCTTGCTAACTGGCTGGCCATTTTCGTCTGTTTGGAAAGTAACTAAGTTCTTACCTAACCAGTTTTCAGCGAAGGCTTTAATTTCTTCTTTAGTTTTTACTAGCTTTACACCGCCAGCCTTACCACGGCCACCTGCGTGTACTTGGCATTTAACCACCCACTCGCTTCCGCCAATTTTATCGGCTGCAGCTGCAGCTTCTTCTGGAGAATCTGTCGCGATCCCTTCAGAGACTGGCAAGCCATATTCTTTGAATAATTGCTTGCCTTGATATTCATGCAAATTCATGGTTTTTTTACCTGTTTTATTTAAGAAAAAAGCCGCCAACTAGCCGCTTTATTTTGTAAGCCTGCACCAACTAAAACGTTATACAAGCAGAAGGAAGTAGATAATTGCTTACCTACTTCAATTTTTAATTCTGTTACACGTCTAACAACAAACGGGTTGGATCTTCTAGCATTTCTTTAATTGTTACCAAGAAGCCTACAGACTCTTTACCGTCTATGATTCTGTGGTCGTAAGACAATGCCAAATACATCATAGGCAAAATTTCAACTTTACCGTTAACGGCCATAGGTCTGTCCTGAATTTTATGCATGCCCAAAATAGCGCTTTGCGGAAGATTCAGAATAGGCGTAGACATAAGCGAGCCAAAAACCCCACCGTTAGTAATAGTAAAGTTACCGCCTTGCATATCGGCCATGCTCAGCTTACCGTCACGACCTTTTAGCGCCAACTCGCGAATACCACCTTCAATGCCAGCCATACCCAATGAATCTGTATCTTTAAGTACAGGCGTTACTAAGCCACGTGGCGTAGATACGGCAATCGAAATATCGAAATAGTTGTGATAACAAATATCATCGCCATCGATCGACGCATTCACTTCTGGGAAACGCTTAAGGGCTTCTGTTACCGCTTTCACGTAGAAAGACATAAAACCAAGACGGATACCGTGACGCTTCTCAAAACTTTCTTGGTATTGCTTACGCAAATCCATAATTGGCTTCATGTTAACTTCGTTAAAGGTAGTTAACATGGCCGTGCTGTTCTTGGCCTCTAATAAGCGCGTTGCAATTGTTTTGCGCAAACGAGTCATAGGTACACGTTTTTCTGAGCGGTCACCCGTTGGCAAGGCAGCGGCCGGTGCAGCAGATTCCGCTTTAGCTGGAGCAGGCGCTTGTAGCGACTTTTCAACATCTTCTTTAGTGATGCGCCCGCCTTTACCTGTACCCTTAATATTGGCGGCGTCAATACCTTTTTCAGTTAACAAGCGACGAACCGATGGGCTTAAGGCGTCGTTGTCATCCGCAGATTCTGTTTCCGCTGGAGCTGCTGTTGGAGCAGTCGCTGCGCCTGCTACGAAGTTAGCAATGACTTGTTCGCCAGTCACAGTTTCACCTTCAGGAGCAAGAATTTCACTTAACGAACCATCGGCTGGAGCAACAACTTCTAGTACAACTTTATCTGTCTCGATATCGACCAAGTTTTGGTCACGAGAAATACTTTCGCCCGGCTGAACGTGCCAAGTTGCGATTGTTGCATCTGCCACAGATTCTGGCAAAACGGGTACCTTAATTTCCACTGACTCACCTTTCGTTTCAGTTGATTGACTAGCAGCAGTTGGTGCCGCTGACGCTGCCGTGTTAGGCGCACTATCGCCTTCGGCAAAATTAGCAATGGTTTGCTCACCCAAGACGGTATCGCCTTCAGCAAACAATATTTCTGTTACTACACCATCAGCTGGTGCAACAACCTCTAACACAACTTTATCAGTTTCGATGTCAACCAAGTTCTGATCTCGGTTTACCTTGTCGCCAACCTTTACATGCCATGTGGCAATTGATGCATCAGCCACTGATTCTGGCAGTACCGGTACTTTAATCTCGATGCCCATACTGGTTCCTTATTTTATTGTTAATGCATCATCAACCAACTGCTTTTGTTGTTGGTTGTGAACTGAAATATATCCGACTGCAGGCGACGCCGAAGCTTGTCTACCAGCATATGTGAGGGTTGCCCCATCAGGTAACGACGACCAAAAATGATGCTGACTGCAGTACCAAGCACCTTGGTTCTGTGGCTCTTCTTGGCACCATACCCAGTCTTTGGCCAGTTTATACTTACTGGCGACTTGACCAATCTCTGCATGAGGGAAAGGATAAAGTTGCTCAATTCGCACAATGGCTACGTCTTTTTGTTCGTTTTTACGACGTTGTTCAAGTAGGTCGTAGTAAACTTTACCGGAACACATCACAACACGTTTCACATCGCTTGGGCTAATATCATCTATTTCGTCGATAACATTGTGGAACACACCTTCAGCTAGTTCCTCTACTTTAGATACCGCTAGTGGATGTCTTAGCAATGATTTAGGCGACATAACGATTAGCGGTTTACGCATTGGGCGCACAGCTTGACGACGTAACATATTGAATACTTGAGCAGGAGTAGATGGCACACATACTTGCCAATTGTGATCGGCACACAGCTGCAAGAAACGCTCTAAACGCGCTGAGCTATGTTCTGGACCCTGCCCCTCATAACCATGAGGTAGTAGCATAGTCAAACCACATAAACGGCCCCACTTAGCTTCACCCGAGCTCAAGAACTGATCGATAACGACTTGCGCGCCATTTGCAAAGTCACCAAATTGGGCTTCCCAAATGGTCAGACAACCCGGCTCTGCAGTGGCGTAGCCAAACTCAAAGGCAAGCACCGCAGCTTCTGATAAAACAGAATCATAAATTTCAATTTTGCCCTGCTCAGGATGCAAGTTTTGCAATGGCATATAATCAGAACCATCGGTTTGATTGTGCAACACAGCATGACGATGGAAGAAGGTGCCTCGGCCAGAGTCTTGGCCCGTCATACGAATATTACTTCCCTCATCAACTATAGATGCATAAGCTAAATTTTCGGCCATCCCCCAATCGAGTAACTTGTCACCTGCAACCATAGACAAACGATCTTGGTATAACTTAGCCACTCGAGATTGCAATTTATGACCTTCTGGGAAGGTACATAGTTTTTGACCTAACTCAGTAAGCTTCTCAACCGACAAAGAACCATCGTATTCTACGTCCCAATCGTGGCCAAGGTAAGGTGTCCAGTCGACTGAATGCTCAGTCATAGGACGCCACTCTTCAACCACACATGCGCCGTGGTCAAGAGCTGCACGGTAATCACTCACCAACTTATCAACTTCGTGGGCTTCTATGCTACCTTCAGCAATCAGTTGATCTGCGTATAATTTACGCGGCACAGGGTGTTTTTTAATTTTTTGATACATCAAAGGTTGAGTTGCGTTTGGCTCATCAGCTTCGTTGTGGCCATGACGTCTGTAACACACTAAATCAATCACTACGTCACGCTTAAATTGATTACGGTAATCAAGTGCCAATTTGGTTACAAATAATACAGCTTCTGGATCATCAGAGTTAACATGGAAAATAGGCGCCTGAACCATTTTGGCAATATCAGTACAGTATTGCGTGGAGCGCGTATCTTCGGTATTTGAGGTGGTAAAGCCTACTTGATTGTTAACGACTATGCGCACGGTACCGCCGACTTTAAAGCCGCGGGTTTGTGACATATTGAAGGTTTCTTGAACCACACCTTGACCAGCAATCGCCGAATCACCGTGTATTGTGATAGGCAAGACCATTGAACCATCGGTACACTCACGTCTGTCTAATCTAGCGCGAACAGAACCGATAACAACAGGGTTAACAATTTCTAGGTGAGATGGGTTGAAGGCCAAGGCTAGGTGGACATTGCCGCCTTCGGTTGCAAAGTCAGAAGAATACCCTGCGTGATACTTTACGTCGCCTGCACCTAGAGATTCATCATGGTTACCTGCAAATTCATCGAACAAAACCGAAGGATTTTTACCTAGTACGTTAACTAATACGTTGAGACGTCCACGGTGGGCCATACCAATCACGACTTCTTTAGTGCCTTTAGTACCGGCATGGCTGATCAAACCTTTTAACATTGGAATAAGTGAATCACCACCTTCTAGTGAGAAACGCTTTGCACCAGGGAATTTTGCTCCCAAGTACTTTTCCATACCATCTGCTGCAACCAGGCCTTTAAGGATCCCCACTTTTTCGTCGCGTGAGATTTCTGGTTTAGCTTGAACTGATTCAATGCGGCTTTGTAACCAACGCTTTTGCTCAGTATCGGTAATATGCATGTACTCTGTACCGATAGAGCCACAATAAGTGCGATTAAGCGACTTAAATAACTCGCCCAAAGGCATAGACTCTTTGCCAATTGCATATGAACCAACATTGAAGGTCGAATCAAAGTCTTGTTCAGACAGATTATGGTGGGACAATTCTAGATCGCGAACGCGGGCTTGCTTCCATAAATCGAGGGGGTCAAGGTTGGCATGTTGATGACCTCTGAAGCGAAAGGCATTAATCAACTGCAGAACTTTAACTTGCTTACCGTCACCAGAATCTTGTGTTTGAGTGGCTGAGCCGCCAGCTCTGGCAAGAGGTCCTAAGGCGGCCAAACTTCTAAACTGATCACGAATATCGCTATGTTTAGATTCGACTTCTACGCCTTCAACCTTTGGAAGTTGATCAAATTCGGTACGCCACTCTTCTGATACGTTTTGCCTATCTTCTAGATAGAGCTCATACATTTCTTCTATATATGTAGCGTTACCACCAGCCATGTGAGAAGAATCCCACCATGCTTTCATCACGCGTTGTTGCATTGTCGTCCCTTGATTGAATAAGACTTACAATTAAATGTGTCAAAACACACAAAACTCTCAACCAGCAAAAGCCATATGCTTTTACTGGCTGACACTATTTTATCTAAACCGCCTGCTTCAATAACATAGATTTAATTGAACCAATCGCTTTAGTTGGATTGAGCCCTTTTGGACATACGTTGACACAGTTCATGATGCCGTGGCAGCGAAACACGCTAAACGCATCATCTAGATCAGCCAAGCGCTGGTCTGTAGCCGTATCGCGACTATCTGCTAAAAAGCGATAGGCGTGTAACAAACCTGCTGGGCCGATGAACTTGTCTGGGTTCCACCAAAATGATGGACACGACGTAGAACAACAAGCACACAAAATACACTCATACAAACCATCCAGCTTTTCTCGTTCTTCAGGCGACTGCAAGAATTCACGAGCTGGAGGCTGGTTATCATCGTTGATAAGGAATGGTTTGATTTTTTCGTACTGAGTGTAGAACTGACTCATATCAACCACCAAGTCACGAATAACCGGAAGACCTGGCAAAGGACGAACAACTATCTTCGAACCTTTTAAGGCTGATAATGGGGTGATACATGCAAGGCCATTTTTACCGTTCATATTGAGGCCATCTGAGCCACAAACGCCTTCTCGGCACGAACGACGAAATGATAATGCAGGATCTTGTTCTTTCAACGCGATTAACGCGTCGAGTACCATCATATCCTGCCCTTCCTCCACGTCAAGCTTATAATCTTGCATTCTTGGTGCGTTATCAACATCTGGGTTGTAACGGTAAACAGAAAAAGTCAATTGCATAGTCGTTACTCCTTAGTATGTTCTAGCTTTAGGTGGGAAGGCTTCGCGCAATTTAGGTGACATATTTACTTCACGTTTAATCATCTTATCGCTCTGTGGTACGTAAACTGAATGGCATAACCAGTTGTCATCGTCACGCTCAGGGAAATCGAAACGACTGTGCGCGCCTCGGCTTTCTGTTCTGAAATTCGCCGCAACCGCTGTACTGTATGCTGTTTCCATTAAGTTATCTAATTCTAAGCATTCAATACGCTGTGTATTAAAGTCGTTTGACTTATCGTCTAAACGAGCATGTTGCAATCTTTCCTTGATTTCACCTAGCTCTTTCAAGCCAGTAGCCATAGCATCACCTTCTCTGAATACTGAGAAGTTTAATTGCATACATTGTTGTAAATCTTTCTTAATTTGAACCGGGTCTTCGCCTTTACCAACCGATGAATTCTCCCAGCGGTTAAAGCGCACTAAAGCTTCTTCAACGTCATCATTTGAAGCTTCGCGAGCATCAATACCATCTATAGCAGCGCCAAGATGCAAGCCAGTTGCACGACCAAATACCACTAGATCTAGCAGTGAGTTACCACCTAGACGGTTTGCACCGTGTACCGATACACAGGCAATCTCACCGCAGGCAAATAGGCCTTTGATTGGTTTTTCTTGACCGTTTTCGTCGATGCTAAGCGCTTGCCCATCTACGTTTGTTGGGATACCCCCCATCATGTAGTGACACGTTGGGATAACCGGAATAGGTTCTTTAACTGGATCAACGTGAGCGAAGGTTCTTGATAACTCAAGGATACCTGGCAAACGAGATTCAAGTACTTCTTTACCTAAGTGATCTAGTTTAAGTTTACAATGTGGACCCCAAGGACCATCACAACCGCGACCTTCACGAATTTCTGTCATCATAGAGCGAGCTACAACGTCACGACCAGCCAAATCTTTGGCATTAGGCGCATAACGCTCCATGAAACGCTCCCCATCTTTATTTAGAAGGTAACCACCCTCACCTCGACAACCTTCTGTTACGAGTGTGCCAGCGCCAGCTATACCTGTAGGGTGGAATTGCCACATTTCCATATCTTGCATAGGTACACCAGCTCTTAGGGCCATGCCTACACCATCACCAGTGTTGATATGTGCATTAGTTGTAGAAGCATAAATTCTACCCGCACCACCTGTTGCTAAAACAACTGCTTTTGATTTGAAGTAAACAACTTCGCCAGATTCGATATCGATAGCAGTACAACCCACTACATCACCATCTTGATTCTTAACTAAATCTAGGGCGTACCATTCACTGAATACTTTCGTTTTGTTTTTTACGTTTTGTTGATAAAGCAAATGCAACAATGCGTGACCAGTTCGGTCAGCAGCAGCAGCTGTGCGTGCTCCTTGCTCACCACCAAAATCTTTTGACTGGCCACCAAATGGACGTTGGTAAATTTTACCATTTTCGAAACGAGAAAACGGTAAACCCATGTTTTCCATTTCTATAATGGCTTCTGGGCCCGTCTTACACATGTACTCGATAGCGTCTTGGTCGCCGATATAATCAGAGCCTTTGACTGTGTCGTACATGTGCCATTCCCAGTTATCTTCATGGGCATTACCCAGAGCAACTGTAATACCACCTTGTGCAGATACAGTGTGTGAGCGAGTTGGAAATACTTTTGATAACAAGGCACAAGATTTGCCCGACTCAGAAATTTGAAGTGCAGCACGCATACCCGCGCCGCCAGCACCAATTACGACAGCGTCGTACTCATGAACAGTAATACCCATTACACACCCCACAATACAAAAAGACCTACTACTACATACAAGAATGCAATGAGGTTAAGAATAAATTCGATAGATGCACGTAAACCCGGTGCTTTCACATAGTCTGTTAACACTTGCCATAAGCCTACCCGTACATGAAACATGATTGAGGTTAATGTCACAAATGTGAAAATTTTCATTGCGATATTAGAAAAAAGGCCCTGCCAAATCTCAAATGTTACTTCAGGTGTTGATATAAAAAACCAAGCCATAAATAAAGAAAACGCAGTCATAACAATGGCGGTTGCGCGAATACTTACGTAATCTTGTATGCCATTTCGTCGTAAGCTAGCTTGTTGAGTTACCATAACGCGACTCCTATAACGATAGTTAACACAATCCATACACCAATAATCGCCTTAGCGCTAAGGTTACCGGACTCTAATTCTTCCCAGTAGCCCATATCCATGAGCATATGTCTGATACCACCAAGTATGTGATAAGTTAATGCTGAGGCTGTGCCGATAAGAACAAGCTTGCCCAACACTCCAGCTGCTAACTCTTTGATCATGTCAAAGCCTTCAGCTGAAGAAACAGATACCGCCCACGCCCAAATCACAATCATGAGTGCAAAAAACATTGCGACCCCAGTTATGCGATGAAGAATGGAAGTAATAGCGGCGGGAGGAAAACTAATAGTATTGAGTTGTAAATTAACTGGTCTTTGTTTTTTCACGTTGATTGCTCTTTTACCCTAATATGGTTAAACATTTGATGAACTAATAAGCACTTGTTAACTAATTGTTGCCGGCAGTCCCAAGATTTCGCATTTGTTGTGACAATGTAAATCAGTTGTAATGCATTGAAACACTTCGAATAGTCAGGCATTAAAAGCGCTTGAAGTATATCCACCCACACCAATAAATTCAATTAATGTTGAGTTTTAATGGCTTATAACTACTACGATGAAAGTAGAAAAAGGGGTTCTATAATTTTAATTGCCATACCCTATGTAAAAAAGTGAATATTAATAAGGATTTAATGTAATTAAATTGGCATAATTAATGTTTGTCAGTACAAATAGCGGCGATTTTCCGCTCGAGCATCCAGCCTATGGCTGTTCATCGAAATAAAACGATTCCGAGGAGAAATAAATATGGCAGATAAAAAGGCCATTTTGAAAGCAGGTGAAGCAGAAATTGAACTTCCAATTCTATCTGGTGTAGCGGGTAACGATGTTATCGACATTCGTACATTGGGCAGCAGCGGTTACTTTACCTACGACCCAGGCTTTATGGCCACGGGGTCATGTGAATCCTCAATAACGTTTATCGACGGCGCCAAAGGCGTATTGTTGCACAGAGGTTACTCAATAGAAGAGCTAGCAAGAGACGCTGATTACCTCGAAGTTTGCTACATGTTATTGCACGACAAAACCCCCTCTTCAGAAGAATACAAAGCCTTTAAAGAAACCATCACTCGCCACACTATGGTTCACGACCAAGTAACAAATTTCTTCCGTGGATTTAGACGTGATGCACACCCAATGGCAATGTTATGTGGCACGGTCGGCGCTATGTCTTCATTTTACCACGACGATTTAGATATTACTGATCCAGATCAAAGACTAAGAAGTGCATACAGATTAGTCGCTAAAATGCCGACCCTAGTTGCCATGTGTTACAAATATAACATAGGCCAACCGTTCGTATATCCAAGTAACGAATTAAGCTACGCTGAAAACTTCTTAAACATGATGTTCTCAGTACCAGCTGAAGATTACAAAATCACGCCTGCTGTTGCCAAAGCAGTAGACAGAATATTTACTCTGCATGCTGACCACGAGCAAAACGCGTCAACTTCTACTGTTAGGTTAGCAGGTTCATCAGGTGCGAACCCTTATGCATGTATAGCGGCCGGTGTTGCTTCTCTTTGGGGGCCAGCTCACGGCGGTGCTAACGAAGCTTGTTTGACTATGCTTGAAGAAATCGGTTCAGTTGACCGTATCCCAGAGTTTATCGCTCGAGCTAAAGACAAAGCAGACCCATTCAGACTAATGGGCTTTGGTCATAGAGTGTATAAGAACTTCGATCCTCGTGCGACTGTCATGCGTGAAAGTTGCCATGAAGTATTAAGCGAACTTAATATTGATGATCCTTTGCTTAACGTTGCTATGGAACTAGAAAAGATTGCCTTAAACGACCCGTATTTTGCTGAGAAAAAATTATTCCCTAATGTAGATTTTTACTCAGGGATTATCCTAAAGGCAATTGGTATTCCGACCAATATGTTCACCTGTATTTTCGCTTTAGCAAGAACAGTAGGTTGGGCATCACATTGGCACGAAATGCTAAGCCAGCCAGGACAAAAAATTGGTCGCCCTCGCCAGTTATATACAGGTGAAGCGCAACGTAAATATAATAAAATTGATAAGTAGTTCTTATCAATTTTTAAAAAAAGCGACCTCCTGAGGTCGCTTTTTTTTATCTCGAATAATACTAATCTGTATAAATAAGTGACCACCCAGACGGTAGCTTAATCTAACAGGGCGTCAATTCGTGTTTTTAAGGTCGGTAACACTTGGCTTTCAAACCAAGGGTTGTTTTTCAACCATCGGTTATTGCGTGGCGAAGGATGTGGCATAGGTAAAACATCGGGTTGAAAGCTCCGCCAAGACTTAACCGTTTCGGTAAGATTACGCTTTGTATTGTTTGGCATATGCCAATCTTGGGCATACTTACCTATGGCAAGGGTCAATTCAATACTCGGCATTAAGCCTAACAATTGGTTGCGCCACGTGTCTGCGCATTCCCTTCTGGGAGGCAGATCACCAGATTTACCGGTCCCCGGGTAACAAAAGCCTAAAGGCAAAATTGCAATTTTTTGTTCATTATAAAATGCCTCTTTGTCTACTCCCATCCAGTCTCTGAGGCGCTCACCGCTGGCATCATCAAAAGGAATACCTGAAGCATGGACTTTACTCCCAGGCGCCTGTCCGGCAATTAAAATTTTCGCATCAGGATGGACCTGAAAAACAGGCCGAGGGCCAAAAGGCAACTCAGAAACACACAGGCTACATGCCCTAACTTGGGCACAAACTCGGTCAAATTCGTTGGTATTGCTCATACTATTCCCTAAGTTCTGTTGATCTTTTGCGTATAACTTTTGTTCACAGTAAACGCTTTTTAATCGCGCCGCTGGATTACAGGCCTAATGGGCTAAGTCAAAAATCAGCAACAAAGTTCAACAGCCTTTAGTTAAAATTTGAAAAAGTGCAGCTACACAATCACACTATTTAAAGATAAGAACGAGGATCAGAGTAAAAACTTACCATTAGATGTTCGATCTTACCGTATCAATACGCCTTAGCAAATAAACACTATTTTAATACTGAGAAATAATACCAATCGGTATCAACTGACTGTAATACACGCATAAAAAAAGACGCCTAAGCGTCTTTTTTTATGGAAAACATCGATTAACGACGTAGACCTAAACGTTTGATCAAGTCTTGATAACGCTCAACATTTTTACCTTTAAGGTAATCAAGAAGCTTACGACGTTGGCTAACCATGCGTAAAAGTCCACGACGTGAGTGGTGATCTTTCTTATGGTCTGCAAAGTGGCCTTGCAACTTATTGATGTTATTAGTTAACAATGCAACTTGAACTTCTGGAGAACCTGTGTCTCCTTCTTTAACGCCATATTCAGCAATGATTGCCGCTGTTTCTTGTGTACTTAGTGACATAATAATCTCCAATAATATAAGAGTGATTTAATACAGACTGCCGATCACTAATTCAGTCAGTCCAGAAGAGCGCAGCATTATAGCCACGCCCACGAGAATAGCAACTACTAGTTAGCCCACTAGCGCCAATAAAATACCCGCAGCAACTGCTGAGCCTAATACACCGGCCACATTTGGGCCCATAGCATGCATTAGCAAGAAGTTATGATGGTTTGACTCTAAGCCAACCCTATTTACAACTCGTGCCGCCATAGGTACCGCAGATACCCCTGCGGCTCCAACAAGTGGATTAATCCGCTCTGAGCTTAACTTACTCATTAATTTAGCCATCAAAATACCTGATGCCGTTCCAATTGAGAAAGCCACTGCACCTAAGGCTAAGATCCCCAAGGTCTCAACAGTTAAAAACTTGTCTGCAGAGAGCTTTGAACCAACTGCCAAGCCTAAGAAAATTGTTACTATATTAATTAACTCATTCTGAGCACTGTTACTTAAGCGATCCACTACCCCTGACTCTTTCATCAAATTACCTAAACAGAACATGCCCACTAAAGGAGTCGCGGTAGGTAAGAACAAAATAGTTAAAAGTAGCACTGCTAACGGGAAGATAATCTTTTCGCGTTTTGAAACCACTCTGAGTTGTGGCATTTCAATTTTTCGCTCTTCTTCTGTGGTTAACAAACGCATGATAGGAGGCTGAATCAAGGGTACTAAAGCCATATATGAATAGGCAGCAACCGCAATAGCACCCAATAAATCAGGCGCAAGCTTTGATGCTAAGAAAATTGCTGTTGGGCCATCAGCTCCGCCAATAATAGCAATCGCAGCTGCATCTTTGAGGGTAAATTCAAAGCCAGGAATGAAGTTTAAGGCAATTGCGCCAAACAGAGTAGCGAATATACCTGCCTGAGCCGCCGCACCTAATAATAGCATTCTTGGGTTTGCAATTAATGCGCTAAAATCAGTCATAGCGCCTACTCCCATGAATATCAACAAGGGGAACACACCTGTATCAATACCTATGTCGTAGACATGGTATAACAAGCCTCCCGCATCACTGAATCCAGCAAGAGGGATGTTAGTCAAAATTGCGCCAAAACCGATTGGCAATAATAACAATGGCTCGAATTTTTTTACAATTGCCAAGTACAACAGCAACGCACCCACAGTCATCATAACGACTTGAGCAAACTCAAAATGGGCTAAAGCAGTGCTCTGCCATAAAATTTGTAGCTTTTCCATTTCTCGCTTCCTTAACTGATAACGAGTAAAGGCTGACCGGTTTGCACTGAATCACCTTCTTTAGTTTGAATACTGCTAATGACACCTGAAGCCGATGCTCTGACTTCGGTTTCCATCTTCATTGCTTCCATGATAATCACAACATCACCCGAATTTACCGAGTCACCTTGATTAACTAACACTTTAAAAATATTACCAGCAAGCGGGGCATTTAGGTCTTGTCCAGCGCTAACTGGCGCAACAGCGGCTGCTGCAACCCCTTGCGCAGGTTGTACACTGGTGAGCGCTCCACCTTCTGCTACCTCTACTGCAAACACTTGGCCATCAACTCTGACTGAATATGAAGCCGCCCCTTGGCTTGGTGTTGGAGCAGGTTGAACTTCGGCAATAGGTGTTTCAGTACCAGGAGCTGGCTCAAATGCGTCAGGATTATTTCTGTTTTTAAGAAACTTAAAGCCAATTTGTGGGAACAAAGCATAAGTCAACACGTCATCCACGACGTCTGTGGCCAATTTAACGGACTCTTTGCTCGACAACTCTGTTAATTCTTTCGTTAAAGCTTCTAGCTCATCATCAATTAAATCCGCTGGTCTGCAGGTAATAGGTTCTGCACCATCTAGCACGCGTTTTTGCAGCTCAGCATTCACTGGGGCAGCTGTCGCTCCATATTCACCTTTTAAAACACCTGCGGTTTCTTTACTGATGCTTTTGTAGCGCTCTCCCGTTAATACATTGATAACCGACTGTGTGCCAACTATTTGGGATGTAGGTGTAACAAGGGGGATAAAGCCAAGGTCTTCTCTTACTCGAGGGATTTCTTGTAACACTGCATCCATTTTATCTTCGGCGCCCTGCTCTTTAAGCTGGCTTTCCATATTAGTTAGCATGCCGCCGGGCACTTGAGCAGTCAAAATACGTGCGTCCACTCCTTTTAAGCTACCTTCAAATTTGGCGTATTTTTTACGTACGTCTCTGAAGTACGCTGCTACGTCAGACAAGCCATTTAAATCGATGCCTGTGTCTCTATCTGTCCCTTCTACAATTGAGACTATGGTTTCTGTCGCCGTGTGGCCATATGTCATGCTCATAGATGAAATGGAGGTATCCAGCATATCAATACCCGCATCAATGGCTTTTTGGTAGGTGGCTGTACTTAGGCCTGTGGTCGCATGACACTGCATAGCAATTGGCACTTCTACAGTTTCTTTTAAGCGAGTAATTAACTCTTCGCATTCGTAGGGCTTAAGTAAGCCCGCCATATCTTTAATACAGATTGAATGTACACCAAGATCTTGGAGGCGGTTGGCCATATCTAACCAAGTTTGAAGATTATGTACCGGTGAAACTGTATAAGACATAGTCCCTTGAGCGTGGGCACCTTGTTTAATTGCTGCCTTGAGGGCCGTTTGCAGATTACGAATATCGTTCATTGCGTCGAATATTCTAAATACATCTACTCCATTGGTATGGGCTCTTTCAACAAACTTTTCGACTAAATCATCAGCGTAATGTCGATAACCTAATAAATTTTGACCACGTAACAGCATTTGCTGCTTCGTTTTTGGCATGGCTTT
The DNA here is from genome assembly GCA_947498355.1 of uncultured Paraglaciecola sp. Lineage (GTDB taxonomy): Bacteria > Pseudomonadota > Gammaproteobacteria > Enterobacterales > Alteromonadaceae > Paraglaciecola. The sequence continues at coordinate 124,967 of CANMKA010000005.1, read as the reverse complement.
CTTCAGCTCACGAATTCTATCCCAAGGATCTTCACCAAGGTAACGAATGCACGCGTCAAACGTCGCACCGCCCCATGTCTCTAGCGACCAATATCCAACTTCGTCTAATTTACTGGCAATAGGCAACATGTCATCAATACGCATTCTTGTTGCCAATAACGATTGGTGTCCGTCACGCAATACAAGTTCAGTAAGTGCTAATGGTTTACGCATGGGTGTGATTCCTCAAATTCTTATTTATTGGTTGCGTCTGTGCTGGCTAATAGCAGCACTAATGGCCGCTACAAGGTTAGGCGAAACGCCTTGAGTGCGTGTAATAGTTTTAGTTGAAGACGATCTACTGGCAGCTGGGGTTGGCGTAGCTTCTGGGAAACGACGATTCAACCAAGACATAAGGGTGACAGCGCCGATTAAGATAGATAGGAAAATAAATACTACTCCCATTCCTACCATTAACAAATTGGCGGCTTCTATCAAATCACTGACTATATCTGCTTTCATAAATTAGGTCCTCATCAAAAATGTAGAGTTTATTGGTCTGAACCGTACTCATGTGCTGTTTTCATAACATATATAAGCCCATCTAATTTTGACAGTTTGGCTTATGATTTTCAGCATATTGTACTTAGGCCGACAAGATTTAGTTTAAACAGCAAACCCACCGACTATACCACAGACATTAAAACCAATTAAAATGTCGTATTGACATATTTGTCTAGTGCTTAAGGTATAAAAGTCTTTACCACAGCAATAGACAAGTTCAACTTCGCCTTAACGGTAAATGACAAAAGGCGTACCTACAAAAAAGCCTCACAATAGTGAGGCTTTTAGAATGTGGCGCGTGTGGAAGGATTCGAACCTCCGACCGCCTGGTTCGTAGCCAGGTACTCTATCCAGCTGAGCTACACACGCGTAAAGTTATGCTTTAAAGAAGTTTCTTTCAAAACCTCTTTAAGTAAGAAATGAAATGTGGCGCGTGTGGAAGGATTCGAACCTCCGACCGCCTGGTTCGTAGCCAGGTACTCTATCCAGCTGAGCTACACACGCACATCATTTTTCACATCACATTTATGGCGGAGAGAGAGGGATTCGAACCCTCGATAGGGCTATAAACCCTATACTCCCTTAGCAGGGGAGCGCCTTCAGCCACTCGGCCACCTCTCCTAAATGTGAGGCCGAATTCTACTGATACTCTTGAGTAAGTCAAACCTTTTTTATGAAGTAATTGAACGCTTGCGGAGTTTTTAAACGATTTACCAACATCTGTTCATTTTTTAGTTAATTTCGAGAGGAATTGCTCCCATATGCTAAAGTTCACAACACCCAGCCGCTCAAATTAATATGCACATTTACCTCACCTAAATTTTATTTTAGGTATAAAAAAAGCTGGTCAGACCAGCTTTTTTTTTACTAAACATGAAATTTATTCAGCCTCATTACCCGGAGCAGCTTGCTGCTCGCCAGACTTCATATTTTTCTCTGCTTGTATACGCATATATATTTCTTCACGGTGAACAGAAACTTCCTTGGGAGCGTTCACACCAATTCTGACCTGATTACCTTTTACGCCCAAAACAGTTACAGTGACATCATCACCAACCATTAGGGTTTCTCCAACACGACGAGTTAAAATTAGCATTCTTTGCTCCTTTATCCGTTAATAGTATGCAAATCCGTTTTCAATAGCCTGACAAGGCATATACCTTGTCACACTGTCGATTCTTTCCTTTTTTTTGTTGTCACCACAAAAATAATCGACCAATTTTTTATAGCTTAGTTTCTAGCCATTGGCCAACTGAAGCCAATGCTTTTTCTAAGTTTTCTGGCTCTGAGCCACCCGCTTGAGCCATATCTGGCCGGCCTCCACCCTTACCGCCGACTTGTTGCGCGATAAAATTAACCAATTCGCCAGCTTTAACTTTAGAGGTTAAATCTTTGGTCACACCAACGATTAGACTAACTTTACCCTCGTTGGCTACACCTAACACTATGATGGCACTACCTAATTGATTCTTGAAATCATCCACCATGCCGCGCAAGGATTTTGCTTCTACATCGTCTAACTTAGCAGACAGGACTTTTGTCTGGTTAATTTCAACTACCTTATCTAAAAGTTTTCCACCTTGACTGGCGGCTTGTTCTTGTTTGAGTTTCGCTAGCTCTTTTTCAACACTTTTAGCTTTATCTATTATCTGTTCCATACGGCTCTGTAAGCTCTCTGGATCAGCTTTAAGTAAAGCTGCGAGTTGCAATACTTGCTGCTCTTTTTGTTGGGTATATGTAAGAGCTTGCTCTGCACAAACGGCTTCGATTCGTCTAACGCCCGATGCAATACCGCTTTCAGACACAATTTTAAATAAACCTATATCACCGGTTTGTTTTACATGTGTTCCTCCGCACAATTCCATAGAAAACTCTCCCATGGAGACCACGCGTACGTCCTCTTCGTATTTTTCCCCAAATAAAGCCATAGCCCCAGCAGATTTGGCTTCATCTATATTCATCACTTGGGTGTTCAGCGGATGGTTTGCGCGTATTTGCTGATTAACCAAGGTCTCGACTGCACTAAGTTCATTTTGGGTCATGGCTTCAAAATGCGAAAAATCAAATCTGAGTCTATCCGGCATAACCAGTGAGCCTTTTTGATTAACATGCTCTCCTAATACATTTTTTAGAGCGGCATGCATAAGGTGAGTCGCACTGTGATTCACTTTAATCGCTTGTCGTCTATCTAAGTCAAATTCGACTTCGGCTAGCTCAGCTACTACAACTTTACCCTTGGCTACGCCCTTATGAGCGATGGCATTGCCTAATTTAACCGTATCGATTACCTCAAACTCGCCATTTGGCGTAGAGATCCTTCCTGTGTCTCCGACTTGACCACCTGACTCTGCGTAAAAAGCTGTCTTGTCGAGTATCAACAAGCCCTCTTGCCCTTCAGACAGGCCATCAGCCGCTTTCCCTTCAAAAAAGACTTCGAGGATCTTGGCCTGATGTTTGTGCTGCTCATAACCAATGAAATCAGTCGTGGCATCTGAATTGAGTTGCTCGTTGTAGTCAGCATCGAACTGGCTGGCTTGTTGCGCACGTTTGCGTTGCGCTTGCATTGCGGCATCAAATCCAGCTTCATCAATCGTTAGATCTTTTTCGCGTGCTACGTCGGCGGTTAAATCTGCTGGGAACCCATAAGTATCGTACAACTTAAAGACTAGCTCTCCTGGTAAAACTGAGTCGGTCAGTTCAGCGATAGCATCGTTTAAAATGTTCATGCCTCGGTCTAGGGTACGAGAAAACTGCTCTTCTTCAGTCTTAAGTACCCTTTCAATAAGTTCACGATCACGGCTTAACTCTGGGTACGCGTCTGCCATTTGCTTTTCGAGGTGTTCAACTAAACGATAGAAAAACACACCCGATACGCCTAACTTATTACCATGGCGCACGGCACGGCGAATAATACGCCTAAGTACATACCCTCGCCCTTCGTTAGAAGGTAAAACACCGTCAGAGATCAAAAACCCGCAAGAACGAATATGGTCGGCAATTACGCGCAATGACTTGTCTTGTAAATCGTTTGTTCCCACTACATTGGCAGCAGCTTTGATCAAGTTTTGGAAGATGTCGATCTCGTAATTACTGTGCACATCTTGCATTATCGCTGATATTCGTTCCAGTCCCATACCTGTATCAATAGATGGCTTAGGGAGTGGCAACATTGAACCGTCGGCTTGACGATTGAATTGCATAAACACTAGGTTCCAAATCTCGATAAAACGGTCACCGTCTTCTTCTGGGGTGCCTGGTTGGCCCCCCCAAATATGCTCACCGTGATCATAAAATATCTCTGAGCAAGGCCCACAAGGACCTGTATCACCCATAGACCAAAAATTATCAGAAGTATCGATACGAATAATTTTATCCGCACTCAGGCCTATGGTTTTGTGCCAAATATCGTAGGCTTCATTATCTTCGTGATAAACCGTAACTAGCAGTTTCTCTTTTGGTAACTTAAGTTCATTAGTTAGAAAGTCCCAAGCAAACTGAATAGCTTCTGGTTTGAAGTAATCACCAAAACTAAAGTTGCCTAACATTTCAAAAAACGTATGGTGCCTAGCGGTATAACCTACGTTTTCTAAGTCGTTGTGCTTGCCCCCCGCTCTAACACAACGCTGAGATGACGTAGCTCGCTGATAACTACGTTTTTCTGAACCTAAAAATACATCTTTGAATTGGTTCATCCCAGCATTAGTAAAGAGCAATGTGGGATCGTTACCAGGGACCAAAGACGAGCTGGTAACTTTTTGGTGTCCTTTTGAAGCAAAAAAATCTAAAAATGCCGACCGAATAGCCGCGGTACTCATACTCATCTGAAATCCTGAAAACTAGTAATTAACAACGTTAATAGAAACAATACACAAGGAACTAAGTTCCCTGACAAAGGGCGCAAAGATAGCATATATCAAGCATTTTTGTTAAGTTCAAATTTCTGCTGATTCCATCGCATACATAACCTGTTCATGGTTAAAACCTCGGTAAAACATAAATCTTTGTTGCTTTTGTTTAGCTTTAAGATCCTGCTCAGGGTGTGCTCCGAAACGTTTTAAAAATACTCCTTTGGCTAGTTCAAACCAATCAGGCTGTAGTTCTTTCATTACTTGAATAACAACAGATTTAGCAATATTGTGCTGGCTCAACTCAGCATTTATTCGAGCTTCGCCCAATCCTTTGGCCAGTTTTTGGCGTACAAAGCTTTCAGTGAACCTTTCGTCACTTTGAAGCCCCTGGTCGGCAAATTTCTCGATCCAATCCCAACATAGCTGAGGATCATACTCTTTTGCAGTAAGTTTACGATGCAGCTCACACTTACTATGCTCACGGTAAGATAAAAAGCGAGTAATAGAGTGTTTAATTAATTTAGTGTTATCATTTTCTCTATACGGCAAATTTATACTCCGAATTAAGTGATAAAAGACAGTAAGGCACAATAGTAATGATCCAGATAAAATTTATCACATCAATTCAGCAAATAGACGCGAATACATGGGATAACTTGGCAAGAGGTGCATCACCCTTTTGCCAATATCATTTTTTACAAGTCCTTGAAACATCGGGCTCAGTTGGACCGGGTACGGGCTGGTTTGTACAACACTGCATAGCCTCAATCAATAATGAGATTGTGGCAATTTTACCACTTTATAAAAAGACCCATAGCTACGGCGAATACGTGTTTGATTTTGCATGGGCAAATGCTTATCGAGAGCATGGAATTCAATATTATCCTAAGTTGATTGCGGCCATTCCCTTCACGCCGGTCACAAGTAGCAAGCTCATGATTAGGCAAGGCTACAATTTTGATAGTCTATTGAAAGACGTTTGTCAGAAAATAGAGCAACACTTAGAGCAATTTGCCATGTCATCAATGCATTGGCTATTTGTTGAAGAAGACTTGAGCAAACGCTTAGACGCACATAATTTTACCACCCGACGTTCTGTCCAGTTTGAATGGTTTAACCGAGGCTACGGGAATTTCGACCATTACCTCGCAACTATGAACGCAAGGCGCCGAAGAAGCATTACAAAAGAGCGAAAAAAAATTGCTAAAGAAAACGTGGTAATTCATCGTTTTTCAGGAGATGCAATAACCCCACAACACATGGCTTTTTTTTATGAATGCTACAAGCAAACCTATTTAAAGCGCAGCGGTCACGAAGGCTACTTGACCCAAGCTTTTTTCACTCAATTACATCAAACCATGACCAACCACCTTTTGTTAGTGGTTGCCGAGCAGGATGATGAGTATATTGCGAGTTCGCTATTTCTTTTCGATGAAAACCAATTATGCGGCCGTTATTGGGGGGCATTACAAGAGGTGAGTGGCTTACACTTTGAGTGCTGTTATTATCAAGGTATAGAGTTTTGTATAGAACACAAAATATCGCGCTTTAATCCCGGCACCCAAGGCGAGCATAAGATTTTACGGGGGTTCGAACCCATTTATTGCTACTCAAATCACAAGCTCAAGGAGTTAGCGTTTCATGAGGCGGTTGAGCGTTTTATTCAACAAGAAGATTTACAAATAAACGCCTATAAAGAAAACGCAGCCAAACTACTGCCGTTCAAACAAGAATCCGAACAACCGACTCCAACGGCTTCTTTAGGCAAATAGTATATAGCGCGTTTTACCTAGGCTATAAAAAGCGTCTTACGTTATGTGACTGATTAGCCTTTTTGCTGAGGTGATACCGATAAGTTCGTTTGTAACAAACTCTCTATAAACGGGCTTCCCAAACCAAGATCATATTGTTAGCTGGCATGTCGACTCGTGCAATAAGCTTAAGCTTTGGAGCCCAATCTTGCAGCTCTTGTATATCTCGAATACCACCATACCCTCGTTGTCGCAAGCTACTATCAAATGCTTGATTTGAATCACTGGTGAACTGCCCATTTATGGTAAAGGGGCCATATTGACAAAAATACCCTGTAGCTGATAGCTGATTCTCGACTGTCGCCATGAGCTTTTGCACTTCACTCGCTTGCATAATATGCGCAGTATTTGCCGAATAGACGCTATCGGTACTGGCAATGGGCCATGAAGTCTGGCCAACATGGTAATTCAAAGGGGGCAAAACATTATTGCCCGTGTAATCATTCAACCACAGCTGAATACCAGCGTGATTAACCAGTAAGTCGCTGGTTTGCCAAGTTAGATGTGGCAAATGAGCGCCCATGTAGACTGCATGCTGCCCTGTTCCTGAACCAATCTCGAGTACATGCTTGCTGTTAGCAAAGAAAACTTTAAGCTGGTCCAAGATAGGCTGGCGATTGTTTACACAAGCTTGGCTAAAAGGCTTATCTATCATGACAACACCTAGCTACAGGTTCGGCCCGAGCCATTTCTCGGCTTCGAGTCTATCCCACTGTTTTCTCTGTGCATAATCTACTAGTTGGTCTTCTTGAATTTTCGCTACCGCAAAATAACGACAATCAGGATGAGAGAAATAGAAGCCAGATACTGCTGCCCCAGGCCACATAGCGTAACTTTCGGTTAACTTCATAGTGGTATGCTGTTCAGCATCGAGTAAGTCCCAAATCAACTGTTTCTCTGTATGCTCAGGGCAAGCTGCATAGCCCGGAGCCGGACGGATACCTTGGTATTTCTCGCGAATTAATTCTTCATTCGACAAGTTTTCATTAGGTACATATCCCCAAAGTTCTTTGCGTACTTTCTCGTGTAAATATTCAGCAAAAGCTTCGGCTAAACGATCGGCCACAGCTTTGACCATAATGCCGTTATAATCGTCACCATCATCTATATACGCTTGGGCAAGTTCATCTTCACCTATGCCAGCGGTTACCGCAAATGCGCCAAGATAATCGGGTTTATTTGACGATTTAGGCGCAACAAAGTCACTTAAACAATAGTTGGGGCCCTTCGGCTTTTCGGTTTGTTGGCGCAAATGATGGGCGACGTGTATTACCTCGTCTCGTTGTTGCGATCCATAGATTTCAATGTCGTCATCTACACTGTTGGCAGGAAAAATTCCGACTACCCCTTTAGCCTGTAGTTTTTTACTTTTACAAAGACTCGCGAGCATGTGTTGAGCATCGCTAAATAAGCTTTTTGCCTCTTCGCCTACGACTTCATCTTCGAGAATACGCGGATAACGTCCAGCCAAAGACCAAGTTAGGAAAAATGGTGTCCAATCTATGTAATCAAGGAGCTTATCTAAATCTACACTTACTGGTGTGACTCCCATAACATTTGGGGTAGGAGGGGTGTAGCTATGCCAATCGCAAGTAAACTTATTGGCACGCGCTTTATCGAGTGAAACCGGCTTAGTACGAGGCTTTTTCTTGGCGTGCTGTTCTCGTACTTTTTGATAGTCAGCATCAAGTTCGAGTGCATACTTTGCGCGACTCTCCGCTGAAAGTAATTTTTGGCAAACGCCTACGGCGCGACTGGCATTGGGTACATAAACCACAGGATGCTGATAATTCTCTTCAATTTTTACTGCGGTATGGGCTTTAGATGTAGTCGCCCCACCAATCAACAATGGTAAATCAAAATTAAGTCGCTGCATTTCTTTCGCAACATACACCATCTCATCTAGTGAAGGAGTAATCAGGCCGGATAAGCCAATCATGTCAACGTTTTGCTCTTTCGCTACTTGCAAAATTTTTGCGCAAGGCACCATAACGCCTAAATCAATAATTTCGAAGTTGTTACACTGTAAGACCACGCCTACTATGTTTTTACCTATATCGTGTACATCGCCTTTAACAGTAGCGAGTAATATTTTACCGTTGGTGCTGCCCTTTTCTTTTTCCTTTTCAATGTAAGGGTTTAAGTAAGCCACGGCTTTTTTCATTACTCGGGCGGACTTTACTACTTGAGGTAAAAACATTTTACCTTCACCAAATAAATCTCCTACCACGTTCATACCGTCCATTAACGGACCTTCAATTACGTGCAGAGGTTTATCAGCTGCTTGGCGCGCAGCTTCGGTATCTTCTTCTATGAAGTCCATAATCCCGCGCACCAAAGCGTGCTCTAAGCGCTTATTAACAGGTAAATCTCGCCACTCTAGGTTGTCTTTTACCGACGCTTTACCACCGCCTTGATATTTAGGCGCTAATTCCAGTAATTTATCTGTTGCCTCAGGATTGCGATTCAAAATAACGTCTTCAACCGCTTCTTTTAATTCACTTGGGATCTGATCGTAAACTTCTAACTGCCCTGCATTAACAATACCCATGTCCATCCCAGCTTTAATTGCGTGGAATAAGAAAACCGAATGCATGGCTTCGCGTACTGGATTGTTCCCACGAAAAGAAAACGACACATTAGACAAGCCACCCGACACATGACAGTGCGGTAAATTTTGGCGAATGCGACGTGTAGCATTAATAAAATCAACCGCATAATTGTTATGCTCTTCTATGCCAGTGGCGACCGCAAAAATATTTGGATCAAAAATAATATCTTGAGGAGGGAAACCAATTTTTTCAGTGAGAAGTTTATAACTACGTTCACATATTTCGTACTTGCGGTCTTCCGTATCGGCTTGACCCACTTCGTCAAAGGCCATTACAACCGTAGCTGCGCCATAACGTTTGAGCAGTTTGGCCTGAGCTAAAAAGTTTTCTTCGCCTTCTTTCAAGCTGATGGAATTAACGATCGGCTTGCCCTGAACACACTTCAAACCCGCTTCAATCACGCTCCATTTAGATGAGTCGATCATGATAGGTACCCGTGAAATATCAGGCTCAGAGGCGATTAAGTTTAAAAAACGAACCATAGCGGCTTCAGAGTCCAACATGGCTTCGTCCATGTTGATATCGATAATCTGTGCGCCATTTTCAACTTGTTGACGAGCAACATCCAATGCTTGTTCGTAGTTATCTTCGAGTATTAATCGCTTGAACATGGCTGAGCCAGTTACGTTTGTGCGCTCACCGACATTAATAAACAGGGTTGACGATTGAGCACTTTGCTCTGGTGTGACTTGTTGTTGACTCATTGATTTACCTTACAGAACAAACGGTTCTAAACCTGACAAACGCATTCTCACGTCACGCTTTGGAATTTTTCGAGGGCTATACTTACTGACTGCTTTGGCCATGGCCGCAATATGTTCAGGTGTACTTCCGCAGCAGCCCCCAACTATATTCAGCAGCCCAGATTTCGCCCATTCATCTATATGTAGGGCCATCTCGTCAGCCTCTAAATCATATTCACCAAACTCGTTGGGTAAACCCGCATTGGGGTGAGCAGAGACTAGGCATTCAGATACATTTGAAATTTCTTCTACGTATTGCCTGAGCAGGTCAGGGCCAAGAGCACAGTTCAAACCGAAAGAAAACGGATCAACATGATTCATCGAGTAGTAAAAAGCTTCCGAGGTTTGCCCCGAAAGCGTTCTGCCTGATGCATCGGTTATGGTGCCTGAAATCATAATAGGTAAGCTAACATTGAGCTCTTCAAAAACTTGCTGAACAGCAAACACAGATGCTTTCGCATTCAGGGTATCAAAAACTGTTTCAACCATAATCAAATCAGCTCCGCCCTCGATTAACCCGTGAGTAGCCTCAACGTAGGCTTCAACGAGTTCGTCAAAGGTAACATTGCGCATGCCAGGATCATTCACGTCTGGAGAGATAGAAGCAGTACGGCTCGTTGGCCCAAGGACACCCGCAACAAATCTTGGCTTATCGGGGTTGCGCTGAGTAAATTCATTTGCTGCTTTTTTTGCTAATTTAGTCGCTTCTACATTGATCTCGCGCGCTAAACTTTGCATGTCATAATCAGCCATGGAAATACTGGTTGCGTTAAAGGTATTGGTCTCTATGATATCTGCCCCGGCTTCAAAGTAAGCGCAGTGAATATCATAAATAATCTTTGGCTGGGTCAACACCAATAAATCGTTATTACCTTTCACATCAGACGGCCAATCGGCAAAACGGTCGCCGCGGTAGTCGCTTTCTTCTAGCGAGTGAGCTTGGATCATTGTCCCCATGGCACCATCCAATAATAAGATACGCTTTTCTGCGGCTGCCAATAATGCTTGATGTTGATTGATGTGACTCAATGTCATTCCTCTTAAAACAAATACTGCGATACTACAACTAGCGCTTTACTTTGAAAGCTTAGTTAAATCATAAGGCGTGGTTTGGTATACGTAGTAGTTCAACCAGTTGGTGAACAGCAAACTACCGTGGGCTCTCCAACTCACAACAGGACTCTTCTTTGGGTCGTCCGATTCAAAATAGTTTACCGGAACCTGAGGGTTGCCACCCGACTTTATGTCTCTTTCATATTCTTGTTTTAAACTATCTGGGTCATACTCAGGGTGTCCAGTTACAAAAACCAGCCTTTTATCTTTTGACGCCACTATGTAAGCCCCTCCCTCTTTGGAGGTTGCGAGTATATTAAGTTCGTCGATAGACTGGTAGTCAGTCAGACTTATCTCGCCATATCGCGATTGCGGGGCGCAAAACACTGGGTCAAAACCTCGCATTAATTCGTCGAACTCGTTTTCTACTGTATGTCGATAAATACCGCTTAGCTTAGTATCTCGTAATGCCCTGTGTTTTCCAAAATAGTGATAAATAGCAGCATGTGCCGCCCAACAAGAGAACAAGGTAGACTGCACATTGGTTCTGGCCCAATCCATAATCACCTGCATCTTGTCCCAATACTTAACATCTTTATAAGCCAGATGCGCCAACGGCGCCCCCGTTACGATTAGGCCGTCGTATTGTTTGTGGGCAACATCGTCAAACTCGACATAAAAGTTATCCATATGGGCTTTTGGCGTATTTTTGGGTGCCTGATTGTCAATGCGAATCAAATCAATATTCACTTGCAAAGACGTATTCGATAACAACCGTAAAAACTGTAATTCGGTTTCAATCTTGTTCGGCATTAAATTTAAAATACCCACTTCCATCGGCCGGATATCTTGATTCGCGGCACGCACGTCGTCCATGACAAAGATGTTCTCTTTATGCAACTCACTTTGAGCAGGCAAATTACTAGGGATCTTGATTGGCATGTTCGCTCCGGAAGCTTTGGCTAATAAGATGCAATTTCTCGCAATGAGGATAAAAAGTCAACATCTTTACGTCTAGACGTCTAAATGAAATTTGTGAAAATTAGGCTGTGCTCAGGAATGGGCTATTTTCACAATAGTTCAAAACTTGGCGCTAATGAGATTGGATAGGTTATATCAATAAGCCATTAAGTTGTTGCAATTAGCTTTGGGTGGTTTGTCCGGCATGCAAACTAAACAATAACTCAGCTTCAGCCAGCGGCAATTCGCACTCTCGCATAACGTCCTCTATCGTGGCCCCTTGGCTAACCAGTTTCATACCTTTGCTATAAAATCGACTTTGCGGTTCTTGCTCAGCGATAGCCTGCTGCTCGACTTTGAGTTGTTCTAGCTGCATTTGCAGCTGTTCAACATGGTTTTGAAGTTGCTTGGTATGTTGCAACATGGCGTAGCTACTGGTTCGGAATTCTTCTTGAAGATTGTTAAATTGGTTGGATTCTAGCTTGAGCTCGTCAATTGTATCAACGAGCTCATTTAGGTGTTGGCTAACAGATTTAAACTTTTTAGCATGTACCACAAGTCCAATGCCGATAAGCAGGACAAAACCTAACGCTGTGATACTCAATACTAATGTTAGGTCCATAAAACACTTTCGATACGCAAACTAATCTTTTTCATTACACAGAAAGACAATTAGATATTGGTAATCTCACTCCATTCGTCATCGCTTAATAGTTTGTTCAAATCGACCAATATCAGTAGCTGCCCATCTCGGTTACTTACCCCTTGGATAAATTTAGCACTCTCTTCTGTTCCAACGTTGGGTGCACTGTCTATTTCGGAAGAGCGTAAATACACCACTTCAGCAACGCTATCGACTAAAATACCTACAACCTGATCATCTGATTCTATGATCACGACTCTAGTATTATCTGAAATATCGGATGACGGAAGACCAAATCGAGAGCGGGTATCAATAACGGTTACCACGTTACCGCGCAAATTAATAATACCCAAAACATAGTCTGGGGCACCCGGTACAGGCGCAATTTCTGAGTAACGCAACACTTCTTGTACTTGCATTACGTTAATGCCATAGGTTTCTTCGCCTAACTTGTAGGTTACCCACTGAAGCACTTCATCACCATTTGCTGCTACTGTATTGCTCGAATTTCTATCGTCACTCATTCCAATTGCTCCGGCCTTTCAAACTAATCTTTACTGCCTAAACCTTGGCTAAACATGCTTATTAATTGCGGCACATTAACCAAGGCACACATTTTTTTCTTTACCATTCCTGATAACCAAGGGCGACTCGTCGTTACGTCTCGCCATTTAACATCATCTGGCTCCAATGTTTCGGTGTTGACTAAACGTTCACACCCTAGCCCCCAACCACTTTCACCTAACACTATAAGATATTGATATTTTGTCGACTCTGCCACTTTCTCAGCAGATTTTTCTGGCATTATCCACTTCACTGTATCAACGACTTGATATTTCTCGTCACGATGTAACAACACTCCTTTAAACCAACTAGGCTTACCAAAAAGCGGATTAATCGTATCTATTTCATGTATGCCACCTAACTCAGTTAGAGGAACCGCTAAAGTCATTCCCCCTACCTCGAATAACAAGACCTGAAAACGTTGCGTTGGCCTAGTTGATATTTCTACGCTAGGTGTTTGTTTTTCTTGTACAACTTGTTCTTCGACCTTTGTCTCAATAACTTTAGACGTATTAGCTTGATCTTGTATAGGTTTTTTCGTAATTTTTTGTATTGACTCTACTTGCTCAGCAATGGGTGCCGTATTCAGTAGCTTCTCTACAGTATGCCGTTTGACTTCATCCACTTCAGCTTCATCTGTCAAAAGGGCTGACATGTAATCTTCCATTACATCTTCATTGGCAAATGGATTGCTAGACATTTTTCTTACTCTGTAAGTTTAGGTGCCCGAGTAATTTATTGTATGCAAAAACGCCTCGAGATTTTGGACAAAATACAGAAGGCGGACTCTGAGCCTGACTGGCGTCTCTAAATTTGGTGTCAACAGGAATAACACCACTCCACACAGTTTCACCATAAGTATCGAGCAAGACTCTAAAGGAATCGGAAGCTGCCTTAACCCTCTTATCATACATGGTCGGCACTATGCTGTATTTAAACACCTTATTTAACGATTTTTGCATGATTTCCATCGAGTGCATGATCCTATCTAGGCCCTTTAATGCTAGGAACTCAGTTTGCACAGGGATCACCACTCTGTCACATGCGACTAAAGCATTAATCATAAGCACCCCTAATACTGGAGGGCAATCAATTAATGCATAGTCAAATTCATCCGAAACCTTGTCTAAGGCTTTTTTTAGTATCAAGCCCATTCCATTCTTGGTTCCAAGTTTTCTATCGAGCGTCGCAAGTGCCATAGTTGCAGGTAAAATAAATAAAGAATCTAATTTGGTTGAACACAAACAATCTAAAACTGTATCTTTTGTTAACTCATTACCTGCCAAAAACACATCGTATAAACTGGAAGACAACTGCTCGGAATCAACGCCAAAATAATAACTTAAAGAAGCTTGTGGATCTGTGTCTATGAGAATCACACGCTTACCTTGCTCAGCCAATAAGCCGCCAAGGGTCACTGTCGTTGTAGTTTTCCCTACCCCGCCTTTGTGATTTGCTATGGTCCACGTTATCAAAACCGACACCGGAGAATAAAAATAACAGAGTGTAAGTTAATCATAATCATGGGAGAGAGCAAGCAGATTGCTTACGGTGCATATCTATCCTGTAATTTCGTTAATAATTCGAGAAGAAAACCGGTCGATACTGATATTCTCTTCAGCAATATTAGCAAGTGTAACGGCTTGGGGCATACCGTAGACCACTGAGCTGTCCTCATCTTGTGCCCATATCTTAGCACCCAGATCTTTAAGCAGCTTGCAGCCTTTGGTTCCATCTGAGCCCATACCTGTAAGGATAACCCCTAATACATTACCGCCATATAAATCCGCCAATGACGCAAAAGTGACATCAACACACGGCCGATAAGCTACATTAGGAAAAACTTCTGAGTCCGATACAACCAGCTTAGCCATGGATTTAGAGCCAGAAACTGTCATCTGTTTACCACCAGGCGCTAGGTAGCACTCACCTTTTCTAACGAGCATACCATGCGCCCCTAATTTTACCGTGACTTCACATAAATCATCTAGACGTTTTGCAAATGCTTCGGTAAATGAGGCCGGCATATGTTGTACCAATATTACAGGCAAAGGAAAGTCTTTCGGTAATTCAGTCAATATTTTCTGTAATGCAACAGGCCCACCAGTAGACGCGCCAATTGCTAAACAACGAAACGAACTATGGTTTTGAATAGGTGACCTGAGGTGCCCGCGTTTATTAATAATATTAGTTAAGCTAGAGGATTCGGCTGCTGAATCTTGTGGATTTTCTCTGGCTTGGGCTTGTGGTTTAGCGAGGTTAACTTGCTTTTGAAAAGAGCACTTCAAGGCGCGGCTTTTAGCTAGGGACTTAACTCTATTTTGTAGCTCCAAGACCGCAGCACTGCGATTTAACGCAATGTCTTGGAATTTTTTTGGAATAAAATCTTGAGCACCCGCCTGAAGCGCGTCTAAAGTCGCCTGAGCACCATCAGTGGTCAATGAAGAAAACATTAAAATGGGAATTGGCTGGCTCGCCATTAACTTACGCACAGCTGTAATGCCATCCATCACCGGCATTTCAATGTCCATGGTCACCACATCGGGCGACAACTCTGCAATGACAGACAAAGCCTCAAGCCCGTCGGCGGCCTCACCAACCACTTCTAACTCATGATCTTTCTCGAGTATTTTTTTGATTCTACGACGAAAAAAACTAGAATCGTCGACTATTACTATCCGGTAAGCCATTATCAGCTATTCTGCCCATTAAAAAACCTCCCAAATAAAGAGGCCTATTACTTTATGATCGTTTAGCTGCGTATCTCTTTAACAGAGCTGGTACATCCAAAATAAGAGCGATACCACCATCACTGGTTATGGTTGCACCAGCCATACCGGGCGTCCCTTGTAACAACTCATCTAATGGCTTAATCACCACTTCTTCTTGACCGATAAGTGCATCAACTACAAAACCAAGTTGTTTTGTGCCAATCTGCACAACTACAACATGACCTTTAGACTTATCAACTTCAACACTACCAGGCCTTCTCACTAACCATTCTTTTAGATAGAACAAGGGGATAGCTTTTGAACGAACTATCATAGTTAACTGACCGTCGACCGTATTCGTTTTACTCACATCCATATTAATAATTTCGTTTACCGAGCCCAAAGGTAAAGCAAAAGTTTGTTCACCTACCACTATCATTAGAGTCGGTAAAATAGCCAAAGTAAGCGGCACTTTAATCTCAAGTGTGGTGCCTACCCCCATCTTCGAGTCAATATTAACCGTACCGTTAAGTTGGTTTATCTTAGTTTTAACCACATCCATACCAACACCACGTCCAGATACTTCGGAGATTTCGGTTTTGGTAGAAAAACCTGGGGCAAATATCAGGTTGAACGCCTCTACGTCTGTCATTCTGGCGGCAGAATCTGCATCTAAAACACCTCGAGAAATCGCTATTTCTTTGAGTTTTTCAGGATCCATACCTTTACCATCATCAACTATGGTAAGCAAAATGTGGTCGCCCTCTTGAGAAGCAGCCAGCTTAACGGTTCCCATAGTGGGTTTGCCCGCAGCTTTACGCTCCTCAGGCATCTCAACGCCATGATCTACAGAGTTTCGAACCAAATGCACCAAAGGATCGGCTAGGGCTTCAACTAAGTTTTTATCTAAGTCGGTTTCTTCACCTTCTAATTCGAGGGTAATTTCTTTCTTCAAGGTTCTCGCTAAGTCGCGAACAACGCGAGGAAAACGACCAAATACTTTCTTAATGGGTTGCATGCGTGTTTTCATAACCGCACCTTGCAAATCCCCTGTTACCACATCTAGGTTGGCAATAGCCTTAGACATACTTTCATCGTTGACATTAATACCTAAGCTTAACAGTCTGTTTCTCACTAGTACCAATTCACCGACCATATTCATAATTTGATCGAGACGCTTGGTATCTACCCTAACAGTTGTTTCTCCCTGAGGTACAGGAGTCGGTTTCTTCTCTTCTTTTTTTGCAGGAGCTTTTGCAGCCGGAGTTGCTGGTTTTGCTGCTTCTGGCTTATTGGGCGCTGCTGGTGTTGCTTTTGGCGTCGGAGCTGGCGTTGGTTCGGGTGCTTTTTCTGCTTTAACAGCTGGCCCTTGACCTTTACCGTGGAGCTCATCTAACAAAGCTTCAAATTCATCATCGGTGATGTCGTCACCACCAGAGGCTGTCGCAGGAGGTGTTTTTGCTGCTGGGGCTTTTGGTGTTTCTTTAACGTCTTCTTCTGCTTTGAACTGACCTTTACCATGGAGTTCATCGAGTAAAGCTTCAAATTCATCGTCGGTAATATCTTCATCAGCACCAGCTGGAGTTGCAGCAGGGGGTTCCTTAGCGGCAGGCGCTGCTCCCTCACCATGCAGTTCATCTAGCAGGGCTTCAAATTCGTCTTCGCTAAAATCATCGCCAGCTTGGGGAGCAGGCTTTTCAGCCTGAACAACTTCTGGTTCTGGTTCAGGCGTGGGTTCTGGAGTGGCACTTTCGTCGGCAGTTTCTGGTTGACTCAAGCGCGTAAGAGTATCAATTAGTGATTGCTCAGCGGCTACTAGAGGTTCACCCGCTTTCACTGCATCGAACATAACCACGACTTCGTCTGTGGCCTGTAAAATCACATCCATTAACTCAGGGGTAAGGGTACGCTGGCCATTACGCATGACATCAAAAACATTTTCTGCACCGTGACAAATATCGACTAGCTCAGTCAGTGATAAAAATCCGGCACCGCCTTTAACTGTATGATATCCCCTAAAAATAGCGTTAAGCAAATCACTATCTTCTGGGTTGTTTTCTAAATCAACGAGTTGTTCTTGAAGCTGTTCTAAAATTTCTCCGGCTTCAACTAAAAAGTCCTGAAGTATTTCCTCGTCAACATCAAAAGCCATAATCTATCTACCCCTAAAATCCCAGACTTGAAAGCAAATCATCCACGTCGTCTTGGTCTGACGCGACGTCCTCTCTACTGTCGGCGTCCATAATTGGGCCTTCAGCTTCTATCATATCGACTCTCTCGTCTTTTTTATTAGACTTTTGAGCGGTTTCATTTGATTCTTGGCCGTCAAGCCCACCAAACACAGTTAACATATAGACTAAGTTTGTTTCAACTTCCTTAACCAATTCGATTACTCGTCTGATTACTTGGCCGGTAATATCTTGATAACCTTGGGCAAGCAGCACTTCTGTAAGCAAACTGCTGAGTTTGTCAGCATCTTTAGAGCCTTGCTTTAAAAACTTATCCACATCTTTGACTAATTTATTAAAATCACCTGCATTTAGCTCTCGTTGAATCAATCTGTGCCAGTCAGCCGATATAGCCGCTAAGCCTTGATTAAGTTGCTCAGCTATGGGCGTGCAAGAGTCGACTAAATCCATGGTCTTATTAGCCGCGTCTTCAGTTGTTTCAATTACATAGGCTAAGCGTGTTTGTGCATCAGGGATCTCATCGTTTGTCATGTCAATCAAACGAGGATCTAGTTGAAAATTATTTAATGAATCGTGAAGTTGACGGGTAAGCTTACCCACTTCAGAAAATAACTCAGTTGATGTGCTTGGGTGACTAGCATCAAGAATAACTTGAGCGCCTTCGTTATCGCCAGCTTCTAGCAACTCAACTAACTTCTTCGCATCTTCTAAAGAAATCGGCGGCGCAGCTTTAGTTGTCATACAGTCTTTCCTCTTACTTAGGGCAGTCTGCTCTAACCAATACGCTCAAAAATTTTGGCCAATTTCTCTTTTAACGTTGCCGCAGTAAAAGGCTTAATTACATAGCCATTTACGCCAGCTTGCGCAGCAGCAACTATTTGTTCTTTTTTAGCCTCAGCTGTCACCATTAGCACGGGTATATGCTTCAAACCAGCATCAGCTCTTATCGCTCTCAATAAATCAATACCCTGCATACCGGGCATATTCCAGTCGGTAACAACAAAATCGAAGTCACCTTGCTGAAGCATAGGGAGGGCAGTACTGCCGTCATCTGCTTCTTGTATGTTAGAGAAACCAAGATCTTTTAATAAGTTCTTGATTATTCTTCTCATTGTTGAAAAGTCATCAACAACAAGGATTTTCATATTCTTATCCAAAACCACCTCCAGTGAGGATCCAACCTCGTTTTAAATACTATATTTTATTTTTCGTTTAAACGCCAAGATTCCATACGAGACTTTAGTTTTAACATGGCCTGACTGTGAATTTGACTGACTCTAGACTCACTAACATCTAGAACCTCCCCAATTTCTCTTAAGTTTAGCTCTTCATCATAGTAAAGAGACAACACAATTGCCTCCCGTTCTGGCAGGGTTGTAATTGTATGTGCAAGCGCTTTTTGAAATGAGCCTTGCACTAAATCTTCATAAGGAGAATCAGAGCCCCTATCTTGCAAAGGCGTAATCACATCTTCAGATACACCGAGATCTTCAATACCTATGATTTTTCCTGCATTAACCTCATTAAGCATTTGGTGGTAACTTTCAATGGTTACACCAAGCTTGCTGGCTATGTCAGTATCTCTAGCGTCTCTGCCCGTCTCTCTTTCGACCTGATTGATCGCTTCGGTAATTGCCCGACCATTTTTGTGCACAGAGCGAGGTGTCCAATCACCTTTACGGATTTCATCAAGCATAGATCCGCGGATCCGAATACCTGCAAAGGTTTCAAAACTTGCGCCTTTTGAGCCATCAAAGTTTCTGGATGCTTCGAGCAACCCAATCATACCAGCCTGAATCAAGTCATCGACTAACACACTGGCCGGCAATCTCGCCATTAAGTGATGAGCAATGCGCTTTACGAGTGTCGCATGCCTCTCGACAAATTCGTTTTTGTCGGCTAGCTGTTGATAAGCGGCTGCTTTACTATTCACCGGTTATCGCCCACCGCTTTTTTGGTGACCAACTGTTCAAGGAAGAACTCTAAATGTCCACCAGGCTGATTAGGAATCGGCCATTCAATGGCTTTTTTAGCTAATCTACGGATTGCCATTGCTGCTGGTGAAGTAGGAAAGGCATCAACAATTGCTTTTTGCTTACGCACAGATTTTCTGACGTTTTCATCAAATGGCACAACTGCAACCAATTCTAAAGCCACGTCTAGGAAGCGATTAGTCACTTTAGTCAGCTTTGAAAACAGTTCGTCGCCTTCACGCATGCTTCGCACCATATTTGCGACAATTTTAAACCTAAATATTCCGTGTTCTTTGTTTAATAGCTTAATTAATGCATAAGCATCAGTTAAAGACGTGGGCTCATCGCACACTACCATTAAAATATCTTGAGATGCCTTAGAGAAACTCAGTACCATGTCAGATATGCCAGCTGCAGTATCAACAATCAATACGTCGATTTCTGACTGGAGTTCACTAAATGCTCGAATGAGGCCGGCATGTTCGGTAGGAGATAGCTCAGTCATAGCCTGAGTGCCAGAAGTGGCTGGCGCTATTTTTATCCCGTAAGGTCCCTCGACTAACACTTCGTCTAAGGTACATTCACCCGATAAAACGTGAGATAAGTTTTTTTCGACCCGCAAACCAAGCAACACATCTACGTTAGCCAAGCCTAAGTCGGCGTCTAAAACCATGACGCGTTTGCCTTGCTGAGCCAAAGATATAGCTGTATTTAAGGTGATGTTGGTTTTACCCACCCCTCCTTTACCGCCTGTCACTGCTATTACTTTTATTAGTCTAGATTGATTCATTCTTCTTAAGGTACTCGCTTGATCCTCAATCATACTGCCACTGCTGTGTGTTTAGTGCTATTTGACCCAGTATGGATTAATCCGAAATTTTTATAAAGTCTTGCGGCACTAGTAATTAAAAATTTTGTATCAGCCGTTTGCATATCTTCAGGCACTTTTTGGCCGTTAGTTAAATAACAAATCTGGAGCTGGTTTTCAATCGCCACGCTGATTGCTTCACCTAAGCTATAACATTCGTCAAGTTTAGTAAAAATACAACCTTGCAAAACCACTTGTTTATATTCCTTTAATGTTTCTTGCATTACACGATACTGACAATTTGCTTGTATCACCAAGTATTTCCTGATGTTACCACAAGATTTCTGATTAATAGTATCTAACTGTTTGATTAGTCTAGCATCTTTTTGACCAAAACCAGCAGTATCTATCAATACTAACCGTTTATTTCTAAATTGATAAAGTAAATCTGCTAAATCATTGGCGTTGGCGGCCTTTTTCACAGCACATCCGATGATCTTGCCATAGGTCGCAATTTGTTCAAACGCACCAATTCTATAGTTGTCTATGGTTATAATAGCAACTTGCTCAGCACCATATTTTTGCGCGCCTTGGGCTGCGAGTTTAGCTACAGTGGTAGTTTTTCCGTTGCCTGTAGGGCCCATCAGAGCCACGACCCCTGGTTTAGATAAAATATCGTCTTTTTTCGTTTGCAAACGATTAGCTAATAATTTAAGCAGGAATAACCAAGACTGACGTTCATCAGCAGACTCTGGAGCATAAGCGACCACCTCTTCAGCTAACGAGTGAGAAATGCCCATTTGCAACAATTTGTCGACTAAATAGCTATGTAAAGGGTGCTTGCGATTATTATCTTGTTCTATCAACCCCGATACTTGGAATTGTAATATATTTCTCAACGAAGATAATTCTTGGCGCATTTCTTTTAGCGCTCGGCTGTTAAGTCCTTCCTCGTTTGATAGAACCGACGATACAGGTTTGGCTTCGGTTGGTGGGGTAACTGCTTGTTTGGAAGCCAGTGACTGAGTATTGACTGCAATTGGCTCACTGTTACCTGTATTCTGCTGAGCTTGTTTTTCTAGTAAGGCTTTCAGACTGTCTGGGCCAGAATCACCAATAATTTCACTCAAGGTAGGAGTCCGAGAAGGCAGCTCTGTTGGCGCGGCCTTCTTTTCAACTTTAGGAGGGAGAGTGGCGTTAGGTTCTTTGTCGTAGGCTGCGACAATCTCAATTCCATCAGCATGCTTCTTGTTTGACATAATCACTGCGTCGCCGCCAAGTTCATCTTTTACTTGCTTCAACACATCACGCATATCTTTGCCATAAAAACGTCTAATTTTCACATGTCCCCCTTAACTACCTCAAGATGCGTCATATTATTGACCCACTGCGCTTATAATCTTAATTTGTTTGTCGTCAGGAATTTCCTGATATGACAATACATGCAGACCCGTCACTGAATGTTTTAAAAACTTCGACAACACTGGTCTGAGCATGCCTGAAGTCAATAAAACTGCAGGCTCTCCGGCTAATTCCTGTTGCTGCGACGCGTCACTTAATGATGTTTGCAACCGCTCGGCTAGGCCGGGCTCTATCCCTGCGCCGTCAGCACCACCAGCTTGTAGTGACTGGTGCAACATCTGTTCCAACTCTGGTGCAAGGGTAATAACAGGCACTTCAGCTTCGCCGCCATTTATTTCTTGGATAATTAAGCGTTTTAAGGCGATACGTACGGCGGACACGAGCACATCCGGATCTTGGCTTTTTGGCCCAAACTCTCTGAGCGTTTGGACGATACTACGCATGTCACGGATTGGTACGCCTTCATAAAGTAATGTCTGTAACACCTTGACCACTGTACTTAATGGCAAGACATCTGGCACTAAACCTTCTACTAACTTAGGACTATTTTTCGCTAACAGATCGAGTAGCTGCTGGACTTCTTCATGTCCTAATAATTGATAGGCATTATTGGTCAAAAGTTGGCTTAAATGGGTTGCCACCACAGTTGCAGCGTCCACAACTGTGTAGCCTAAAGTCTGAGCATGCTCTCTTTGGCTCCCCTTAATCCAAACGGCTTCCAAACCAAATGCAGGGTCAGTCGTCGCTCTACCATCAAGTTTGCCAAATACTTGACCAGGATTAATCGCCAACTCATCGTCATGGCTTAACTCCGATTCACCAACGGTTACCCCCAGCATAGCTATGGTGTAGTTGTTTGGACTCAAATCAAGATTGTCGCGAATGTGTACAGGGGGAATAAGAAACCCAAGCTCTTGAGAGAGCTTTTTCCGCACCCCTTTAATGCGCGTTAACAGTTCTCCACCTTGAGTCTTATCCACGAGAGGAATTAACCGATACCCAACCTCTAGACCAATTGTGTCAACGTGCTGAACATCATCCCATCCTAGTTCTTTAATCTCTTGGGGTTCTTGGGCAACATCATCAATTGGCGCTAATTCTTGAGGTTCATTAGCCCGTTTTTGCGCCATCCAGTATGTGAAATAAGCGTATCCCGCCACCAACGCACTAAACCCTAAAAATGCAACATGTGGCATGCCAGGTACTATACCCATCACAAACAAAATGCCCGCTGTAATATATAAAGCTTGTTGATTACCTAGTTGCTTGGTTAACTCTTGCCCCATTTCTTGAGAATCGTTCTCACGGGTAACGATAATGGCGGTCGCAACTGATAATAAAAGTGACGGGATCTGGGCAACTAAGCCATCCCCTATGGTCAATAGGGTGTATATTTCAACGGCATTACCAAAATCCAAATCATGTTGGATCATGCCAATAAATAAGCCACCAACTATATTGATTAGCATAATAAATAAGCCTGCTACCGCGTCCCCTTTTACGAATTTTGACGCACCATCCATAGAACCATAAAAGTCGGCTTCACTGGTAATCTCGAAACGTCTTTTGCGGGCTTCGTCTGAATCAATAAACCCGGCATTCAAATCTGCATCTATAGCCATTTGCTTACCCGGCATTGCATCTAGGGTAAAACGTGCACTCACTTCTGAAATACGACCTGCACCCGCAGTCACCACTTTAAAGTTGATAATCAAGAGTATGGCGAATACCACTATACCTACAGCATAATTACCGCCAATTACTACTTCACCAAAGGCTTGAATAACTTTTCCTGCAGCATCTCCACCCTCATGCCCTTCTAGCAATACAATCCGAGTAGACGCAACATTTAGGGCTAATCTCAAAACAGTGGCGATAAGTAACACTAGGGGGAAAATACCAAAATCTACCGGTTTTTTAGTAAACACAGAAACTAGGATCACCACTAGCGACAACGCAATATTGAAACTAAACAAGATGTCCAAAAGGAAAGCAGGCATGGGTAAAATAACCATACCCATAATGGCAAGTAAAACTAAAGGGGCGCCCAGACCAGATAGCGCACCTTTAAGCTTTTTTGTGTCAAATCGATTTAAATATGCAGTGAGTTCCATAAACGAAAAATTGACGCCCAGTACTGAATTTGTTTAATAAATCAGATAAAAGCAACTAGCGCGCCAACTATCATTTAATACCAAGCTGTCTATCTAATTCTTCAACTCCAAGGGCTTGTGACTGCAATGTTAGCGGCGTAATTCAGGAGGTATCGGTAAATCTTTTTGTAGCGGCTGAGGTTTTTTACCTCGACCTTGTTGATAAGCTTTGAGTTGATAAACATATGCCAACACCTGAGCAACGGCCATAAATAGCTTTTCGGGCACTTCACCCTCAGCTTCTGTTGAGTAGTAAATCGCTCTCGCTAGCATGGGTGACGCCACGATAGGCACTTCGTGAGCATTAGCAATTTTTCGGATATGCATAGCCATTTCGTCTACCCCTTTGGCCACAAGGACGGGGGCTCGGGTGCCATCTTGCTCATATTTGAGAGCAACTGAGTAATGGGTCGGGTTGGTCACTACCACATCGGCATTTGGGACTTCTTGCATCATCCGATTCGCCGCAGCTTGATATTGCAACTTACGGATCCGGCCTTTTACCTGAGGATCACCCTCAGCGTTTTTACGCTCATCTTTTACCTCCTGAAAAGACATTTTCATTTCTTTATTATGCTTATAGTGCTGGTATGGCACATCAAACGCAGCGATGGGAATAAGTGCACAGCACATCAGCAAAAAACTCCAAGCAATCAATTCGATCGCGTGAAACAGGTTACTCGGATATAACTCTAAGTCTAAGTGCAAGGCTTCGTCTTTAAACACCATGAGTGCTACATAACCCATAGACGCAACCACCAAAAATTTGGCGATGGCCTTTAACAACTCAACCACACTATTTAGCCCAAACATCCGCTTAAAACCTGCAATAGGGCTGATTTTTTCTGCTCTAGGTTTGGCTGAATACCAAGTGAAATTGTACCCGCCCATGGCAATACTTCCGTATATACCCGCCGCCATAACAATAACCATATATAACAACACGGGCATAGAAATGGTGTCAAAAGCATGCCCCCATGCCTGAAACATATGAGTAATATCGTATGTCTCATCTCGAGACAGAACAAAGGTGCGTTGCATAACTTCAAACAGAGCAGAAGCAATTTGCCCACCCAAAAGTAAAAATGTCGCAGCACTGAAAACCAATACTAAGGTGCTCGATAATTCGGTGGAACGGGCGATTTGACCTTTTTTTCGGGCATCGGAGATCTTTTTCGCCGTGGGTTCTTCTGTTTTTTCGTTAGCATCATCAGCCATCGACAATCCCCCTTTGTGAGCAAATAAACATTACGGACAAATTAACACGAGTCGACACATCATAAGCTGTGAGCGATCCCACATAATTTCAAAGTGATGGGTTAAATTATCCATAGTTAACCAAATAATCACTAGCCCCATAATTTGCGCGATAGAAAAACCGATACTAAATATATTCAGTTGCGGCGCAGCTTTGGTCATCACCCCAAAGGCGAGGTTTACTATCAATAAAGACACAATAGGCGCCAACGACAAGGTGACGGCTGAAATAAACATCCAGCCCGCCCAATGGGCAATTTCTCTAAACTGTTCGGGCTGGAACCAAGCTTCACCAATAGGAAAGGCTTCAAAGCTCATTACCACCATACGGATCATGGTTAAATGTCCGTCTAACGCCCAAAAAATTAAGGTCGCCAAGATTAGATAAAACTGGCCAATTGCAGGCACACTAACTCCGTTAACAGGGTCAACAATAGACGCGAAGCCTAACCCCGTTTGAATCGACACAATTTCTCCAGCCAACACAAACATATTCAGTACCATATTGGTAATAAAGCCTAGGGCAACTCCTATTATCAATTGTTGGATCACCAAGACAAATGTCCCAACAGACACCAGCTCGCCTACTTCGACAGGGGGGATTACAGGCACGATTAAAATGGAAATAAAGAGGGTTAATAAAGCCCTAGCTGGCATTGGAAAACTCTTCGCGCTCAAACCAATCATAGCCGCGAACAGGCCAGAAATACGCATAAAAGGCAGCATTAAGTCTGCCAGATATTGCATAATGATTGACGTCTCCACCACCATTTATCTATGACCCAAGCACAATGGCCACATAATTAACCCACTACCTCAGGAATACGCTCTACCATAGTGAAGGTGAAATCCATCAGCTTTTGGACCAACCAATGGCCTCCCCAACTTAGCGCCAATAGAGTAACAATTAAACGCGGCAAAAAACTCATGGTTTGTTCATTGATAGAGGTAGCCGCTTGAAACACAGCAACAATCAAGCCCACAAATAAGCTAGGTAAGATAATCGCACTTACCAGTAAAATAACCATGTGTAGAGACTCTTTCAAAATCTCGACAAACACCTCTGGACTCATGGGTCAGACTCCCATTCCGAAACTATTAGCCAATGTGCCAAAAATTAAATTCCAGCCATCAACCAAAACAAACAGCATCAACTTAAAAGGCAGCGAAACTATCATAGGCGACAGCATCATCATCCCCATTGCCATTAAAATAGATGCCACCACTAAGTCTAAAATTAAAAAAGGAATAAAAAGCATAAAGCCTATTTGAAACGCCGTTTTTAGTTCACTGGTGACGAACGCAGGGATCAGCACATTCATAGGCACATCAGCAGGATCATCAAATTGCCCCTCCATACCGCCTATCTGTACAAAGGTTTCTAAATCTTTTACTCGGGTTTGCGAGAGCATAAACGCTCGCATGGGCTGTTTAGCCAACTCGTAGGCTTGCAAAGACGTAATTTCTTCATTCAAGTAGGGTTGTAACGCAGTTTCATTAATTTTTTCAAAAACAGGTGCCATGATGAACATAGATAAAAATAAACTCACACCGATTAAGATCTGATTCGAAGGAGACTGCTGGAGACCAATAGCTTGACGTAAAATCGACAACACGACTATGATCCGAGTAAATGACGTCATCATCATCAAAAAGGCTGGCAACAGGCTCAGCGCTGTCATAATTGCCACAACCTGTAGAGTCATAGTGTACTCTTTAGAGCCGTCAGGGTTATCGACTAAGGTAACCGCTGGAATACCCGGTTCAGCGAACACACTTACACTAAATAACAGGGCGACCGTTCCTAACAATAAGGGTTTCCATTTACTCATCATTTTGATTGTCCTTGTTGGCTCTGATTGTCTGCGTCTTTAACTATGCTGGGGTTTAGCTTTGAAGCCATTAAAGTCGTCAATTTATCTTTAAATTTCTCACCTGAGTTCGACTGAGCTGCCGCCAGCGGCTTCTCAAGTTTAGACAAATGATTAATATTGTGGGCAGTAACGCCAATTAAATGTTGTTCATCTCCCACTTCAATGACCATGATCCGCTCGCGAGCACCGGCTGCCAAGGATGTAACGATCTTGAGTTGAGAGGTGCCGGTTTGGGTGACGTTAAACCGACGCATAATAAACGCCAGCATAAAAACCACACCAATAACCAATAACAAAGAAAGAAAAATTGACACTATTGAGGCGGGATTCGACGCACTAACAGGCTCAGAATAGGCCCGTAAAGGAGTTAAAAAACACAGGGATACGAGTAGGTAACCCCATGTTTTTATGAGTTTTTTATTACCTAAGCTTTTTGATTCTTTCCAGTTGACTAATGACATCAGTTAATCGAATACCAAATTTATCGTTGACTACCACTACTTCTCCATGAGCAATCAACGTGCCATTTACAAGCACATCCAATGGTTCTCCAGCAACTCTGTCTAGTTCAACCACAGATCCTTGATTTAACTGTAATAGATTTCGAATGCTAATATTACTACGCCCTACCTCCATTGAGATAGTCACTGGAATATCTAAAATCGTATCCAGTTTACGTTTTTCTGCAGGTGTAATTTCAGCGTCTTCGCTTAACTCGTCAAGCTCTGCAACCTCAGCGTCAGCCCCAAATTCATCGCTTGAGGCGCCATCTGCACCGCCAGCTTCTTCTTCAGCTTGTTCTGCCATAGCCGCAGCCCAATCGTCTAACCCGTCTTCTTCACTCATGATATTCGCTCCATACTCGCGATTGACCGCTACAGGTCTTCTTCTAAGACTTGCAGCTCGGCGTCACTGTCTATTCTGCGACCGCCTTTTGTTAATAGTTGTAGCTCGGACTTAACAGAAGTCGGCCGTGGGATCTTTTCAATAATTTTCAATGCTAAATTGTCTCTAGAACGTCCCATTTTCGCTCTAAAAGTAGGCAAATCTTCAATCAGGATCGTAATATGGTCGGGCATTTCTATGGGAATAATATGCCCGGCTTCGAGTTCCATGACTTCTTCAAGGGACAGTTCAACGTCCATCATATGGGTAGACAAGGCAACTTGAACATCCAGAATTTCATCACGCAGAGCTTTACTCCAACGTAAATCTGTATCCTCTTTGTCACTCTGCACCCCTGCATCTAATAGCTCTCGAATCGGCTCAAGCATGGAGTAAGGCAAAGACACGTGAAAATCACCGCCGCCGCCGTCTAGCTCAATATGAAACGAGCTAATAACCACAACTTCAGTCGGACTCACTATATTGGCCATAGCAGGGTTCACCTCTGAGTCTAGATACTCAAATGACACATCCATGACTGGCGCCCAAGCTTCTTTATAATCTTCAAATATAAGTTTAAGTAACATCTGAATAATACGACGCTCGGTAGGTGTAAACTCTCGTCCTTCAATCTTGGCGTGATAGCGTCCATCTCCACCAAAAAAGTTGTCTACCAAAATAAAAACTAACCTAGCTTCCATGGTAATTAAGCCCGTTCCCTTTAACGGACGGAAACGCACCATGTTCAAACTGGTTGGTACAAATAAGGTATGAATATATTCGCCAAACTTAGTCATTTGAATACCATTGATAGACACTTCAGCCGAGCGACGCATCATGTTAAATAAACTAACACGCATGTGCCTTGCAAAACGCTCATTGACAATCTCTAAGGTTGGCATCCTCCCGCGCACGATACGATCTTGAGAAGAAAAATCATATTGCATAGCCGAGCCATTAGACTCAGATTCGCCAACCTCTTCTTCTTCAACATCGTCGACACCATGCAATAAGGCATCGATTTCGTCTTGGGATAATAAATCACTCACAATATTTCTCTCTTAAGTCACGATGACTATTGCATGACAAAACCGGTGAATAAGACTTCTTCGACCACCTTGCCACCACTCACGCCCGACATCGTTTTTTGAACTTCGGTCAACGCGCTATCACGGATCGCAATTTTTCCTGCTTCGGTCACCAAGTCATCGGCATTTGCTGTGCTAAATATCCGCAGTAATGAACCTTCAATTAACGGAATATGCTTTTTAGCTTCTTCTTCGTTGTCTGTGCCGCGAACCATAAGTTGTACTTTAATTTGTACTATTCTGTCTCGAGTCGAGCCTGGCACGTTAAACCTAAATGGCCGAGGCATGGCTACATACAGGGCACTTCCGGGTTTAACAGTTGAAGACACTAACGCTTCTTGGGGCGCAGCCCCTGAATCATCCATCATAGCTTCTTCTGGCATGGGTTCATCTCCCATCAAGAAAAAGTAGGCAGCACCACCACCAACTAGCAGTACGACGACAGCAATGATAATAATCATTAGCTTGCCTTTTTTCTTACCGCCTTCTTCCATCTGTAGTTCTTCTTCAGCCATGCTTTACTCTCTAAATGGTTACCTTGGCTATTATTATTGACTGCATCGATAAAATGACAAAGGAGTTTCATGCAAATTATACAAAATAATCGATTCCACCTAAGGCCCCATTCACAATTACTTGCTCTGGCTGACTTTGATTTTCAGGGCTAGCTTCACTACTATCTTGATGACCAGCGAACCCTCGCTCTGCTCCTGCCTCATCTTGCTGCTGATTATTATTGGATTCTTGTTGAACGGACGATTGCCCCAGTTCAATGCCTTTTTCAGCTAACATTTCTTTTAAGCGTGGTGCCGCTTGTTCCATCGCCTCTCGGGCATGTTGTGATTGCACAATAAAGTTAACCGTGGCCGATTCTCCCGATAAGGCCACCCTTACCTGCATCGCTCCTAGTTCAGCTGGATCTAAGCGAATCTCAGCAACCAAATTTTTAGCATTTGCCAACCAACGCACTTTCTCACTCAGCTCTTGTAAGCCATCGGCTTTGGTTATATTGACCGCTTTTTCAAACTTCTGCTCTAACTGGCTAGTCTGTACTTGTTTAGCCTGCTCGCCTTGAATTTGCGCAACATCACGGGCTACTGACGAGTAGGTCGCCGTGTAATTAGCAGTCTGTTGTTCAACCGAACGGGTTAAACTAGAGGCAAATTCGAACATTTGCGAAACGTTGGCAATATTTTGCTCGATATTTTCAGACATTTTTATTCCAGGATGGAGTTCAGCGACTTTAGTGGCGGCATCCGATACTAACGCTTTTAAATCTATACCTGGCTCTCTACCCTGAGCTAATTGTTGCTTGAATTCTCCTACACCCGCTTTTAAGACACTAACAAAATCTTTAACAACCAGAGCATCGGCAACAGCATCAGTTTTTAATTGAACCGTCTGCGAGCTTTGCTGGGCCTCTTGCTCATTTTTAAGGGCGTGCTCAGCAATTTTAGTCAAGATTCTGTCCAACTTATCTTCGGGCATGTTGATTAAATGAGATATAGCAGTGTTCACTGCTACCCCTTGATTATCGGTGGATTTCGCGGCTTCTGATCCAATAATTTCTTCGACGATTGACTGGTCTTTCAACTCTGGAGCCAATTGTTTTTCAACACTTTGAGAAACAGAGGCTGCCGCAGTTAATTCTGTTGATGAAATATCAAGGCCATTTGTAACACTCTCAGACTCTAGTGTATCTAGCGGCGTATCCAGCAGACTATTGCCAAGCTGAATATCCTCTTCACTAATAATTACTGATCCTGCATCAAGAGCAGAACCAGTCTCTGTTAGCTCAGCATTTACCCATTCAGCAATAAGCGCCAAGTCTAATTTAGGTGCGTCATCCCCTGTTTGAAGTTGCCCATTTGGGTCAAGCTCTAGGCCCGATATAAAGCCCGCGAATGCCTGTTCGAGTGCTTGAGGATCAGCTAAAAGCTTCGCCACAACTTTTTGCTCAATAGGCTCACCACTCACGCTCTGCTCTGTGCCTGTTTGCTCGTCAAGTGCTCCCTTGATAAACTCAGCTATCTGGCTTAATTCGGGCTGAACATCTACAGGTTTAGTTTTCGAGTTCTTATCTTGTTGGGTAAATTGTTGAAATTTTTCAACTAAAGATACCCACAAGTTGGATTCATCTGTATCTAAAGATTCAAGTTCAGCAGGAGCTAATTCCACCTCAGCTAACTGAACGGGGTTAGCCAGTACTTCAGTAGACTTAGCATCTGGTGCATTATCAAATGTTTCGCCAAGTTCATGCACAGTTATCGACTGTTCTGATAACGTTTTTGTGCTTTTGGATTCAGCAGAGGCAAACCAGACATCAGGCGATATTTGGCTAAAATCATTGCTAGTAGCCAGTTCATCCCCATGAGCATCTTCTGCATCGAGATCTGCTCCTTGAGCTGCTAAGGTTGATCCATCTTGGAGTTTCGTGTTTTTATCGCTCTCGGCAGACTTAAGGTTTTGATGAGTTTGCTCTGAGGTTTCTACTGGAGCTGTAGTCTGTGCTTGCTGCTCAAGTTCGGTTTTTTTATCGACAGAAGACAAAGAGTTCTTACTAGCTTGGGGGTTACTATTGTCCTGAGTCTTTTTTTCCTGTGCCCCAGCAGCATTTTGCTGTTCTGATAGTAAACGCCCAAAATAACCTTGCTCAGTTTCACTAGATTGAGGATCAGGGTTTACCCCGCCCTCTACAACGGGTTGGGAGGCAAAAGTGGCAACTTCTGATTTAGCGGTGGCAAGCTGTTGCAGCATATTCGTATTTAACCCTTAATTATAAAGCCCAAACTAACCTTTTGTTTTATATGTATTTTATGAACATTTCCTTGTATTTATGTCCACATCAATTCATACAGCAAGTCAAAACAAAGGTAACTGTTGTAGGTTTTGCAAGGGTTATTCCAGTTTGGCAATGGCTTCCCAAATAGGGTTAAATAACCTGAATTCGGGATTAATGTGATTTCTTTTGGACGTTTTAAAAAAGGACAAACACTGGCTTGGTATCAACACAAGCTAGAAACACTAAACACGGCTAAGCGCGTATATATTTTTGAATGGTAAGTTCATCTAACATCATTTGTTCTTGTTTGTTTTCACGTTTTATTAACGCTAAGTGCTGTTTTTCTAGCAGCAAGTCAACGGCTTTTCGCTTACATTGCTGTTGCAACCATTGCGCCTTTCGCTGCTCGGCAACTTGCTTAGCCTTGTTAACATTATCAATTTGGAGTTCACAGGCCTTATCTAGCTTACTAATAAACTGCTGATGTTGATTAAAAGACAAACTGCCTACACCACTTTGCGCTTTCAGCTGAGCTTGCTTCAGGTAATCCATTCTGTAACTCTCAAGTCCAGACAACTTAGCTTGACTGTCTAGCACATATTGCTGGGCAATCTGAAAATCCTGACTGAGTTTTTGTTCTTTTTGTCGCTCCCACTCTGCGACCATAGCTAATTGTGAACGAGGCATAATTATTCTCCTTAAGCTGGGCCTAAGCCGTTACCTAGCGTTGTCATGGCGGTCATACATTCATCAAAGTCTAAAATTTGTTGCATGCCTTGTTGTAAAAAGGCATTGATTGCGGGTTCGGCGGCGATGGCTAAATCGATTCTTGGATCTGTGCCTTTGGTGTAGGCACCAATATTAATCAGATCTTTGTTTTGTTGATAATTTGAATAAACTTGGCGAATACGTCTCGCATATTGAACATGCTCATCAGACACCACCATAGGCATAACCCGACTAATAGATGCTTCTACATCAATCGCTGGATAATGACCAGAGTCTGCTAATGCCCGAGACAAAACCACGTGCCCGTCTAATATAGCTCTGGCAGCATCGGCTATAGGATCTTGCAAATCGTCACCTTCGGTCAATACAGTATAAAATGCTGTAATCGAGCCTTGAGTCTCACTACCATTGCCCGCCCGCTCGACTAATGCAGGTAACCTAGCAAATACCGACGGTGGATAGCCTTTAGTTGCCGGCGGCTCACCCACCGCCAAGGCAATTTCACGTTGCGCCATGGCATAACGCGTCAACGAGTCCACTAATAGCAGCACATTCAAACCTTTGTCACGAAAATATTCAGCGATTGTGACTGCCGTTTCACAGCCTTTTAGTCGCATTAAAGGTGAGGTATCAGCAGGCGCAGCCACTACGACAGACTTTTTGCGTTCCTCTTCTCCCAAAATATCTTGAATAAACTCTTTCACTTCTCGGCCCCGCTCGCCGACTAAGCCAACCACTACTACATCGGCTTTGGTGCCCCGCGTCATCATGCCCATTAACACACTTTTACCGACACCAGAGCCAGCGAATAAGCCCATACGCTGACCAGATCCGACTGTAATCATACTATTAATGGCCCGAACACCTACATCTAAGGGTTCGGTTATAGGCTTTCTAATCAAAGGGTTCATAGGAGGACGTGTTAACGGGACCCGCTTTTCGGCTTTAACTGGCCCTAACCCGTCAAGAGGTTGACCATTCCCATCAACCACTCTGCCCAACAATTCCATACCAACAGCTAGCCCCTGCTCTCTATTTAAAGGCTGAACCCGCGACCCCGGCACTATGCCTTTAACGGCTTCTGTGGGCATTAAGTACGTAATATTTTCGGCAAAACCGACTACTTCAGCTTCTATTTCCCCTTCAACGGTTTGTACTAAGCATTGGCTACCAACTGGCATTTGACAGCCCACCGCCTCTAGGGTTAACCCTATCCCTCTTACTAACTTTCCGCTGGCAACGATTGGGGGCTGAGGAATTTGCTGCTGCAAAGATTTCACATGATTCAGTATTTGCAGGGTCATGATTTATTCATCACCCGCTATGTGATTTAAGCCCTGCTCCAATAGAAATTTATCTATCACATCCCTTACCCTGCGTTCAATGCTGACATCTACGGCGTTCGCGTCGGTCACAATTTCACAGCCACCTTGCTCAAGTTCAGGTGATTCAATCAGGTGCCATTTATGTTTGTCTATTTCTTCCGCGCTAAAGTGCGCCTGAATCAAAGCGACATCCTCGGGATGCAAATGAATTTGATATTGTTTTTCTTGAATAGGTAAGGCTTTCAGCCCTTCTCGCAGGGCTTGGAAAATAAGGTCTTGATTGGTTTTAACCTCGCTGCGCACTACGCCTCTCGCTAAGCTTACTGCGAGTAAAACAAGTTCTTGCTCTAAAGTTTGTTCAACCTGTTTAACAGGTTGCTGTAATTGTTCGAGCAATGTGCTCCACGTCGCCAAGTTTTGCTGAACTTGCTCTTCTCCCGAAGCTAAGCCCTGAGCTGTGCCCTCTTCTAAGCCTTGAGCTAAACCCGCAGCTTTGCCCTCTTCCAAACCTTGTTGATAACCTTTAGCGTGGCCTTCTTCATGGCCAGCTGCTAGTCCTTCAGCATGGGCAGCTAAGCGAATTTGTTCAATTTCCTCCGCCGTTGGTGGCAGTATTTCTTGCTCTTCCTCTGGCGGTTCATACTTCCAGTCAGAACGGCGATTCAAGGCATTGGTTGCATTAGGATCTTTATGGGTATCGGCTTCACCTACGTAAGGTAAATCCCATGTTTCAACTAGCTCAGATTCTGGCTGTTCACTCACTTTTCACCGCCTACATTTAACTGAGAGTCACAAACCATCACCCAGATTTTATAAGAATTCATCGCCGCCGCCGCCGCCTAACATAATTTCGCCAGAGTCAGCTAAACGCCTTGCAACAGATAATATTTCTTTTTGTGCCGTTTCAACTTCACTAATACGCACTGGCCCCATGGCTTCTAGGTCATCGAGTAACATATCAGCAGCACGCTTCGACATATTCTTGGTAATTTTATCTTTGAGTTCGTCTTCTGCGCCTTTAATGGCTTTGAGTAAGGCGTCTTGTTGTACTTCACGCAATATGGCCTGAATAGCTCGGTCGTCCACATCGGCCAAGTTGTCAAAGACAAACATTAAGTCTTGTATTTGCTGACTCATCTCTTCGTCTTGTTCGCGGATAGCATCCATCAACTGACCTTCAATGTTGGTGTCTAAGTAGTTCATGATATCAGCAGCTGACTTGAGGCCTCCCATTTTGGCGGCTTGCGTACCAGCTTGACCCGCAAACTGTTTCTCCATAATTTCGTTTAATTCTTGTAATGCTGCAGGCTGCACCTCTTCTAAGTTGGCGACCCGCATCATAAGGTCTAACCTGACTTTTTCTGGGAACTGGCTGAGTATCTCTGCAGATTGTTCTGCTTCGAGGTATGACATGACTATCGTTTGGATCTGCGGGTGCTCATTGCGAATAATACTCGCCACTTGCTTAGAGTCCATCCACTTCAGAGAATCTAGGCCTTTTGCCCCAGAACCCATTAAGATCTGGTCGATTAAGTTAGCCGCTTTGTCTTCACCAAGTGCAGAGGTTAAGGCTCGTTTAACAAAATCGGTGCTTTGGAAACCTATGGTACTGTAATTCTGGATCTCTTCGATGAAGTGCTTATGCACAGCCGTTATTTTGGGCTGGGTCATATCATCAATTTGCGCCATAGCCTGGCCCAATTTTTGAACTTGCTTGGGCTCTAAATGCTTCAAAATCTGTGCAGCGTCATCTTCAGTTAAACTCAGTAATAAAATAGCGGCTTTGTCTACGCCTTCTAGTTTACCTACATCGTAACTGGGTTCTTGTAACTGCTCGTCTTCTTCTGCCAAAATTCTATCCTCGATTCCACTTAACTATGTAAACGACTAGTCGTCTAACATCATCCAATTTTTCACTACTTGCGACGATAATTCTGGTTCATTTGCCACTAGTGCTCTTACGGCCTTCAAGACATCTTCGTCTTTGTGTAAATCAGGTAGCATGAAGGTACCATCTGCGGCAAAGCCAACTTGCGAATCATCAAACTCCTCTGCCAACAAGTTAATGGTCTCATCGCCCAAATCTAGGCCTTCGTCGGCATCGTCAAGATCTACTTTAATCTCATCAGGGTAAATCAGTTTACGTACCATGGGTCGCAACACAAAGATAATCAGCAAAGAAATAATGAAAATGCCGCCGCCTAACTTAAGCATAGGCAAGAACTTGGGATCTTCCCAAAATGGCAAATCTAGCTGAGCAATATCGTCTTCGCGACTAAAGGGAATACTTACTACTTCTAACGAGTCCCCTCGAGTTACATCAAACCCAATACCGCCTTGCAATAAGCGACGAATATCTAATAGCTCAGCTTGCGCGCGTGGGCTACTAGTGACTGTGCCATCTTCTGCTGTGGTATTCACATAATCTAAAGCGACTGACACGGTTAAGCGGCGGATCACGCCAACTTGCTGCTTGGTATGACTTACAGTGGTGTCTAGCTCGTAGTTTCGAGTCGCTTCTTTGTGGGTACGGCCAGGAGCTGTACGCGCGGCACTGCCATCGTTAGCCCGCTCTGGAATAGTAGAATCTAAAGGCGGTTGATTGGTTAAAGCCCCTGGTATCCCAGCTATAACACCGCCTACACTGTTTTCTTCTACCGTCATTTCGCTGCGCACCGCAGGTAAGTCTGGATTGTAACGACGTTGGGTTTGTTCAACCGAAGTAAAATCCATAGTCACGTCTGCCTGAGCGGTATAATTACCTATGCCCAATACTGGAATTAAAATGGAATCAATTTTTTCGATGTACTCGGCTTCGCGCTTTTTCTCAATTTCGTACTCTTTGCGTGCTCTCGCGGATTCTGCCCCCTGAGAGCCTGAGTTAAGTAAGCGGCCATTGCTGTTAGTAATAGTCACACGCTCTGGCTCTAGCCCTTGAACGGCAGAAGCCACAATATCGACAATTGAACTGACCTCACCTGGGCTAATCGCGGCACCGCGCCTAGGGGTAACCACTACTGTCGCACTGGCTTTTTTCTCACGTCGGGCAAATACGTTTTCTTTAGGCAAAGCTAGCAATACTTTGGCTCTAGAGATAACTGTCATTTCTTCTATTGTGGCGGCGATTTGTTTTTCTCGAGAGTACTTTAACCGCTCTCTTTCAACGCGCTGACTGACGCCAAAGCCCATGTCTTGCATGATAATTTCGGCGCCGCCCGTTTCTGGCTGACTAAGGCCTTGTCGCGCTAATCCTAACTTAATGTTTTGATATTCATCGGTCGCAACGCGAATGGTATTGCCTTCGAGTATATAGTCAATTTTCGCTTGATCTAGGTAATCCAGGGTTTCGATTAGCTCTTGAGTTTCCATTGTCGCCAAGGGACGATAATCAGGCTCTTGGGCCCAAACCAAAATAAATATGGCAATCGCGACACAAATCACTAAAGCGACGACTAAGGTAATTTGCCTCACTAGATCCGTATTACCTACCGCATCCATAAAGCTATTTTTTTGACCTAGGGCACTGTCGTCTGCATAGACGTCTGAACTCAT
The DNA here is from genome assembly GCA_947498355.1 of uncultured Paraglaciecola sp. Classification (GTDB taxonomy): domain Bacteria; phylum Pseudomonadota; class Gammaproteobacteria; order Enterobacterales; family Alteromonadaceae; genus Paraglaciecola. The sequence goes on along the minus strand of CANMKA010000005.1, from coordinate 87,502 downwards.
ATCGGATACTGCCAACTCTGTACTTGCTGCTTCAGCCACGTGTTAGCTCCTAAACCGGCATATTCATGATTTGTTTGTAAGCTTCAAGTACTTTATTACGTACCTGAAGTGTCGCTTCGAACGCGATGCCAGACTTTTCTTTGGCCACCATAACGTCCGCTAAACTGAGGTTTTTATCGCCCATTTCAAAGGCAACTTGCATGTTTTTAGACTCGAGCTGCATGCCATTCACTTTGTCTAAGGCATTGCCCAGTAAATCAGCAAACTTTTCTGACGAAGGGTTGGGTGCGAGAGAGGTTTGCTCAGATATATTCAATTTGCTCTGCATTGCCATGCTTTGCATTTCTTGATAGAGCGCCTGCGCTTTTATATCCATGTTCATGTCCCCTTGATAAACCTTGATGAACGCTAAATTCATCAAACAATAACAAGGTAATAGCAAGCTAAATGCCACTTTAGGTGAACAAAAAAATATTTTTTTGTTATTTAATTTCAAACACTTAGTGATATTTACGTGAGAACTAGGCTGTCATTTATTTGACAACGTAAGCGTAAAAACAAAAACGCCGCGTTTAATAGCGGCGTTTTTTAAAGAGTAAGGTGTAATTAAGTAAAAGGTGTAGAGCCTATATTAACGTGCATTGACTACACACTACACTAAGCAGGCAGTTCAATTCCTACTTCGCGCATTTTTGCGAGCTTGTAACGTAACGTGCGAGGACTTATTCCCAATCGCTCAGCAACGTCTTTTCTGCGTCCCTTACAGCTTTGTAAGGTGTCTAAAATAATTTGATGCTCTTGCTGTCTCAGCTCAGAGCCTAGCTTGCTATTGTCTTCTTCGATAATCGCTGGTTCACTCGACGGGCTAGCGATATCTTGTTCTATCATCAAATCCCCGCCGTCAATATGCTGTCCGTCGCATAATATCAACGCACGCTGCACTACATTTTCTAACTCGCGCACATTACCCGGCCAGTTATGTTGCAATAATTTGCTGCGGCCCGATGCAGACAATGCTGGAATCGGATCACCATATTTTTGACAATGGCGCTCAATTAAGTGCTCTGCTAAGGGGATGATATCGCCGCCTCGCTTGTCTAAAGGTAGCCAAGTTAATGGAAACACGTTTAACCGATAATACAAATCTTCACGGAATTCGCCGGCATCAACGGTTTGCTTAATATTGCGGTTACTGGTGGCAACCACTCTCACATCGAGAGCAATAGTTTTACGTCCTCCAAGTCGTTCGACTTCTTTCTCTTGCAAGACTCTTAATAGCTTAGCTTGTAAAGCCAAATCCATTTCGCTGATCTCATCAAGTAAAATAGTCCCGCCTTGGGCTTGTTCGAACTTACCTGGGCAAGCTTGATGAGCTCCGGTAAAGGCCCCTTTCTCGTATCCAAACAAGGTAGCTTCGAGCATGTTTTCTGGAATAGCAGCACAGTTTATTGCAACAAAAGCTTGGTCGCTGCGTTGAGATTGATCATGTATGTATCGCGCTAACACCTCTTTACCAGAACCACTTGGCCCTAGCACCATAACCGAGGCATCTGAGCGGGCGACTTTCCGAGCTAGCTCTAAAAGCTTGATACTCGATGGATCTTCAACAATAGGTGTGCGTGATTCAATTTTTTGCGCAGGTGCATACCGGCTAACTAAATTGAGCAGTACCTCGGGAGCAAAAGGCTTAGACAAATAATCTGTTGCGCCATCGCGCATCGCTTGTACCGCATCATCAATGGTGGCGTACGCTGTCATGAGTAAAATGGGTAACTTGGGGTATTTATTTTTAATATTTTTAAGCAGCGATAAGCCGCTCATGCCCCCCATTTGTATGTCACTTACCACCAAATCAATGGTTTGCTCGGCTAATTTGATTAAAGCCTGCTCACCGCTGTCTGCCTCGATAACTTGGTAATCGCCTAGTAACAAGGTGTCGACTAGCGCCTCGCGCAAACCTGCGTCGTCTTCAACGATTAGAATTTTAGCTTGAGTCATAACTTAGCTCCTCGCCTCATGGGCAAAAACATCTGATGATGATTGTGTTACTGGGGCTGCAATAGCGGCAACCGGAAGATGAATGGTAAAACACGCACCGCCAGAACTTAGGTTTTTAACACTGACTCGCCCTTTGTGTGATTGTGCGACGCTTTTTACCACTGCAAGGCCCAAGCCTGTACCTTGACTTTTAGTGGTATAAAAAGGTTCGAAAACTTGCTGAAGTCCTTGCTCAGATAAACCCGGCCCATTATCAGCAACCGAGAGTTTAACGAGCTGAGGATCTTGTTCGTCTAATTTTGCCGACAACCTAATATGCGGACAATCTTGGGTAACGTCTAACGCATTGTGGATCAAGTTTTGTAACGCACTCGCAAGGGCGACCTTATTACCCAATACCAACACGTCGGGATCGGGTAGTTGCAAGTCGAGCTTAGCTTGGCGACCTTCTAACATTGCATCCGAGCCCAACTGCACTTCATTCATTAAACTTTGCAAAGACAGCTTTTCAACGACTTGTTGCTTGCCACTTTTTGCAAACAACAGCATATCGTTTACCTGACTCTCCAAGTCATGTAATCGAGACAGTAATTTATGACTAAATTTTTCGCGTGCGGCACTGGCTAGGGTGTTATTGGATAAGTTCGAAGCATATAAAAGCGCAGCAGAAAGAGGCGTGCGAATTTGATGAGCAAGAGATGCCACCATTTTACCTAGGGAAGACAATTTTTGTAGATGACTAATACGCTGCTGTAATTGACGGGTTTCGGTTAGGTCGGTTAACACAATTAGCTGGCCAGGTTCATTAACCAAAGGCGTAATAGACAATTTAACTTTACGACCATCATGTAAAGACACCTCATGGCCATCGTCAGCTTGGGGCTTGAAAGAGCGCAAAATAACAGTGCGCCACTGTATCCCATCTAAAGGCTCACCAAGTAACGAGCGGGCCAGTTCGTTTGATTGTTTAACCAGCCCTTTTCCATCAACTACCACAACGCCAGCAGGCATCACTTGTAACAAATGTTCAAGGCGATGGGCTTGCGCCCTGAGTGATTCTAATTCGTGGGGATCCACATTAGCGTGACCGTGATGACAAGATGGCCCAGCGGTCGTATCAAGGTGAATAAACGATTCAGGTGTCATTTCCGAGTGACGCATTTGTGGTTCAACTAGCATTGGATGTTCCCCATATATTCCTCGTGTCAAAACTTAGACAGAATAATTACATGAGTGATAAAGCACATCTTATGCCAAGATAAAAACCCTTTATTTTCAGACAATTAAAGAATAAAAAGGCATTAAGGCGTCGTCAATCAAATGACGCTTTGATTAAACGTGCAGCAGGAAAAGTGGATACATGAACAGAATTTAAAAAACTAAGGGCAAGACCAAAACACAGAAAAGACACACAAATGAATAATAGCGATTGTGTGTAACGGCCACCAGCGATTCAGACCGATGTCACCTAACGCCTGTAAACTAAGCGCTTTCTTTACAAATATGATATTTGCGCATTTTTTCAACTAAGGTAGTACGGCGCATTCCCAGAGCATCTGCTGCTCGGGCAACAATCCAATGGTGTTGTTCTAATGCCTGACGGATTAAGGTCACTTCCATTTCAGAGATATACTCTTTTAAATTAAGCCCATCAGAGGGAAGTTCTGCTGAACTAGCAGGGATAATTTCAGCCTCATCTTCAGCGCCGTTATCGCCAAACATGGCATTTATGGCTTCACGCTCTAATAGTTCTTCTGGGTAATCGGGTTCGTAACTTTCGGCTTCAATATGGCGGTATTTTTGCGGTAAATCAGACAAATCGACCAAACGCTCTGGATATAAGATCATCAAACGCTCGACTAAGTTAGACAGCTCTCTAACATTACCGGGCCATTTATGCTCCATAAGAGAATTTAAAGCATTCTCAGTAAACCTGATCTGCGCATTGTCGCTTTCAAGACGAGACACCAACTCTTGCAACAATAACGGAATATCTTCTTTACGTTCACGTAGCGCAGGGCTCTCTATTGGAAAGACATTGAGGCGATAGTACAAATCCTCTCTGAACGTACCCTCTTCAATCATATTTTCGAGATTTCTGTGAGTAGCGGCAATCACTCTAACATCACACTTAATTGGCTTAGTTCCGCCTACTCTTTCGAATGTTCGCTCTTGAAGCACACGTAAAAGCTTAACTTGCATTTGCAGTGGCATGTCGCCTATTTCATCTAAAAATAAGGTGCCGCCCTCAGCCAGTTCAAATCGGCCTTTTCGAACTCCAACAGCCCCAGTAAATGCACCTTTTTCGTGACCGAATAACTCACTTTCTAAAAGCTCACCAGGAATAGCGCCACAGTTTACCGGTACAAAAATATTGTCGGTGCGGTCTGATAAAAAGTGAACATTACGTGCAACCACCTCTTTACCAGTACCTGATTCACCTAAAATTAATACGTTAGCTTCGGTTGGCGCCACCTGTTCGATTAAATGTCTTACCGATTGGATTTCTTGGCTTTTGCCTACAAGGCTACGAAATAAACGGGTTTTATTATTGGCACTGGTTTTACTGTTGGGCTGCCTGTTTTTGTATTCTTGGCAGCGATGTAACATTTGAGTCAAAATGGGGTAAGTGACAGGTTCGTCTACCACTCCAACGATGTTTCCTTTGGGCTGAAAATTATCTAAATTGCCAACCAAAACAAAAGGCTGATGAGGAAATTTTTCACACAAATCTACCGCCAGTTGACAATTTGAGGCGTCAACCAACACAGAACAAAATACCGGATTATCTTGCAAAAACTTGACTGCTGATGAAAAGGAAATGCTTGAACTGACATCACCAAGAAAAGACAGAATAGTAATGAGATTATTGGCTCTAGTTTCATCAGAACTAATAATCAAAATGTTACTCATGCTCTCTCCAATTTGGTCTGTGTATTATAATTTGTTGTTATCACTACGATTTTAATCAATCAGCTCTGGATAGCAACTTAATTTAACGCTATTTTTTGCTTAAAAGTAGTCAATATGATTTGTTAGTAAAGTATATAACCATTAGCACTGCCAACCCCATGCGCGCACTCAATACTCCAAATAACAATTTTCCTGCTATTCGTAGCAAAATTTTAGAGCGATAGTTCTGGTCTGCAGAAGTGGCATACTGAATTTTGCATGTCTGGTAAGGATGTATAATACCGATTGGTGTAATCTACAAATACGGCAGACATAAAAAAAGAGCAGCTAAGCTACTCTTCTTTAATACTACGAAATTAAAAATTTACTAGTTAAGCAAAGATAACACTTGGCTTGCTTGCTGATTTGAAATGTCTTGTACCGCAATGCTAGTTTGGCTCAATATTCCTGCTGCGGCGTTTTCTGAGGTGGCTTGGGCAAAATCAGTGTCCTGAATTCGACTTCTTGCCGCTGCTACATTGACATCGGCTTGCTGTAAATTTCTGGCGGCACTTTCAAACTGATTTTGGGTTGCGCCTAAATCAGCACGGGCACTTCCTACAAATTCCACCGCACTATCCGCCGCCTCTAAAGCCTCTGCCGCGCCTTGGGCAGAGCTGACATCGACATTGAGAATATCACTTAAGCCTGCTGCCACATCTTGCGTCTGCACACCAATATTTTGACCGGCATTCGCACCTACTAAAAAGTTTATCTCGCCATCACCACCTAATAGTGATTGACCACCAAACTCAGTCTGCTCAATAGTTTGTGTGATGTTTTCTTGTAATTGACTTACTTCAGACTGAATCGCACGCCTGTCAGCATCGCTCAATAGGCCATTTCCTGCCTGAACCGACAACTCGCGAATACGGTTTACATCCTCGCCTATGCCAGACAAACCACCTTCTGCGACCTGAGACAATGAAATCCCATCAAACGCATTCGAAATGGCTTGGCGATTACCATCAACCTGAGACGTTAAACGCTCGATAATTTGCTGCGCAGCAGCGCCATCAGCGGCACTATTAATACGACGTCCCGAAGACAGTTTTTCTAAAATGGAGTCTTGTCTATTTTGAACTTGTTGTAATAACGAAGTACCAGACGAACTGTTTATACCTATCATAATTTTGCCCTCATCTACCTGTGACAAGAATAGCAGATAGACGTATAAAAAGTAAGCGAACCAGCATTAACAGCCCTAATGAAAAAGAATGGTTTTTAATACGCAAGTATATTTAAGACTTTTGTTAAATACACTTAGTTAAAAAAATCCATGACAACCTCGAGAAGGCTCTTTCTTTGGATACAATTCATTTCTGATGGCATAAAAAGCTTGCCAATTATAAAGCATTTGTTGATCCCTGCAGCCCTGCCTGCTTGAATGTCGGATACGCGGTCTCCAACCATAATGGATTTTGATAAATCCAAATTACACTTAGCTGCGCTGTCCAATAACATACCGGGCTTAGGCTTTCGGCATTGACAGTCTTGCAAATAACCCTCAACGCCATGAATTGGATGATGTGGGCAATGCTGTATATCTGTAATCTCAATTCCATTCTCTCGAAACTGTTCCAACATCCAGTTAGTAAGTTTCCAAAAACATGTTTCTGAATACAAACCTCTGCCTATGCCCGATTGATTAGTGACAATGACAATTTTATAACCATTGTCATTAATCACTTTGCATGCCTCAAATACACCATCTATAAATTCAAACTGCTCTATTTGATGGACATAACCAAGATCGTGATTAATCACGCCGTCTCTATCTAGGAAAAAAGCTTTGTTCATGAGCCCCACAATTTAAAAACATAAATAACATTTTGATTTTCATTCAGTATTACTTAAAGATACCGATATTCTTAATGAATTCAAATTACTAGGTCAACTCATGAAGTTTACTGGCGCAGTGCTCGTTCAAACTAAATCTCCTCTTCAATACATAGAAAATATTGAAGTGCCTAAGTTAAAAGCAGGTCAAGTTTTAGTCAAAGTTCATTATGCCGGGGTGTGTCACAGCCAGTTAATGGAACAACAAGGGAAGAGAGGTGAAGACAAGTATTTACCACACCTGTTAGGTCATGAAGGTACTGGAACAGTTGTAGATACGGGGCCTAATGTTTCCAAAATAAAAGCCGGCGATCAAATAGTTTTAGGCTGGTTAAAAGGTGACGGTATAGATGCAGGCGGCTGTGTATATAAATCACCTATCGGTAATATCAACTCAGGAGCCGTCACAACCTTTAGTGAATATACAGTGGTATCTGAAAACCGTTGTTATGTGCTACCTCACAATATAAATTTAAAAGAAGGCGTTCTTTTGGGCTGTGCCTTACCTACAGGAATGGGCATTGTGACCAATCAAGTAAAACCAAACACGGGCACTTCTATGGCGGTTTTGGGTCTTGGTGGCATAGGCATGAGTGCCTTAATCGCCGCCAATTGCTTTGCGCCCAAAATACTCATAGCTATTGACAGCAACGACAACAAACTTAGCCAAGCGAAAAAAATGGGAGCAACTCATACAATCAACCCAACTAAACAAGATGCTCAGGCTTGTATTGCAGAGATAACACAAAGAACAATGCTAGATTACGTTGTCGAAGCGGCAGGAACCTGTAACACAATCGAGGTAGCATTTTCCCTCATCAATAAGCAAACAGGTGAATGTATATTTGCGTCTCACCCTCCAGCTGGGCAAAAAATAGCATTAGATCCATTTGAGCTTATCTGTGGTAAAAAAATCACGGGAAGTTGGGGTGGGTGTTCTCATCCCGAGCACATAGTTGATTTTACCTCTAACAACAAATCAAAGTTAAACATTGACGTGTTTATGTCTGACCCATATCAATTTGATCAGTTTAACGATGCTCTAGTTGACTTAAAAAATCAGAAAGTCCTTAGAGCAATTGTAGAGGTTGGCAAGCAATGAAAGCTGTATTACTTGCCGCTGGGCTAGGCTCGCGATTAAGGCCTCTAACGAATACAATACCTAAATGTCTAGTCCCCATTAATGGGAAACCCTTAATAGACTTTTGGCTAGAGCTATTAACCAAGAACTCACACATAGATGAAATATTCATCAATGTAAGCTATTTAAAAGAACAAGTAGTTACTCACCTACATGACCACTGGAGCGACTCGGACAAGCTCACCATTTGGCATGAAAATAAGCTTTTGGGTACAGCAGGTACCCTCGCTAAAAATTACCAAAGCTTAGTTGGCAACGAGGTTTTAGTAATCCATGCAGACAACTTATCAAAATTTAATTTAAACACATTCATTGAGGCTCATACTCACCGACCTTCCAACACAGAAGGCACTATGCTGCTGTTTGAAACAGACGTGCCAAAGAGTTGCGGCATTGTGGAGCTAGATACACTAGGTAGGCTAATACAAATGCATGAAAAAGTAGAAAACCCACCTGGAAACTTAGCAAATGGTGCGGTTTATTTATTTAGTGAGGCAATTGTAGATTGGATACACAAAAACGACGCAAAAGAGATTACCACAGAGGTGATCCCTGCGTTTAATAATAAACTGTTTACTTGGCAAAACACCGTCTATCACAGAGACATTGGTACACCAGAAAGCTACCTTCTGGCTCACCAAGAGTTTACCAAAATTGATTAAGGGCCTGTTTAAAGCGTTGCAAATCAATCGGCTGATTGCCCACATTACTCACTTGACATGCCGCTGCTACAGAGCCGATAAAAGACGCCTCCCATATATTTGCGCCAGAAGCTATTGCTAACGCAGTGGAAGCAAACAAACAGTCACCGGCACCAGCAGGATCAACAGGATTAGCGGCGAGCGCTTTAACCCTATCGTTATCCCAACTTCCTTGTTTATCTGGCTTATGAATCAAAACCCCCTCATCAGCCAGAGTAATAAATAAATTTTTACAGTTTGCTTCCTGTGTTAATTTTTGGGCTAACACCACTAAACCGTCTTTGTCATTTTTTAGCGCTACACGCACTTCTCTCTCGGTAGGTGTAAGTAAATCCATATTATTGAACCGAGATATATCTCCAACTTGAGATGACGTCTGGCTATCTGCGGCAAGGATAATTGGTTTATCTTCAGCGTAGCGCGTAATCTCTTCAACCATAGGCTGAGGCAACATACCGTAGTTGAAATCAGAAAAGAGTAGTACGTCAGCTTTATCTATGGCCTTTTTTAAATCAGCCAAAATAGACTGTTGGATAGTCAGGGATATATCATGAGAACGCACTTCATTCACTCTTAGTAACGTCTTTTGGCCGACACGATAACGAGTTTTTAAAATGGTTGGCCGAGTATCATCTTCGTATATGTGCGGCATCACTTGATACTCAGATAGTTTTTGATGAACAAATTTCACATATTGGTCTTGGCCAACTACCGAAAAGTATTCAACTGAACAAGCCCCCAATGACTTAGCGTGACCGGCAACGATAGCCGCACCGCCAAGAAATAGCTTAGACTCATCAGGGGTTACCACAATCGTTGGATCTTCTTGAGACATTCCTACAGCATTGCACTGCACATACTGATCAACAATAGAATCACCAATTACCAAAAGCTTTTTACTAGTAAAGTTGTCGATAACATCTTGGATCCGTTGACGCTCAATATTATGTCTTGCTAAGTAGCCATTCAGTTTGTTTGGCAAGACATCAGCGCCAATATCGTTATTTTTTAAATAGGAATATGAGCTGTAACGACTGTTACCTGAACTAAAAATTAATTTGCCGCCGATTTTCTCTAAGAGGGCTTTTTCGGGATTGAACATATTCTCATATTCTTTGCCCTTGACCATCGCCCAAGGCTTTATCTCGTCGATAAGTTGTTCTATGGGCTTATCGTTAACAAAAGCATGGTCAACGTACTCCAAACAAGACACAACTTCTAACCTGTGAGATTGTTCAAGGTAATCCTGATTAGGCGCAAGTCCATCTGAATTAACCGCAACGATAAGTTTGTCACCGCATTCTTTAGCAAAGCGCAGTAAACGAACATGCCCAGGGTGCAATATGTTAAAGTTGCCCGTTACTAAAACTACTTTTTTCTTTTGCATATTCATCTGTAGCAAGACAGCCCTAACCTTTTAAAAAGTAACTATTTTTTAATCTAAAGATAAAGTCTAAAACATTTCTGATGTTGGCAATAGTACAACTGATACAAACGTTCATTTAAATTATCGGCTTCAATCTTAAGTACCTTAAATTAGTTTTATCTTTTACAAGAACCAGCCGATAAATAATTTATACTGCAATTCAGTAACAAAATATATTTGATTTAAAGCTTTAGTCATTTTTGAGTATTTGAGAATTACCACACTCCAAGATAAGCTATCGCTAAAAATAAAGCAGTAGAACTAGAGTTAAAACATGCTTAAAAACATAACGTTCCATATCGATCAAGACGACTCAAAGCAAAAACAACTTGAAGAGAACGTCTCCCCAGCTTTAGAAAGCACGTTCAGACGAAATATCAAAGCTTTTGATACATTCGTTCCGAGCTTAATACCTGTCATAGAAAAGTTTCGTAACCAAAATAAATCCGTTATCTGCAACAAATTAGGCGAAATAAATATCGTAGACTTTGGTCTTGGTCGAGTACTTTACGGACTAAACCCCAAAGTAGAAATAAAACGTCAATATGAACTATTTATTAGGCACCCGTTACTTGTCGATTTAAAACTTAATAATGAGCTAAGGCAGGGGGCTCCTGAGCAACTTGGATATGAAAAAATAAGAAATTTACCCGCAATGTCCAAAACTCCAGATTGTATAGTCATGTTAGGCTGTGGACTTGGATACCAAATACTAGACATTCTAAAAGATTATCCTCCCAAACATCTCATTATTTATGAAGCACAACCTCAGTACCTATCTGCATCGATGTACGCAAACCAGTGGGATGATGTTCTTAAAATAGCCCATCAAAACGATGTAAAACTATATTTTCAGATTGGCAAAGATGGCAGGGATTTAATTCAAGATATTGAAGAACTAAGTGCACATTTTAATATCGCAAACTTTTACTGTTACAAGCATTTAAACACCCCGATTTATGACAGCGTTTACTACGATCTATTAAATTACGATTGGCATCAAATTACAAAGCGAGGGTTTAACTTTTCTGTTCAGCCCAAAAATCATGAATATTGTCCAGAATGGACACCACCTGTTGATCTTGATGAATGTACTAAATTGACTGACAGACACTCGCTTTTTATTTCAAATTTAAAAAGTTTTGAAAAATACTACCCTGATATTTACGAGGAATATCAAAATTACCAGCCTAAACATTGGTTACCAGTAAAAACAGCAGCTCAAAACTCGAATATTATCAGTAAAACGCTTGGCGCAAGCTGGTTTACTGAGTCACCCATTGAAGACTACAGTACAAGCTATGAAGCTTTTAAAAACGCTCCCAATCAAGACGGCCTAATACTCGGTTACTCTGGAGAGAAACTACTCCACTACCATCACTACAAGTTTGTAAAAGAAACAGAGAAACTATTAACTGACAATACAGATGACACCTTAAAGCTACCCCAAAATGTACCAGCTATTATTTTATTTGGTTTAGGATTAGGTCATCAAATAGAGCTTCTGTTAGCCAACCACGAAGTTGAAAACCTTTTTATTTGTGAGCCCAACCCGGATCTGTTTTTTGCATCCTTACATTGTATAGATTGGAAGAAGATTTTAGAGAAAATAGATCGAACCGATAGCCGCCTTTATTTAAATATTGGAGACGACGGCACAAACTTATTCAGAGATCTAATTTCACAGTTTTACAACATAGGGCCCTATATACTTAACCAAACCTATTTTTATCAAGGTTACTACAATGCGGGTTTAAACAGCGCTATCGCACAGCTTAGAGAACAGTTAAAAGTCACGATTTCTATGGGTGAATATTTTGATCATGCTTACTATGGGATAAATCATACCAAGGAAGGGCTAAAGCGTGATTATCCAATACTGCGCAAATTTCCGTCAAGGCAGCTTTCTACTGAATGTAAGGATACTCCCGTTTTCATTATTGGCAATGGGCCTTCGATAGATCACTCGATCGAAACAATAAAAGCATGGCAAAAGAAAGCTATTCTTATTAGTTGTGGCACTGCGTTACAAGTATTTCATAAGCACAAGATCATTCCAGACTATCATGCTGAAATAGAACAAAACCGTACGACATTTGATTGGGCTTGTAATATTGGCGACCTAGAATATTTAAAAAAAATAAAATTAATATCTTGCAACGGCATTCATCCAGATACTTGTGATTTATATAAAAATACGTTTATTACGTTTAAAGAAGGGGAATCTAGCACGACGTCAGCATTTAAAGCGTTGCAAGACAAAGACTTCGAAATTTTAAAATACGCGTTCCCAACAGTTACAAATTTTGCAACGAACGTATTCACTAGTTTAGGCTTTGAGAATATATACCTAATAGGCGTAGATTTAGGCTTTTTTGATCAAAAGCACCATCACTCCAAGAGCTCAGCATATTACAATGAGGATGGGACAGAATTAGGAAACTACTCCGAACATTACAATACGTCAATCGTAGTGCAAGGCAACTTTAGACCTCAAGTGTTTACTAAACCTGAGTTCAAAATGTCTAAACAAATATTAGAAAATACCATCGAAAATGCCCCAAAAGAGATTAACTTCTACAATTGTAGCGATGGGGCACTAATTAAAGGTGCAGCGCCACTGATTCTCGATAATATTATTTCAACCGCTGACTTTAAAGACAAAGCGATAAAAGAAATAGAGCATAAAGCTTTTAGACATCACAAAAATAAAGATGTCATCGCTAGCTATGAGAATTCATTCAAATCAGATCTTCTGTTTGAAGAGTTGAAAGAGTATAAAAAACTAATCTCTTTGCCTATTGAAACTAACCAAGACATAGATATTTTATTAAAGAAACAAAGGCAATTTTTAAACAATTCTTACATCCGTCAACAAACTTTCTTTTTCTATTACTTTTACGGAACGTGCAACTATGTAAGTGCGGTGCTAGCAAAAACAGTAGATTTTACCAAACTTGATGGAAAAGCGAGCCAAACATCATTAAAAGCTGTTGAAAGTTGGCAAAACAATTTCACAAACATTCAAAAATTACTGTCTAGGAAAGTATCGACATTAGATCATTCATTTATAAATATTTTGACTCGCGAAAAACTAGTTTTACAACAAAAACTAAAGGGAAAATCTTTGTTAATAGTCCATGATGGGCAAGACTCTTTTTATCAATCATGTTTATACACGCTTCGCAACTACTTTAAAATTGACTTTTACAAAGTTGAAGAGGCTTCGAATACACAAGTAACCGACAAAACAAAAGCAGATATCGTCATATACTTCGGAGAACAGCCGATTAAGTGTTACGGTAATATTAATACAGTATTAGCGTTTAAGTGCTCAGAAAAAGTGGCCTTATCTATAACAAACTCAAACCCAAAACTCTGTGTTGTCCCTTTTTTCAAGCATATAAAGAACTATCGTGATGAAACCCTGCTTTCTAATATGTTTATGGCTGACATGTCTTTATTTGCGGCAATCGAAACTCGCCCAAACTCGTTAATAATCCCCAAATATCATTCTGTATCTACATTAAAAAAACCTGCCCTTTTTGATGATCTACTTGAAAATAGTGAACTTACAATCTACGAATTTTACTACTACTTTTTAGTCACAACAGATATTAAGTCTAGTATTACAAGAGCTGGCACTAGAGGTAAACTATGCAATAAAATCATACCGTTTGGGGAACGAACTATACTTTTATACACAGAAAAAGAGTTTCACAAGCTATTAGAACGTCAATTAGAGTGCGCTCCTAAGCTGTCTTATGATAAATATTTTGAGGGTTTTGTTTAATAGAGTATATAAATCCATCTTCTTTGCTTTTACATTGTATACCAAGACTACAACTAAAGCTGTGCAACTGCCGATTAGACAATCCCTGTGTTGAAAACTTCTTCCGCGGCTCAATATGAGCCGATTATGAACCGAGAAACCATGCGCCAGCAAATATTTGAGTAAATCGAAATTGATTACAATAAAAGGAGAATGTAATCCCCCCGAAAAACCGTAGCAGTTTTAAGTAGAAAATTCCGTTAAACTAAAACGAAGGAGTTTTCTATGCGTAAATCAAGATATACCGACAGCCAGATATTGGCGATATTAAAACAGAATGAAAGTGGCGTGGCTGTTGCCGACCTGTGCCGAGAACACGGTATGAGTTCGGCTCAATTTTATAAATGGCGAGCCAAGTTTGGTGGGATGGATGTATCGATGATGAAGCGTCTTAAAGAGCTTGAAGCCGAAAACAGCCGGCTTAAAAAAATGTATGCCGAGGAATGCCTTAAATCTCAGATCAGGCAGGATGCGCTTGAGGGAAAGTTATAAAGCCATCTCAACGTAAAGAGATGACGATAAGTGCTGTGAAACACTACAACATCAGCATTCGTTTTGCTTGTGAAAGCCTGGGTATCAGCGTGAGCTGTTATCATTATCAAGCGAAACTGAGCGGTGAAGATGCCCAAGTAGCAGATTGGCTGTTACGGCTAACTGAAACGCATCGACGCTGGGGTTTTGGTTTGTGCTTTTTGTATTTACGTAACGTGAAAGGCTTCTGTTGGAACCATAAGCGTGTTTATCGCATTTACCGTGAGCTTGAGCTGAACCTGCGTATAAAGCCTAAGCGTAGGATAAAACGCGATAAACCAGATGCATTGAGTGTGCCTCTGGCTATCAATCAAGTGTGGTCAATGGACTTTATGTCAGACAGTCTTGTCGATGGGCGTTCACTGCGCACGTTTAATGTGATTGATGACTACAATCGAGAAGGTTTGGCCGGCGTTCCACCTAAACAATTATTGAGAGCGGCTTAAAGAGTTTCTACTAATAATTGCTACTTAAAATGGGGGGATTACACCTTGGCTATTTAAGTCCTGAAAAATTTAAACAATTAAATATCGCTTAATTCAGTGTCCAGTTTTACTGGCTCAGGTCAGAGCATTCCCTAACCAAAACAGCTTGTTAAAGTTATCGTAAGGCATACAGAACGCCTCCGAGAAATTGGCAATGCCCATCCAGAATTGGAGTCGGGCACTATCACAGTTAGCGATATGTTTTAAAGGCAGGCTAGATGGCGTTCTTTATATGTATATTTAATCGCCTGACACCTAATTTTGAACACTCTCACCTGTTATTGGACGCAACTAATCAGGACGCTAGTTAAGGATATTCATATTTTCTTAAACCAATAATATGAGCTAATATTTCTCATATTCCTGATATCAGGAATCCAATCGCTTTCTTCAATTATCCTAGTTTCGTCTAGGGAAACCAATTCAAATCCACCACTACAAACTAATTTAACAAACTCCTCACTGGACCAAGCATTCCTATGATTAAACCTCATTGAATCTATATCCCCCTTAATGCAATTCATCAAAAAATCAGCAACCTTTTTCGGTGACTTGAGTTCTCTAATCTCTAGTAATTCGGAAGCAGACAGCTTTGGCGGACCAATATACCCCTTTTGATTTATACCCCCTGTTTCAAATAAATCATTAGCTTCATCATCTAAAATAGAAACAAACAAAAATAGAGCTCTATTAAAAGCGGTGTCCTCAACATTATTCCCTTTCCAAGTCGAGGTGATTTCTTCAAAGTTCCAGCCCTTGTACAAAATCTCTTGAGAGCCGCGACCCCCTGTCAATCCACTAAAAATCTCATCAAAATTAGGCAATTTAACAACTAGACTTCCATTTCCTTTCAATGCTCTTCTTGACTCTACAATTGCCCGAAATATAGTTTTATCATCCAAATGTTCAAAACAGTGGGACGAATAAACACCACTAATACTCTCACTTTCAACAGGGAAACTCATATCTCCATTTAGTGAAAAAGGCCATAGGTATGATCCAGAACCATCTAAATTAATCCACTTATCAAAATAAAACCTATAGCTACCACCAAT
Source organism: uncultured Paraglaciecola sp. (assembly GCA_947498355.1). Taxonomy (GTDB): domain Bacteria; phylum Pseudomonadota; class Gammaproteobacteria; order Enterobacterales; family Alteromonadaceae; genus Paraglaciecola. Next base: position 71,542 of record CANMKA010000005.1, on the reverse strand, counting down.
ATTGATATAACTAGGGTTCTTAAATCGCTCCAGCTTAGTTATGTGAGGACCTGCATAATAGTCATCGAGATAAGCACTTAGCTTATCTTCTGGTATGCCTTTCTTAATTAAGGTTCTATATATTTCTTGAAAATGATCAGACACGATAACAATATGCTGTCCACAATAAAATTGACTTAACTGGAACAAATCAATTAGAGGACGCCCCAAAAACGAATCGCTTCGGCCTGTAGAGTCGCTAACCAAGTAACAATCAACATTTCTTTCATTAATAAAGCCTTGTTCGCAAGCCTTTACAGTATTTTTACCGACGCCAAATACAATAATATTTTTCATTAATTTATTCTGCCTGACAAGATAGGAGCGGATACTGGGCGGCGGTCCCTACCCCTAAAAAAAAGTCGATACCTATGTCCGAAAAATCTGGCACAACAGTAATTTCTATACTAGGTCTACTTGCTCTCGTATTGTAAACCGCCCTGTGTTTTATTAGGTTTGGATTAAACAATAACATTCCACCTTTATGAAGTGTCAAGCCAGTAATTTGACCATCAACCTCAACCTCGGTAGTACCTTTCTCATATGAAGCTCCATCTATGAAAACAAGTATTTTCAAAACTGGGTAAGGCATTTTATCAGTGTGCCAAGCTCCCTGAAAAATCCCTCGAGTTCTCTGATTCAACCTGTTTTCAAGATAACGAATATTAGCAACCTTCCACTTTCTAGAGTACGCCCCACAAATTTCCTCTGAAAAATACTCAACTATTCGATTAGCAAGCTCATAACTGCATTCATCAGGAATGTAAAAGTCATAAGCTTCTCGATATTTAGAATATGCAACTTGGTCACTGATAAGGGTGCCATAATAATTGGGAGGGCAATCTAAGTTATCAAAACTCGTTTTTTTTAGATTGCCAAAATTTTCTTTCACTAAGTTTAACAACTGCCTATCTATAGTATCTACGGTGAAGAGTGCATAACGTTGGAGCACGCTGATTTGGTCTCCGCCAGAGAGTTTGCAATAAATAAATTGTTGACTTAATGATAAGAAATGGTCTTGGATAGAACTTTTCGATAGAGCCTCATTCCATACACCACTGGATAAGGGAACTGGATGTTCTTTGCCTGTAAATACGTATATAGAATCAATTGGAGCACCTATTGACGCTAGTTGATAAATAATCTCAGTATGATGTTCGTGGCAAAGGCAAAGTACATAACAGTTATCTGTTGTATGCTTTCTTGGGGGCTTTTTAACTATCTTCCCCATTAAATTTTGCCCAGACTTGAAATTATCAACTATGATAATTTTTTCATCAATGTACTTGCTTAAGGACAGTGCATTCTTATTTGCTCCAACTGCATAATACATCTTAGAATCTCTCATATTCTTTCCAAGTACACAAAGTAATAGAGTGTTTACCTTTTGAACTACACAATTAAACTACTTACCCTTAACAGCTTTACATAATCTTTTCCCCATTCACTCAATTCTGATTGCGTAATATCCAAAGATAAATTAATTTCCTTTTCTAGCTTTAATGTATTCACTCTTATACCACTATTTCGCTTCAACTCGTTGGCTATTAGTATGTCTCTATCCAAGTCTCGTAATAGCAACTGAGCAATTTCTAATAGTGACTTGTTTGGTACAGCACCTAAACAAAAAGTTCCCAATACGCCCTTCCTAGCAAAAAGATTGGCAAGAATATTTACCCCTTTTTCAACAGTTATGTAATTATTATAAATATTACCTGCATTAAAAAGTTTGACTTTATTCTCTTTTAAACCCGTATCAATAATTCTGGTAAATAAATTGTAAGACTTTTTTAGCCCGAGTATCGCGGGAAAACGAAGTATTAGATGATTTCTATGACTCAATCTAATTAGCCTTTCGCCTGTTAACTTAGACCTTGCATAATAACTTTGAGGGTCTACTGATGTTTCTTCGTTAATTTCTCCTGTATTCCTCTCATAAACACTATTAGATGAGATAAACACTAGTCTTGTATGGGGTTTAATAATCTTTAAAACGTTTTTTAACAGTAAAATATTCGAATTAAAAATTTCATCGTGACAACTGGGAGGAAACCTTGCGGCAAAATGAAAGAAAACATCACAATTTTCCGATGGCAAAAGCTTTTCTTGAGCATGAATTCCATGCTGTTTTGCTAAAAATGAAGCAAATTCAGCACCTAACATTCCACTTAAGCCATTTCCCTCAATATTCATAAAAGTTCAAATCTGTTCGTTTATAATTTAAGGAATGAAAGGTATCAAATAAAAATTTAAAAGCTCATCCCATATACGAATTGGCCTATTTAAAAGGGCCCCTTAAACCAGTCTCCTGGAACATCATGATTACCGTTTACTTTAAGTTCACTATAAAGCTGTTCGGAATCTTTACCTTTTACCATTTCATGTACCAATTTAGCGATTTCAAAGGCCCCATGATAAAGCCCCCTAGTGAGTCCATAACTCGTTGGCTCCGGCATATCCTTCATCGCTAATCGTTTTGGAGCGCATTTCAAATTATCAAAACAAGCCTCACTAATGGTGGAAACAATTTCTGACGAAACGGAGCATGTCGTCATCCCTGTGTCTACTGCCAGCAGGCGCCCTGTTCTACGAATAGAAGTCGTTACGGTTTCCCAGTCGATAGGTTGAATTGCACGTAAATCAATAATTTCAGCATCTATACCATTTTCTGCTAATGCCTTAGCGGCTCGCCTAGCTTCTACCACTTGATAAGACAAAGCTATGATAGTTATATCGTCACCATGTCGAATTACCTTAGCTTTATCCAGTGGCTCAAAATACTCTATCGACAAATCAACTTCACCCTCTTGATGATGTAACCATCTATGTTCGATAAATACCACTGGATTTGGATCAAATATACTAGCGGCTAGCATACCTTTTGCATCATTCGGCGTACTTGGCATAACTACTTTTAATCCTGGAATATGAGCAAACCAAGCTTGTAAATTTTGAGAATGAGTCGGCCCTTGCCCCCAACCTCTGCCAAGCATTAGCCTTATGGTTAAAGGTACACTTTGTTGTTCACCAAACATGTAAAACCACTTAGCCGCACTGTTAACCAACTGATCCATAGCAAGTAAGAAAAAATCTAGCCTTTGATGCACCATAACCGGCTTCAAACCATTAATTGCAGCTCCTACCCCCACACCTAACATACCGTTTTCAGCAGTTGGCATGTCGAACACTCGACTTGAACCAAATTTTTCTACCAAACCCGCTGTCGTCCCGAATATGGCTTTAGGATCATCCACTCCTAAACCGTAACAAATTACATCGTCAGATAAAGTCATGCATTGATGCATAGCCAAATTTATTCCTTCAGCGTAAGTCATGACTTGTTTACTCATAACCCACTCCTTGCGAATACATTCTGATCTTGCACTTTGTAGTCAGGAAAAGGCGACTGCTCTGCAAATGTAAATGCCGATTTAACCTGTTTTTGCACTTGGATTTGTATCTCTTCCAACTGAGTTTGTGTAGCTAACACACTAAATAATAATTCTGACTCAAAACAGCTAATGGGATCTCTATCTTTCCATGCTAGAAACTCTTGTTCTGTTCGATATCCAATATCATTGTCATAATGAGGGCCACAATGCTCTAACCATCGATAGGTTGATAATTCAACTAGTGCAGGGCCTTTACCCTGTTTAATATGCAAAATAGCAGATGAAAGAGCAGTATGAGAACTCAGTACATTATTTCCATCTGCAGTGAAACTTGCCAGACCCAAGCTTGAAGATAGCTCAGCTATACCTCTGCCTTTGGGTTGCCTAACATCAAGTGATGAATAAACCGAATAGAGATTATTTTCACATACGAATAACACCGGAAGCGATTGCACTGCGGCAAAATTTGCAGACTCATAGAATACACCTTCTTCGGTCGCGCCATCGCCTAGAAACACGACTGCAATTCCTTGCTCCTGTTTGATTTTCTTAGCTAATGCTAAACCTACACCTATTGGTATAGTATTGCCTACTATTGCTGTGCTCCCTTTGAAACCAACCGATTGGTCGATCAAATGCATAGAACCACCTCGGCCTTTAGAGCAACCAGTTTCTTTCCCATATATTTCAGCTAACATGGCGTTCAAATCTCCACCTTTAGCTAAATAATGAGCATGCGAACGATGAGTAGACACAGCTAAATCTTGGTGAGTTAACAATTTGCTTAACACAGCAGGTGTACATTCCTGTCCTACTGATAAGTGAGTAGGACAACGCATTTGACCTTTTGGGTAACGCTCAGCGATACCTAACTCAGTTTGTCTGATCAATTGCATCATTTTATAGATGGCCAAATAATCAAGCGAAGAAAGTTGAGTATTCATGTTAAGGAGTGAACCAATAGTAATCGCCAGTGTATCCAACTTGTTTAAAGAACTGCTTCCACTCGTCCACATGCATCATAGTTTTTGCAGTTAGGTTCCAAGCTTCCATTCGCTGCTTTTCTTTATCATTTCGGTAGGCATCGACAGTAATAAAGCTGCCTTTTTTACTAACTCGCTCAATCTCTAGTAATGCTTGGGCTAAAGGTTCCCTCTCAAGATTGTGTAAAGTTGTGATCGAAATGCACACGTCAAAACTATTGTCCTCAAAGGGTAATTGTATAGCGTTTCCTACTTGGACTAATTCTTTTACATCCTCCATAGCATGTTCTATCGCATAGTCAGATATATCGATACCTGCCAATGCCATATCTGGCATGGCTTGTTTAATATCGTGCAGCATAAAACCTTTAGCACAGCCTATGTCTAAAAGTGATGATTGTTTATCTAAACCAAAGTGTTTAACAAAGGCAGGAATAACAGGCTGCCAAAACCTCGGGTGATAACTAAAGCCACCATAACCGTGAGAACGATCACCATCAAAAAAAGCCTTCCCGAATTGCCGAGCTAATGCTCTATCTTCAGGTGTTTTTTCTGCTCCTCTAGCATCCACATTACGTTTTGAGCGCGGATAATTGACCATTAAATCAATTTCTTGACCAATACTATTCACTATAAAATTCTCTTATTTTTTGACTGACGTAAAGTACCTGCTCATTTGCTAATTCTGGATATATTGGCAAACTCAAAATACTTCCCGCTTGCTTTTCAGTAACTGGAAAGCTGCCTTTTTTATAACCTAACTCTTTACTACATCCCATTAAGTGCAACGGGATCGGGTAATGGATTTTGCATCCAATATTGTTATCGCCTAAATAACTCATGAGCTTAGTCCTATCTTCCACTCGGATTACAAAATTGTGATACACGGCGCTATTAACTTTTGGGGACACTGGTAAGTTCACGATTCCATCAAGCTCGTTAAGGTAAATATCGGCAATTTCTTGAAATCGAGCAGTCCAATTGGATAAGTGTTTTAACTTAATTAACCCAAACGCAGCTTGCATTGAATCTAGTCGACTATTCCGTCCCCACGTGGCACTCTCATCTCGATTGATGAGTCCGTGGTTTTTAATCTTTCGAATATGAGCCGCCAAATTTTCATCATTAGTACTTATAAAGCCTGCATCACCTAACAAGTGGAAATTTTTTAGAGGGTGTAAACTAAAGGCGGCAGCATCAGATAAACAACCAACGGGACGCCCTTTGTATTCTGCACCAATAGCTTGTGCAGCATCTTCAATGACTTTAAGTCCATATTGCGCTGCAATAACGTTGATTGCATCCATATCTGCTGGGTTTCCAGTTAAATGCACTGGGATGATAGCTTTGGTTTTCTCTGTAATCGCATTAGAAATAAGAGAAACATCAATATTGTAGTCTTCGCCAACGTCGACAAAAATGGGCGTTGCCCCAACAGCAGCAATAGCGCCAGCAGATGCAATAAAAGAATTTGGAGCGGTAATAACTTCATCGCCATCACCAATACCATATGCTTGTAAAATGAGTTCTAGAGCGTCTGTACCATTACCCACAGATATAGCTTGTTTTACGTTACATAATTTAGCCAATGCTGCCTCAAACTCAACAACTTCAGGCCCCATCACATAATTACCAGAATAACCTACACGACAAAATTCTTGAGTTAATTCTTTCTCTAAAGCTTTAAATTGCAGTGCCAAATTTACAAAAGGTACATCCATCGATTATTCCCCGTAAAAATCTTTCACACATTGGATCATGTGGTCCAGTTGATCTTGAGAAATATACTCATGAACAGGCAGTGATAAGCAGTTATCACATATATTCTCAGCTACTGGAAAATCCCCTTTTTGATATCCCATATCTTTTGCCGCAGGCTGCAAATGCATAGGAACAGGATAATGGACTTTTGCATCAATACCTTGCGTATTTAAAAACACCTGCAATTCATCTCGCCTTTCGAATAATCCCATATACAAATGATAAACTGACTTCTTATTTGGTTGCCTATTTGGCAATTTTATATGTTTTATACTTTTAAATGCGTTATCTAAATACTCCGCATGTTCTATTCTTTTCCCACTAATGTTGTTTAATTTATTATCTGTTAGGTACTGGGCAACCACAGCCTGTACTGTGTCTAAGCGAGAGTTGTAAGAAAAAGTCTGGCAATGATCTCTATCAATTAAGCCATGATTCCTAATGGAGTACAGGGTATCAGCCAAGGCCTTGTTATTAGTCAGCACCATTCCACCGTCTCCCCAGACATTGAGGTTTTTAAGAGGATGCATACTAAAACAGGTTAAGTCTGAACACTCAGCGATGCCTTTGTTGTTGTAGGTGGCTTGAATCGCATGACATGCATCGGCTACCACCGAAAGGTTATATTGTTTAGCCAAACCATTGATCTCATCCATATCACACGGATTACCAGACCAATGCACTGGCATAATCGCTTTGGTACGAGGCGTTATGGCATCCTCAATCAGCTTAGCATCTATATTAAAATCATCAGCAGCATCGACAAATACAGGGGTTGCGCCTGCAGTTACGATAGATCCGATTGTCGCAAAAAAGGTAAAGGGAGTCGTAATGACTTCATCTCCTTTATCGACCCCAAGCGCTTTCAATGATAAAAACAAAGCATCAGTACCACTGCCTACACCAATACCATATTTAGCGCCATTCATTTGGGCGAATGTGTGCTCAAATTTATCTACGGCATGGCCGAGCGTGAAATCTCCTTGCTGAACTACCTTTTTAACTTGCTGCCATATTTCTTCATAATCTGAAAACTGTTGAGGTAAGTAATTATGATTTATTGGGAACTGTCCCGTTTCTTGATATTGTTTTGGATAAAAATTAGCCACTTAGCTACACCTTGTGTTGATAATCGAGTGGAAGCGCAGAAATTTCTTCTAAGTTATCTTCAACCCATTTGATCGTTTGTTTTATCCCTTCAATAAGAGATACTTTAGGCTGCCAATTTAATTCAGTTTGCGCTTTACAATCATCCATCAAATACTTTAAATCTTTACCAGGACGGTCTTGTGAAACTTCCACTAATTTGTCGTGGTCTGCTCCCAGTTGATTATGAATTAGTTCAACTAATTGCTTAATAGTCACAAAAGAATCTGTTGAGAAGTGATATACCTCACCTACTTTTCCACTATTAATTGACGCATTGATTGCACTTGCAATATCGTTGCCATGTATAAATGCGCGAACAGCCTTCCCCCCACCATGTAACTGTAACTTTCTCCCAGTCACGGCATAAATAATTGTTCTAGGAATAATTCGATACAACTGCTGGCCAGGCCCATAAAAATTAGAAAATCGAGTGAATATAACTGGGAAGTCATATTGCGCTTGAAATGCCTTTAAACTCATATCTATTGCAGCATGAGATACCGCATATGGAGTGCTAGGATTATACAAAAACGACTCTTTAATTTTTTCTTCACAGGAACCGTAAACTTCAGGCGTAGAAATTCGAATATATTTTTTTAGCCAAGATTGATCTTTAAGATAATTATGCAAGCGAACTTTACTTAGAACATTAGTTTGATACCACTGCTCTGGCTGTTGCCAAGATTCAGCGACCATGCCCTGACCTGCAAAATCGACTACAACATCAGGCCTAAACTGTGCAAGGAAATCTATAATTTGGCTAAAATTCTGATTTAAATCTAACTGTCGAAACTCATAGCGAGAGATATTTTCTGATTTTTTGTAAGATAAAAAAATATCACTTTGTTCTGCTGAGCGATTGATACCTACCATTTCATTACATAATGCTAGCGAGTTAGATACAAACTGACTACCGGCAAACGAATTACTGCCAAGAACCACTATTTTGTTCATTATGTTTTAGGCCAATTCTTGATTTAAATATCGCATCAGCATGTGTCCAACTATGATCTGTAAATCTTCAGAAATCTGCATGTCATTAACAAGAAAATGAATCGGAATATCAGCCAGTTGAAGAGCTTTACCACCGCTATAACCTAATATTGCTGCTGAAGTCATTTTTAATAATTTAGCTTGTTCTAAAGCTTTAATGATGTTTTCTGAATTGCCACTTCCAGAAAGAACAATCAAAATATCGTCCGGCTTAGCTTTTACTTTTAGTTGGTGAGAGAAAACAACGTCATAACCAATATCGTTTCCCAAACAAGTTAATACACTAGTGTTAGCTGTCAAGGCTTCAACGTTTAACGCAAACTTTCCACTAGGGTCAACACCATAAATAAAATCATTCGCTAAATGAGCAGCGTTACCAGCACTCCCACCATTTCCGCACAAAAATATTTGATGTCCCTTTTTTGCAGCATCAATCAAATATTCAGCTAACTTTTCTACTGGCGCCCAATTAAAGCTTGCCAACTGACTATTTAAATTTCGTTTGTAATCGTTAATTAAATCAATCATTAAAAACGTGCCTTTGCATCCATTTAAGGTTGTACCAACGATCTTCATCCTTTAATTTGCCAAGGTTGTAAGCATCTACGATTTGATCAACTGCATCGGCAACCTTATATTTGGGTCTAAACCCAGTAGCAAGTAACTTATCTGAATTAATTCGGTAGGACCGGGGGTCGTTAGAGGGTGTAACGACAATATCACCTCCCACTTTATCAACAATACGATGAGCGATTTCTGAAATAGTGATATTTTCAAACCCAGCGTTAAACACCCCTCGAACATCAGGACGAGATAATAAAAACAAATATAAATCGGTAATGTCGTCTATGTGAATATTGGGGCGCGCTTGGTCGCCACCAAACACGGTAATGACACCATTGTTAATGGCTTGCATAGTCAGCATGTTCACTGCAACATCTAAGCGCATACGAGGTGATAGTCCACAAACAGTTGCAGGGCGTATTATTTGAACGACCATTTTATCCGCGTAACTAAGTAATACTCTTTCAGAAACCATTTTGGTTTTGTTGTATTCTGAAATAGGCTCTAAAGCCAAATCCTCTGTTACTTGCTCTTCTTCTTTTACACCATATACACTGCCTGAAGACGCATAAATAAAATGCTTTACACCTTGCTTCGCAGCTTTATCAGCCAATTGCATGGTAGCTAGCGCACTAATTTCCCACGTCAATTTAGGGTCTAAATCACCGCAAGGGTCATTGGCCACCGAAGCCAAATGAATAATGGCATCAACTCCAGACAGATCGATATTACTAGTATCTCTAACATCGTGTTTGAGGGTTGTTAAGTTTGAGTGCGCACTTAGTTCGTTGCCAAACCATTGAATATCTATCGCAACAACACTAAACCCCTTTGCTAATAACTTTGGGACCAAAACAGAGCCTTTATACCCACATGCCCCAGTAACTAAAATTTTCACTCAACTCTCTCTTGTTTATTTAATTCTAAGAATCTATTTAAATACTTTTCCATATTTTCTTTAGTATCATCTTCCCAACATATTTTTTGATATAGGCCTGATGCAAAGAAAAATGTTTCATCAGAAAACTCCAGGGAGAATATTTCTTTTAAGTATTCCTGAGATGTACACTCAAGCTCTTCAGAAGAAAACTTAAACACTACATAACTCGCCTTTCGATTAAAAAAAGCGGTCGATGTAGCACCATTATTTACAAAAAAACTCAAATGAGCCTGTTCATATAGAGCACACCTAACCCCTAAATCAAGTGCAGCCTCAGGCATGTGAAAATAATCCTCGAATCCGTCTATACAACCTATTCCAGCATGAGAAGTATCCCTTACAATAATTGGAAAGTATTGATTTAAATCCAAGCTCAACAGAAACATCTTTAGTTCATCTAGATTATTGTTTCTAAATGGCTGGTCACAATATTCTCGAATCGTAAAGGTCAAAATAATCTTATTTTCAACAGAGTTAAATACCTGATTAATGTAATTTTTAGCCCTTTCAGGAGCACAAAAATGGCCGACAGGTTTATCCTTCTCAAACACTTTAACTGGAATGTTTACTAATTCACATCTCGTTTCATCAAAACCAGTAGGGTAAATATGGTTGTAATTTTTGTAGTGGATTACATCACCACGGTCAACTAATTCTATGCAAGATATGCAACTTGGGATCAAATGAAAAATTGGAATAAGTAAATTTCTCACTCTGTCCTTGTACTCATCCTCCGTGCTGTACATTTCTTTGTACCAAGCATTTCCATGAGTTTTTATCGGCGGAACTATTACAAAACATAGATGCTCAAGCCCCTTTCTTAACCTTTCTTCCTCAGCTCCATTAGCAAAGACACAGGCATCAAATGTTGCACCATTAAGCTCTAGGTCGTAAAAAGCATAAAGTGTTTTCTGCTTTTTTTTCGTTCTTAAATACTCTGTTACTTTAACAAGCTTTCTGTCTTCAAAAACAAAACAGTATACATCCTCCACCTTAATACCCGACTGTACAATACAATCATAGATTTCAGCTACATACTCAGATGCAATAATAACTTTATTGATAACGTTGAGCTCCAGTTTCGCCCAACTCTTTACCTTCTTACCAAGCAGAACTTCTCCACCTAAACTACTAACTATTTTAATTTTATCGATAGGTAAAGCTAATTCCTCTATGCATCGTTCTGCGCATTTTCCAGCGCCATACAAAACAAGATTTTCGCAACTCATAAATTTCATCTAATACTTATCGCCCATAACTACACTCTTGATAAGGTCGTTCACTTTTTGTACTACCTCTACTGCTTTAAACTGTTTTTTACCCAATGCCGACTTTTTCTTTGTTAACAAAAACTCTTTTGGGTTAGACAGCAACTTTTCTATAGATTGATGAAGCCCTTGTTCGGAGTTATCGGCCAATTCACCAAATTCTCCATTTTTTAGTATCTCGCAATTACCGGTACACTTAGTGGCTATTACTGGCAATTCGTTAATTAAGGCCTCTGCAACAGCTAACGGGTAGCCTTCTGTATCAGACGGATTGACAAATATGTCTGAAGTACGAGTTAAAGAAAACGGGGCTTCGATAAACCCTGTAAACTTGACCCTGAGATTTAAGGCATGTTGGCTCACATAACTTTCGAGATTACGTCTTTCCTCACCATCGCCAATGACTAACAAGTTCAAATAATCGTACTTAGATGCTAGGCGAGTAAAAACAGCCAATAGTTTTATCACACCTTTAACTTTTGATAGACGACCAACATATACTAATCGTTGCGGTGCAGTTGAAATTGGCTGCCTAACAGCGCAAGTCGTTATATCGATAACATTTGGAATAACGATATTTTTCTTAGAATGAATAAATCTAGACTCATAGCCCAGTTTTGAATCTTCAGACACAAACACCACTCTATCCATTGACTCGTAACTAGAGCGTTCTAATTCATCAGACAAAAAGCATTCCTTTGTCCAAGGGTTTGTAACTAAATTAGTATGAACCCACGCAATTTTTCCTGCTTTTTTTCTACCTGACAATATTTTAGTGGCCCATCCTTCGATAAATGCAATACATACATCTGAGTCATGCACGATCAAGTTTTGATAGGCACTTTCGTTATCTTTGTATTTGAGCCAAATACGTGTCAGAAGTGGGTCTGAGTTTGGACTAAAACAATTAAACACTTTGATTTCATTTGGTATTTTATCCAAATAAAATCCGTTATACTCAAACAGAAAAATAATTACCTGATATTTTTCGCTATCAAAATGTTGAAGCAATGACACAAGTGCTTTTTCAGCACCACCTGGCAACATACTGTTCATAATGAAAGCAAGAGTTGTCTTACCTTCTTCAAAATCAATTTTATACTCGCCCCCACTGATTTTAGGCAATATTTGTTGCTCAATTTCATGCAAAAGTTGTGGGAAATCACCGATAGATTTGACAACCTCAGGTTTTAGCTCTTTAGAGTTCAAGACTTCTTTGATCTCATATTCATAACTACTTGCAATAACAATATAATCAAAATCTATTTTACGGATAGAGTCAGGGTCTATCACCCTGCATCCATCCATAATTAGTCCTTCATCACCTTTCAAAGAGTCAACAAGAGCCACGACTATAAACGCATCAAAAAGCAATGATTTGACACTTTGATAATATCCACCAGTACCATAGATAACGACCCGAGGCAGCTCCTTTTCTTTAGGTAGTTCATTCATATTTGAATCAACTTTATGTACTCATGGAAAATGAATTGAATTAAGAGGGATGTCATCGATAAAGCCCAAGGTATCCGTCAACAGACTTTGACCAACTTAAGTTCATGCATTGAGATGATTTTTTTTGTTTCCCCATTGAGAGCTTCAACGCAATAGCTTCTATCAAACTGGCTGCTAACTCCTCTGAGTCAGAGCAAACTTTCGACTCTACATGATCATTCAAAATTTCTGCCACTCCCCCAACTGGTAGAGCATAAACTGCAAGCCCAGATGCGATAGCCTCTAGTAATATTAAGGGATAGTTTTCACCTTTGGAACAAAACAGCATCCCATCACAAACCGAAATAAGCGCAGCTTTATCCCGTTCGCTATCGATGAAACCTAAGTTTAACATATCGCATTCAAAGCTATCTTCATTGATGCTATTTCTGCCAACGAGAACAACTAGCACCTTATTTTTAGGACATTGCTTCGCTATTTCCAATGCTGTATCCATCCCCTTATTTGGGTCATCAAAGTTAGATGCAGACAACAACAATTTATACTTAGTTGAGTTTCTCAGCAGCTTTACCCGGTCTGACATTAATGGACTAACAGATTTCCATGCTAAAGGGTGGAAGCACTCCTCATCTAGCCCATTTCGTATAACTATTGGTAGTATTCCTGTTTCTCTGTGGAACAAATCAGCAAGCCAAAATGAAGGGCTAACGTACTTAACTCTGCTAATCCTAATACATAATCGCTTCATGTCTCTCAGCCAAGAAGTTCGATCTATCTGGGTAGTAAGCGGCCAAATACCTAGCTGAGGACATTGACTACAAGTCTTTTTAAACTTTTCGCACTCAAGAGGTTGAATACATCCTGCAGTCAACGTAGAAGCGTCATGTAGAGTCCAAACGACTTTTTTAAACCAAGACAACACTGCAACCGTTAGTGGGGACAAGGTGCCAGAGATATCATGAAAATGAATAACATCGGCACGCCAAATATGAATATTAAACAACAGCCTAGGTAACTCAAAAGGTACAACGTCTACCCAACCTTTTTTAGCCATCCATCCCATCATTTTTTTTGTACGCTTACCATAAAGAGGACGACGAATATGATTAAAACCCTTTGCAGCACCACGTGTGTAATGAATAACGTTGTGACCATTTTGAATCAAGGCGTCTGTAAGCTGCTCAGCTACACGACTAGCCCCTCCTCCAGCAGAGTCGTATTTACTAATTTGGATAATATTTAGCTTTGACTTATTAGCACGACTAGACACGGATTACCTCAACGTCAGCTAATTGAGTTTGGTACCTTTGCCTTATGTGATTCTCAATGTCATCTTCAAATGACGCTGAAGCAATGATAATACAATCTACTTGAGTTTGAATCGCATGGTCTAGGGTATATACTTGATACCCTTCTACTGTCAGTTCAGCAACCTCAGCTTTTCTGTCAATTACACAGCTAATTTCTAGTGGCAAATTAACAATAACTGACAATATTTGCTGAAAATATTGCCCTGCGCCATAAATCGCAGCTCGTTGAATTTCGCATTTTTGGATCTTTGAAATAAGAGCTTGTTGGTGGTGTGTGAGTTCTTCAGCTTTTCGTTGCACAGAATACTGAGCCCCCTCCCATAAATAAGTTCTAGAGTTGTCAGAGTTATCTCCTACTACAGCAACAGGCGTATGATTGCCTGCGAGACTTTGGTGGTAAACACATTTAAGTAAATTAACTTCGTCTCTTAAAGGTGAACAAATAAACCGCGACATTATTGCCTTGGCTGAAGATGTTGTTATTGCACAGTGCTCACTTACACCTTTGATAAATTCGGCTATGCCTTGGTAAAAGGGTTCCAGAATCAACTTATTATTATCTAGTGCTGAGCCAAATATTGGACTTCCACAACCTTCCTGATAATCAACAACGCTTCCTTGCCAACCGTTAAATAGTGCCTCAATGACAAAATAGTTTTTCACTAACTGCCCAACTAATTCACCATCTCCCTTACATTGGCTAATAAAGGCAGAGAAGGTCATAAAGTCTAAAAACCTGTCACTTCGCTCTGTCTTGTAAAATAGTAAGTTCGCTTTAGGTATCGATGGCAGCATGATAGCTAACTTCCCCTGTATAGTCCCTCCCCCTCCAAAATCCAAAGTTATACAATTTTCGATACCAGATATTGGTGCCAGGTATCCATCAAAACTATTTTTAGCTAACGCTACATTTTGAACAATGAGTTGTTTTTTTAATCGCACATCATTTAACAAGAATTGTTGCAAGGAGATTGAGTCGAGACTTCTTTTGCTCCAAGACTGCGACATTACATGCTTTTCTGATATTAATTTGCTTGGCAAAGATAACTTTATGATTTCATAAAATTCAGACACGGATATGTTGCCTAAATCAATGATCTCAATAAATAGTGTTTCTAACCATTTATCTCGCTCAGTATCGACGCTAGCCAAAAGGACTGAACGCCGAGAGGCATAAAATACCTGAGAATTTACAGAATCTATTTCTCGCATTTGCAGTTTTTGGCGAATTACATGATCAAAACATATTCCTTCTCGACTTATACTCAAAATTTGTTGAGCACCAACTGCAAGCGCTTTATCTATCACCCAATCTGCGAAAGCAGACAATATCGGACCAAACACCATAGCTCCCAATTTAAAACTATTGCAATCACCTTTTAAACTGGCCACCTTTCGATCTGATTCATACTCGACTGGCATTTTTAGTTGTTCATTTTCTTTCTTGAGCAATAAATCATATTCTGAGTAGTAATTAATAAAGCCAGTAGTGATACCGTACTCCTCAGGTTTAATTACATCAGCTAATCTATCATCACCCACATGTACCCAAGACGAAAACTCCCAACCTAATTGGTCTTTTACAAATGGGAAAAGATCACCAAGGCGCTTGGTCTTATCATATTCAGAAGATACGAAAATAGGAAACTGCACTAACCAAGAGTCGAACTCTGATAAAATCGTTAATATTTGACTTTTGGTCAAATACATATCAGAAATAAAAGCAATTTGTAGTGGGTTAAATGACTCTGCGTCAAATTTACCTTTTAACTCGCTTAGCAGATCATGATTCAACACTAATGCCTTTGCATGCTCTGTTAATTCAGCCTTTAGTAAGTTTTCCCTATCGTATTCAGGAACAACTAAATATTGATATATTTGATGAATTGACACTTCGACTTTGTTTAGCTTCTGCCTAGCTATTATTACCGCTTTTTGACGATACTCGACAAACTCCTCCACATCTAACCCACATATAAGTGTGCTTTCTAGCGAGAGAAACGCTTTTTCAAAAATTACCGGCTCGGGATACTTACGAATAAGCAGCGTATCAAACAGATCTAAGGAAAGGTACTTCGAAGAGGGTAAGCGGACGTCATTGAACATTTAAATAACCGAATTAAACACATTCAACGCATTTCCAACCGCATCATCCATATTGTAATACCTATAGTCAGCTAATCGCCCCGTTGTGATGATTTGCGGGAATGACTTAACTAGTGCCTTATATTGATTAACTCTGTCTTGGTTCTGGTCATTGAACACTGGGTAATAAGGGACGTTTTTACTCGGGTCATTTCTATCATAATCCTGAGAGTACTCACGCACTATGGTTGTATGGGGGGAGGTTTCCTGCAAGATATGTTTAAACTCAGTAATACGTGTAAAGTCATTTTCGTTTGGATAATTAACCGTGGTCTCCGGTTGAAATGTCTGTTGCGCTAGGGTTTCAAATTCAAATTGCAATGAGCGATAGGGCAACTCACCTAAGGAATAATTGAACAGCTGATCCAGCATTCCTGTAAACACCAACTTTCCAGTAAATTTTTTACCGTTAAACTGAATGCTTTTATCTTCAAGATTTAACGATATGATTTTGGTTGCGTCAGTGTTGAGCCTAACCTCAATAGTCTGTTGACTCAAAATATTCTCAACGAGTTTGCTGTAACCTTTGGCTGGAATGGCTTGATATTTATCGTGAAAATACCTGTCATCTCTAGAGATTACCACAGGTACGCGAGCAGTAACTGCTGGCGATATATCCTCTGGCGAACACCCCCACTGCTTTGCCGTATAGTTAACGAAAAACTTCTGATAAACCAGCTCCCCTAACTCCCTTAAAGGCTGTAACTCGCTTTTGCGCAATTCAAGAATTGGCACTTTTTGTTCCCAGCCATAATGTTCAATTAACAAGTTTTCGATTGTTTGCGCTTCAGACTTTGAGTACA
This sequence comes from uncultured Paraglaciecola sp., assembly GCA_947498355.1. Taxonomy (GTDB): domain Bacteria; phylum Pseudomonadota; class Gammaproteobacteria; order Enterobacterales; family Alteromonadaceae; genus Paraglaciecola. The sequence continues at coordinate 54,740 of CANMKA010000005.1, read as the reverse complement.
ACTGGTGCAGCGTATTTAAATTAAAAGGAAGCGGCACTAACTGGCCATCAATAGAACTCAAGACTTTGTGTTCATATGCTTGCCACTTGGTAAACTGACTTAGATACTCCCACACTTTCTCACTATTGGTATGAAACAAATGAGGGCCATATTGATGAACGGTAATACCGTGCCCGTTTTTAAAGTCAAAACAGTTCCCAGCAACGTGCTCTCTTTGCTCGAGTACTAACACTTTTTTATTCTGTTGGCTGGCAAACCTCTCAGCCATAACCGCACCTGACAACCCCGCACCAATAACGACAACATCATAGTCACTCATTTAAGCGACATCCATTAGTAGCTGCGCCAATTCTTTGGGCTTATGACGGTGTTCAAACGCCAACTCATGCTTGCGGTTAAAAAAGCGCTGATTTGAATTAGAGGATTCGATTAATTGCTGAAATAAGTCCCACTCTTCTCTCGCTAAAAAGTAAAGTGCGGCAGCAAATCTATGATGAGCAATTCCTTGTTCAATGATTGATTCATCAACACCAAGTCCTTTTCCTAGTTGACATGCGCGTTCAATGTCTCGTAAAGATTGAATGCGCCGCTCAACACTACGACTGGTTTGCTGACCAAAACTATTGGGGTGAATACGATATCTGCCTAACACTTCTGGAATGAAATCAATTCTCGCCTGCAAATACCCTGCGTTTAAAATATAAAATGGGTAATCCAGAATGATTTTACAGTCTTTATCAATTGTATTAGTCAAATTAGCATGATTTCTAAACATCACACTACTTGCTTGCATGTAAGTACCATATTGAATTAAGTCATCAGTACTAGATTGAGTGGGGATGCACGACCAATTATAATGCTGTTGCGAATACAGTTTTATGGTTTGATTTGTTTCGGAGTCAAACATATCAGATTCATGAAACACCATATGACAATCTGCATGAGCGTCTAAATAATCGATTTGCTTTTGAAATTTACTTGGCAACGCCACATCATCACCATCAAGATAGGCGATATACTGCCCGTGGCATTCTGCAAGCAAGGTTTGCATATTTTTAGCTAAGCCTTGATTTTGAGGTTTATAAATCGGCCTTAAATTATGAAACTCTTTTGTAAGACAAGCAATAACCTTTGCGGTGTTATCCGTTGAACAATCATCACACACCACCACTTCAAATTCATGGGATGTATTTTGTTCTAAGGCACTACGCAGACATTCTTCGATATAGTCTTCGAGGTTATATGCGGGCACAATCACAGACAATTTCATGGTTAGATAACACTTACCTGTCGGCTTAATTGACTCATCACATCATACCCATCCCAGTTTGGCGAAAAATCCAAGGCCTGACCAACAGGTATAATTCTATCTATTCCTTGTATCGACGGATTACCAACTAGCTTTAATAGTTGCCCTTTGTCGATCTGCCAATAACTCAAGGTTTGCAGTTTATCAGTAATATGTGTTGCCAATTTTTCGACACTTTGCTCTATTGATTCGTTAGTAACTAGGCCTAATACAAGATATGCGCCAGCACCTTGGTGCCAATCTAAAAACCTTGGTTCAAGCTGATTAATTGATTGCGCCAAAATACAGTCTTTAACAATGGGAGGGTAACTTTGCCCACTGCTTAGCAGCAGTTGCGACAATACTAAGTGATTGTTTAATTGGGACTTAGTATTAAAACTTGCCTTAGCAAACAGGTTAATCCTCTCGAATAACGCCTGTTGCTGTTGGGGACTACCCAGCCAAAACACTAACCTAGGTGACGAACACGCTTGTTGGTAATGGGCTTCAGTATCTCGCCATAACTTAGTGGCCAATTCATCAACTTGCTCATCATTTCTTAGGGCATCGCCATTAATCAAACATGCTGAGTATCTGTCTGCAAAACTAATATCGCGACATCTAGGATGACAAGGTACGCTGCGAATGGCGTTAACACTTTCATCTCCGCCCCAGATGACTCTGGCATTGGCCTGTTTTGACAAATGCTCTGTCACCGCAGAACCCCTTGGATAGCTAACAAATAGGTTTCTTTCGGCAATCCTGCGATATTGTGGCAGCTCTAATAGTTGATTAAACGTGCTTAGCAGCAATGTTTTAGCTTCAGAATCACTACTTGCCACTCGGACGATATTGTTATTGCCCATTAACAACGAGCACACCCAACTGTAAACAAACATACTGTCAACATTCGACGGCGTGAAGTGCAACACGGTTCCCAGTGCTTTTGTCACCTGAGTTAGGTCGCCCCTTAAATCTGGTTGCAAGGATGCATTTGACCCAATCATTTGCTTAATATTGCTTGATCGCAACCAAAACCCTAAGGCAATCAGTTCTGGAAACGCCTTGCATTTAGCATCGTTCAGTAACGTTTGGCTTAGACTTTGTAAAAACCTCAAAGTCAGGTCGGACGCGGGTTGGCTCGGACATAACGTATGCACCTTAGCCATATCTTCCGCACTTAAATGTTGGGGTGCTAAAACGGTTAAATCAGACATGGGGTTCATCCGTTTGAGTATCACTGCAACCTCTAACTTCGGTTTTAGGTAGTCGCCCCTGTACACAAAAGTACTTTCCTTTTTGCCCGCATAGACAATCATCAACCCCTAACAAGGTACCCATATCTTCCGTTAATAAACTGTGCCCCGGATAACTGGTTGGTAAAGCAGATAACACTTGAATTAAGCCTGTTTTGTTTATGGGTGAAGGTAGCAATGTCACGGGATCACGAACAATCACGTCGGCCATTACTGGCGCGTGTAAGTGCCCCTCGGTGCATTCTACAAAAATACTGCCTACTTGCTCAGCCATTCCATAAAAATTATGAACCTGCTTTATTCCCGTATGTTGTTGCAAGATCTGTTTGAACCTCAGATTATTCACTTTCTCTGACTCGAGCTTTTTCCAGCCGCCACTGTGCAGCAACACGCCCTTCGTCAAGTCAATTGCTTTACCTTGCTGGATTAATTCTTGAATAAAATGCTGCCAAATCATAAAGGTAAATCCAAAAACTAACACAGCTTGGTCTTGGTATTTCTCGGAAAACGCCTGTATTACTGGCCAATTGGGTTGCATGTGTTCATCTAAGGCATAAGTATGATCACGTCCGAAAAACATGAGCCCCTGAATACCGGCGGCCCTCGCACTAAATTTAGGATCTTTCACAACTCTAGGCGAATCAATAATCAGCATAGGCAGACGCTGCTTACCTATGGTTTGCTGCAAAATTTTGACCAAGGTTTTCGATTGTCGACTACTGGTTTCTTTATCCAAATAAATAGAAGCAGGGGTCTGACTCGTGGTACCAGATGACCTCAGCACCTTAAACACTTGTTCATCAGAAATGCTCTTTAATTCAAGGTGCTTAAATAATCGCACCGCAAGGTACCCAAGATCAGATAAGCTAGTGACAGAGCCCACTTCACCGCTGTTCAGGGAGATATTATTGAACTCTTTACACTTGGCAAAGTGCAGCTGATCTAAATAAGTCAGTAAGGGCAGCAACAAAGCCTGTTTTTGATCTTGGCATAATCCGTTGACTGGCTGGTTGAGCAACCGATTAAATTGCTCCTGGTATTGCTCAATATTAGATATTGTCATCGCAACATACTGGCCAAAAAAGAGGGAAAACAGAAGTGTTGGCACAAAAAAAGCGGGCATTTAATTATGCATATTTTTTGCGTCATCATTAACTTTTCGCCCACTTCAAAACTTGCTGATAGTCCTTTTTACCGTTACTTGTAACGGGTAATTGTGCCACTGAGATGACCTTTATCACTGATGGATGTAACTTAAGATATACGCTCAAATCAGTGGTTAATACTTTGATATCATGATGGTTTTTAACCGCAACCACTAAACTAGTATCGTCGCCTGTACAATAACACTCAAGTGTTTTTTCTGTTAAATACCGTTCTACTTCATCTAAGCTGACTCTTTGACCAAAAAGCTTGATAAAACGCTTTTTACGTCCTTTGATAAAAAAGTCCCCATCTTCATCAAAGCAGGCAATATCTCCAGTCATGAGTGTTTTTTCTGGATTAAATGTACTGAGTTGCTGCCGACACTCTGCGTATCCCAACATAATGTTGTCACCTTGGTAAACCAGCTCCCCCGCCACATGAGGTGCAGTTATGTTGTGCCCAAACTCATCCACTAGGCGCAATTCGCCTTTAGGTATCGCGCAGCCAATAGAATTAGGTTTATCTAACGCTTTCTCATCTGGCAAATAAGCCATGCGGGCGGTAGCTTCGGTTTGTCCGTACATAATAAAAAAGCGCTTGTTGGTTGCCTTTGCTAGTTGTGCTAAACGTATCACTAAATTTGAGGCTAACCTTCCACCCGCTTGGGTAAAATAACGCAGGCTTGGCAGATCCATTGTTTCAAACCGTAACCGCAAGAGCATTTCGTAGCTGTAAGGCACCCCAGCTAAACTATTGATATTATTAAGCTTAAAGCAATCCCAAAACTCTCTGCTGAGTAATGTAGCTTGATTGAAGACTATACATGCACCTGCCAACAGATGAGAGTTGATCACCGACAAACCATAAGAATAAAAAAATGGCAAGCTAGTGATAGTTTTGTCACTTGGCTGTATAGGTAAAAACTCACATATAGATTCAGCATTTGCCTGCAAATTTTTTGCGCTCAAACATACTTGTTTCGGCGATCCAGTAGAGCCAGACGTAGATAACATTAAGGCTAATACTTCAGACAATAACAACGCGTCGTAGTGAAGTAACTTAATATTAAGATCGTCTATTAACAGATTAGGCTGATAAACCTGCTCTAAGTTTTGCCTTTTGTCGGCAGACAAATCTGGATCTAACAACAAAAGTGGAAAACCTAGTCGTAAACAACTCAAATATGCCACTAGAGTTAAGTAGTTATTCTTTGCATGTAAAAACACGAGAGGCCGCTGACACTCTGGGTGGCGCAGTTGCTCCTGCAGTATTGCAGAAAACTCGTCTACCTTACCTGACAACTGGGTGTAAGTAAGGGTAAGCTCCTGATCTATAACTGCCAATTGGGTTTGATGGTCAGCTAGCTTCGAAAAAAACATTGAGCTGAAGGCTACCGATATCTAAAACTTAACATCATATTTGCTTAAAATTTGTTTAGCCTTGAGCACAGAACTCATATCAATAATGTCATCAGTATCTAGCATGACTTCAAACTGATTTTCTAGTTCTGCAATTAAAATCATATGTGCCGTTGAGTCCCACTCTGGAATAGTATTGTAGCTTAGCTGATCATGTACTCTGTCTTCGTCAATTGCCAACGCATGACTAAATGCACCCACTAATTTTTCTGAATTACTCATGAATCTCTCAATCTGTTTTATAAATTTTATCTAAACTACTGACTTAAGTTGTTGTAGGCCGGGACAAAAACGATTTTAACATTTTTGCGTCCTGCTCATAGTCTTCCCGCGTTAAGCTAATCTCGACTAACTCAGTGGCGCAATCAACTTTATATCCTAATTTTTTGTTGTAACTCAGGGCAGCCTGATTATCTGCTTTTACCACAGCTTTCAGGCGCTCAACCTTAAGGTGCTCAAAACAATAGTCGTTCAAAACTAAGGTAGGAGCAAACGCTAGCAAGTTATTGCGGTATTGTTCTTTCGCTATATATATCCCAGGTTCAATAGTGCTGGCTTTCGCCAAGTCTTCACCTTCAAAGTAACAGCGTATATTGGCTGAGCCTATAGGCTCTGATTTATACAAAACCAAGTAATGAGCTTGGCTTTGGTCTTGGCAAATATGCTTAAACCATAATCGCTGCTGCTCTTCGCTAATATGTTGCTGTGAAAGCATAAATTGCGCGACACTAGGATCGTTGCGCCACTGCCTTAGCAGCTCTAAGTCTTGCTCAACAATTTGCCTTAATTCAACCTGATAACCCGTTAATCGTTCTTCAACTAAAGGATTTTGTTGCATTTGCCTTACCCTTTTTTGCTACGCAGTTAACTATTGTGTCTACTACTCGACTGGTTCCTAAAACATCACTAAATGCAAGGCAAGCCTTGTGCATCGCCAATAATCTGTCGGGCGCTGCCAGCAACCCGCATATACTAGAAGCTAAGGCATGCAATTGCGCATTATCAGAGCCGCTAGTGTCTGTAAAATCAACTAGGTCGCAGCAACCTTGTTGTTGAGCCATGCGAGTTGCATTCTGCTGATTATCTGCAACCACAGCCAAAATAGCAGGTGTGGCACAAGCTTGTAGTTCAAATTGTGTCCCTCCGGCAGCAGAGACAACCAACTGACTGTTCAAGAAAACCTCAGCTACGTTTTGGCAGTTGTCTAGCCAATTTATTGTCAACTCACTCGACGAAATTAGCGCCTGTAATTCGCGTTTCCATGGATAAGCTGCACCAGTTAATACATTGATTATAATGCCAACATGAGCATGGGAATTGCCTCTATCAAGCTCCCTTAAATGACTAGGCAAAAGCGTTAAAATCTGCCTAGTTACATTACGCGGATCACTGCCACCCATCACAATTGAAAGGTATTGTCGAGTTTGCCAATCTCTTCGGCGCGCTTGAGTGTCGGGAGATATAAATTCTTGGCGCAAAATACGATAAGGCTGGCCTAAGCAATATTTAGCGAATGGCGCCGTGACCTTGTAACCTAAATGAGTCGCGTTGTCCGCCCCATTTAGCACAACATCGGCGTAAAGTGGCCCACTTTGGTTGTTATCATCGAAGCAGACTAAAGGACAATCAGCTTCACCTAGCACTTGTCGATAGTCTTGATCAAACTGATAACCATCCAGAACCAGACAATCAATGTGTTCTTGTTTGCACAATTCGATAAGCGACATTGCATCTTGCTGCTCGTCTGGTAACTCAATAGCTTGGCCAACCTTTCTCTTTTGCTGGGCTAAAAAAGGTAGGCTAGACGCTAACATAGCAAAAATAATTTGCTGCCCTGCGGCTTCTAAAGCTTGTGCTAATGCAAGACAGCGCATTAGGTGGCCTATGCCCATACTTGGGCTGGCATCTACTCGAAATAACACCCGCATCGTTTATCGCTCTGCTAGTCTTGCTATCATGTAATATGCACCCAATCTAGAGGCGTTCCTTTTTTAATCGCCACCCTGGCCTGCTTGGTCAACACCTTATCCCAATGTTTGGGAGCTAAACCAAACGCGGGGCGTACAATGCGTAGGTTGCTTGCAGACAATACCTCACCAACCTTGATGTCTCGGCAGGCATAAATAGAGCGGCGGTACTGCTTAGATTTTTCTTCTGCTTGCGTGCCACCATAACGTATCTCCCCCATAGCTAATTGGGCGCGTTGGGTTTCAGTTACTAGGGCGCTCAGCTCATTTGGTTCGATAGAAAACTCTGCGTCAACACCACCCGCAGTGCGGTCCAAAACAAAGTGTTTTTCAATTACACTCGCACCCAGTGCCACTGCGGCAACCGAGACGCCAATCCCTGCTGTATGGTCAGACAAGCCCACCTGATACCCAAATGCCTGACGTAAGTGCGGGATAGTCGCCAAATTTGTATTACTCGCTTGAGCGGGGTAGGTACTGGTGCATTTTAGTAAAATGATCTCATCGCAGCCTGCGCCGTTAGCTGTAGCAATGGCTTGCTCTATTTCCGATAAACTTGCCATGCCCGTAGACATAATTAGGGGTTTACCTTTTGCAGCAGCGGCTCGAATAAGGGGTAAGTCTGTTAGTTCAAAAGACGCAATTTTAAAACACGGCACCCCTAGCGAGTCTAAAAAGTCCACGGCATGCTCATCAAAAGGAGAGCTAAAGGCAAGCATCCCAAGGGAGCTTGCCAACTCAAATAAAGGTTTATGCCACTCGTAGGGCGTGGCGGCTTTTGCATACAAACTATGTAACGACTCTCCAGCCCATAAACTGTCAGCTTCTTGAATAACAAAATGTTCACTATCCACGTCTAACGTCATGCTATCTGCGGTATAGGTTTGCAATTTTATCGCATGAGCACCGGCTTGTGCTGCTTGGCGAACCATCTCTTCGGCTAAACCTAAGTCCTGCCCGTGGTTACCACTTAGCTCAGCGATAATAAAAGGCGGGTGAGATGCACCTATCATGCGCTGGCCTATTTGAATGTCTTTCATGAGCTTACTCAGTCTGTTCAAAGATTGACACAATACTCTCGGCTAAATTGTCTGCTTGATCGCAATAGCAAGGTAGCTCAGGCCTATTCGGCTGCTCACTGTGGCGTGGACAAATACTGTGTTGCTCAGTCGCATAATCAGGCATAAAAACCGCGGGTTCACTGGCCCCAGTAATTAAGAGTACAGGCGTATCTGTTGCTTGGGCATACCACCTATCACCACTGGCTTTGCACACAACTAGGTCACTTGCAGCCATCATTTTAATGCGCTTTTTAATCTCGCTTCCAGCTTCTTCGCCTTTCCACACATGGTAACCATATTGAACCAACTTAGTTTTTAACTGCTCAACATAAGGATAAATCACCCCATCCTCAGCATGTTCAAAACATAAACCTATTACTTTTTGTTTTTGTGCGAGCTTGTTTAAACGTTTATCGGCAAGTAAATCAATACCTGTATTCAGCGCTGACATACCTAACCCGCAACATTGGGTCAGGTAAAACTCTGGGTATCCACCCGCTGGCAAGTTTGGTGCTTCCCACCAAGGTAGTGTCCAGCGATACATACCAGTAAAGGAGCTAGATAAATATTCAGGCAGCGCATTCACGTAACTTGCTTCCAAGCTTTGATCTTGAACTTTGGCAAGTAAGTCTTGAATAGACATACTTAAATAATTGCCGCTAACAGGTTCACCAGCATCCAGCAAAAATCGACTTAAAAAGCATGGCATAAAGGCCGTGTCGAGGTTAATGATCTGAGCGTACTCTTGACCAATTACTTTTTCAGCTAACCCTAAAAAAGACTCCATAGCCTTAAAAAAATCATCTGGCCACTGGTCTGTTTCTAGAGTTTGAACACGAATACTGGGTTCAACCTGTTGAATCAATTTAGCCGATTCACCATAGGTTAAAAAATGGATTTCTGCTTCAGGTAAGGTTTGCTTAAAAAAACGTAACGCAGGCAACGCTATTGCACACACATCCGCTGTGGCTAACATTCGAATCACCAACACTTTAGTTTTGTTGGGATCTCTTGCCAAAGTGTCAACACAATCAGTCATGGTTTTCCTTGATATAAGCTTTGTACATTAATTCGGCGCGTTGCCAGTCTTCTGGCGTATCTATGTCTTGAACTAAATGACGAGGCAAAATAATCGGGATACTTGCTGGACTAAACATTGGCAGCTTATCCATGTGTGCTTGTGCTTTTCCCCAATAAAATTGACCTGCATCATGTAGTGCTTCTTCTAAATCTTGGGAGCGTTTACCAATAAATTCAGGATACATGGGTGCTACGCCTTGACCACTGGCCTTAATTGCTCGCTGAACAGGAAATGCAAAACTGGTCACCGAAAATGCAAAATTCATTTGTGGTGATGCTTGCAATGCAAGGAGTCCTTGACGTAAAAACTTAGCGTGTAAAAAAGGCGCTGTGGCATAAATACAACACACGTAATCAGGCTCAAAATAATGCTGACGACAATATTCAATGGCGTGGCAGGTAACTGGACTTGTCCCAGTGTAATCGTCTGATAATGCTTTAGGCCGTAAAAAAGGCGCTTCTGCTCCCAAGCTTATCGCCAGTTGTGCGATCTCTTCTGAATCAGTTGAGACGATAATTTTATCGAATAACTGGCTATGTAAGGCGGCTTGGATCGAATAGGCAATTAGCGGTTGACCAGCAAACAGTTTTTTATTCTTGCCCGGTATTCGCTTGCTGCCGCCACGTGCAGGAATAACAGCTAAGTTCATACCAAAATCTCAGTCAAGGCTTTGATAACCTCATCTTGCTGAGCTTCACTCATATCTACAAATAAAGGCAAGGTAAGGGCATTCGCATAAAACGCCTCGGCTTTAGGAAAGTCGCCTTGTTCGAAGCCCATGTCGGCATAAAATGGCTGCAGATGGATGGGGATATAATGCACGTTAACACCGATTTCACGCTCTTTAAGTTGAGCAAATACCTTTGCCCTATCGTGCTGTGTTAGCTCAATCATATACAGATGCCATGCGCTGTCATCTAGCGCTTGTATATCGGGCAGTTTGAGTGGAAGGGCCTGCAGAGCTTGATGATATCGCGCCACCAATAATCGGCGCTTTGCAATAAAGGCGTCTAAACGCTTTAATTGAGATAAGCCTAAAGCCCCATGTAAATCACTTAAGCGGTAGTTATACCCCAGTGCTATCTGTTGATAATACCAAGGCCCGTGATTCTGTCCCACCATTAAATCAGGGTCTCGCGTCACGCCATGCTTAGAGAACAAGGTGAGACGTTGTTTAAGTTCGGTATCTGATGTAGTGACGGCACCGCCTTCTGCACTAGTGATTGACTTAACCGGATGAAAACTTAGCACTGTCATATCAGAAAACTGGCAACTTCCTATTTTGTGTCCTAAATGCTGGCCACCCAATCCATGGGCTGCATCTTCAATTAAGCAGATGTTGTATTTCTGAGTCAGACGTTGGATCGCCTGCATATCGCAACTGGTCCCAGCAAAGTGCACGACTATTAGAGCTTTTGGCAACTGCTTGGCATGAAGTAACTTATGATGAAGCTGATTTACATCAATATTTCGTGTGACCGGATCGATATCTACAAAATCAATCTCAGCTCCACAATACAAAGCACAATTAGCGGAAGCGACAAAGGAGTTAGGTACAGTCCAAACCCGATCTCCAGCCTCTACGCCAGCGGCTAAGCAGGCAATATGTAAACCCGACGTGCCGCTATTAACTGCAACGCAATATTGGCTACCGGTGTAGTCACATAGGGCCTGTTCAAATTGCGGGACAGTATCGCCCTGAGTTAGAAACTTATGCTGTAACACATCAACCACTGCGTCCACATCATCGGCATTAATTGAGTGTTTACCGTAAGGAAGCATAGAAACTAACGCCTAGAGAGTAATTTTATCGAGAGACTTAAGCTCTTCAACGGTCAGAAAATGCGGGTTGCTGCCAGAATGATATTCAAATTTATCAACAACGGGTTGACCTTTTTCTCCGAGCTTATTTTTTAAGTAGTTAATGTTTTTATCAAAAAACTTAATAGCAGGCGTGATCACATAGTGATCGTCATATTCAATAGAGTGATGCGCCATTTCTTCGGGCACCATCACTTCATGCAGCTTTTCGCCTGGCCTTATGCCAACCAGCTCGTAATTTCTATTGCCGCTTATCGATTCGACCAAATCTACGATACGAATCGAAGGGATCTTGGGGACAAAAATCTCGCCCCCTTGCATGCGATTAAAGTTCTTAATCACAAACTCAACACCTTCATCTAAGGTGATCCAAAAACGCGTCATCTCTGCATGAGTAACAGGCAACACAGTTTTACCCTGTTCAATCAATTTGCGAAAGAATGGCACAACAGAGCCTCGTGAACCCACTACATTGCCATAACGCACCACAGCAAACCTTGGGCCCCTCGCGCCCGCTATATTATTAGCGGCAACAAATAACTTGTCTGAGGCTAACTTTGTCGCGCCGTATAAATTAACTGGGTTGGCCGCTTTGTCTGTTGATAAGGCTATAACGCGCTTAACGTCACAGCTTATGGCTGCGTCTATTACATTTTGCGCGCCGTTAATATTCGTTTTTATACATTCATTAGGGTTATATTCTGCAGCGGGCACTTGTTTTAGGGCGGCAGCATGAACAACAAAGTCCACATCACGCATAGCTGATTTCAAACGCGCTTTATCTCTCACATCACCGATAAAAAACCGCATGCAAGGGGCATCAAACTCTTGCTGCATTTCAAATTGTTTTAGTTCATCTCGAGAATAGATGATGACTTTTTTAGGCGAGAAATTATTTATCAAATAAGCAGAAAAAAGCTTACCGAAGGAACCCGTACCACCGGTGATCAAAATAGATTTATTGTCGAACATAACCAACCTTAGTAATTGCCCTGCAGATATTGACTGCTAAATGATGTGCTCTTTTTGTATAGTAGCAGACTTATAAAAAAGATGAATAATCAATTGTTTAGTTGCAGATATTCGCGCCTAGACTCGCTGACTTTATCAGCGATATTTTTCTATGGCTTTTCTACCTCGGACTAAACCAGACAGTTCGTTTAATGACGCTTTAAACATAGCGTTAGCTTGAGCAAGTAGTAGGCCATTCTTTTCTAATTCTAGGGTTATGAAGGTTTTCTTTTCATCATTGGCTAGGGTATTGAGATGAGCTTGAATACATTCATCTCTGGATGAGGCAAGAGCCAGAAATTCTGCCTCATCTGGATTGTCTTCGCTCAGTAACTTGCTCAGAGCATCATTTATAGGCTTTAACGATTCTGGGGTGTGGGCATGGTCGAGTATTAAGGTATTCACACTGCGGTTTGGCGTTTTTGTTTTTGAAGTTCATAGGCCTCTTGTTTCGCTGCCTCCGGAATTTGCAACCACGCATCTTTGATTGGCATGATCAAGGCAATTACCTCGTCTATGATTTTAACGTTGTTTTGCACATTGGCATCAACCAAACGCTGCAGCATATATTCATATAAATCAAACAAGTTACCTGCAACTTCGGAGTTTGCCGACATATCTAATGTATCTCGTAAATTCATAATAATTGCTGAAACTTTGGACATATGATCGGCTTTTTGAGCAAAATCTTTACGCTCTATACAACCTTTAGCGTAAGCCAATTTATCAACTGCCCCTTGCATTAACATTAACGTTAATCTGTGAGGATCAGCAGTGGATATATCTTGTTTCAAATTACCTTTTTTGTATGCGTTGATGCCTTTTAATGCCATATCAACTACTCCTATGTGCTTGGTATTGCATTACAGACCGCCTAAAGAGGCCAGTAAAGCCGAGCCAGTCTGATTCAATCGAGACACAGTCTGATCTAAATTTAAGTACCTGTCGCGTAAAATCTGCTCAGTATTCAATAACCTGAGCTCAAGTTGTTCCCGCTCTACAGATAGTTGGTCTTTTTGGTCACGGGTAGCCCGCTCCCTAGATGTGATTAAGCCACCCGCTCGGGTATATTCTCTGAGATTTTCGTATAGACGTACAGCAACCCCTTGCTCAGGATCTGTAAATAAATTAGCAATTTCATCGAAATTGTCGCTTAACGCTTCTTTTAGACGATCTTCTCCACTGCCAAGCCCTATACTATCGGTTGAACTTATCTCTAGTTCGCCTTGATCGTTAAACTCGATACCTAATTGAAACAAGCTACCAAGGGTTGACGAATCTACCCCAGAAAACAAAATATTATTAATGCCGGACTCTATCCCGCGAATTAGCGTGTCTCCAGCAAATGCGCCGTCTTCTTCTAAATCTGAGTCGCCTAAACGTGTCAGAGTTCGTATTTCTGTACTCAGGGTATTAAAGTTATCGACAAAATCTCGAATTGTCGACTCAACACCTTCTGAGTCAAATCCAATACTCAGTTTAGATGTTCTAAAGGTCACACCATCTGCTTCTTTTTCAGATACCTCTGAGACTTCAAAAGAGACGTTTTCGATGACGTTTTCAAACTCATTAGTCGAGCTTTCAACATCAATACCATCTATGGTGGCTTTTGCATTTTGTGCATTTCGAACAGCCGCTACGTTGCCCGCTTCGACTGTGGTCTCATTTGAGGCAACCGTTGAGACCCGCTGTAAATCTGCAATATCGTCATCGTTAACGATAACTAAGTTATTGCCTTCACCTGTAGTGCTTGACGTAAACACTAACTTGGCGCCCCCATCAGCGGTGCCCGTGTCGATAATACTCGATACCACCCCAAAGTTGTCACTCGCAGCATTAATTGCTGAGCTGAGCTGCTGCAAGGTCTGCCCAGCTGTGACATCTATAGTGAATGAGTCGGTACCCGATGGGATTTTAAACGTTAAACTCCCTGCCGTCGTACTCACAACGTCAGATGTGGAAGAGAAACCGCCATCCACTGCATCTGCGGTTTCTATCCGGCTACCGCTGGCTAATTGCGTAACGGCAATTTGGTAGTCACCTTCAACGGCGCTATTTGATGCTTCGGCAGTAAAAGGTTCGACCCCTTCGGTGGGGTTATCTATGGTAGGTTCACGGCCTTTGAGGTTTGCTTCCGAACGTAAGTCATCAACCGTATCTTGGAAATCTTGCAAGCGAGATTTAAGTTTACCTAATCCAGAAATTTCAGCATCTAGCTGCTCTTCTCGATTATCGAGTCTGTCTGTTTTTGGTTTTCGCTCAGCTTCGAGTAACTGACCAACTAAGCCTTCTAAGTCCAAGCCTGAACCAACACCTAAAGATTGAATTGTCATGTATTACTCCTGCTAAAAGCTTACCAGCCAGCTAAATTTCTATTTTGCGTGCACTAACGACCACTCAAACTTGACGATTAAACAGTACACCTACTGCGTTTCCTACGTCTGTTTGCAAATCTTTGAGTCGCTCAGATAGCTCTAGTACTTCTTCTGACGGAATTTGTCTTATGACTTCACCAGAGTTTGCATCAGTGACTTTCACTACTGGTTTGTTACTCGCATCATCGACAGAAAAATTAAGCTGCCTGCTATTTGAATTAACAAAATCGCTGATCTGCGAAGCTGCAGATGCAATTTGCGACTCAGTGGCTTGCCGCCCCGTATTCTCTCTTATATCGCCCGCAGCCTGAGAAACTTGAGACAGAGTTGACGATTGCACGTCAGAGCTGGCGGTTTCTGTGACTGACGGTTCTGGCGTGAGTTTCGAAGCAAAATTTTGGCCAACTTGCGTTGAATTAATCTCCATACATCACCTCTCTAGAAACAGTAAATGGCCCCCTACTTTCGTAGACAGCCATCACTAAGTTTACATAATAAACTAACCCTTGGTTAGTTATTGTTAGCCAAGTAGCGAAAGAGCCGTTTGTGGTCTTTGGTTAGCCTGACTTAGTACCGACAGTGACGCCTGCTGAACAATCTGGTTTCGCGTCAATTCAGCCGTCTCAGTAGCAAAATCTGTATCACGAATACGTGAACGAGCGCCCGCGATATTCTCTGATATGTTACTCAAGTTACGAATCGTTGACTGGAAGCGATTCTGCAAGGCACCCAAATCAGCTCGCGTAGCACCAATAGTAGATATAGCCGTGTCAATTGACGTTAATGCAGCTGAGGCATCAGCTACGCTCGCAACGCTAACATCACCAACACCCAGGCCTGACGCACCAAAACTGGTTCCACCGGAGCGTGACAGATTAATAGAAATAGTCTGACCGCCATTCGCGCCAACTAGAAACTGAGCAGAAAACCCGCCTGTCAATAAATCTATATCAGCAAATTGCGTATCTGTTGATACTCGAGAAATTTCGCTCACCAAGGCCGTTACCTCAGCTTGCAGGGCTACCCTATCAGCAGATGAGTTGATACCATTTTGAGATTGCACGGCAAGTTGACGAATTCGCTGTAAAGAGTTAGTTACCTCTCCTAGCGCGCCCTCTGCAGTTTGCGTAAGAGATATTGCATCATTGGCGTTTCTTACTGCTTGATTTAAACCTTGAACCTGAGTCGTTAGTCGGTCAGATATTTGTAAACCTGCAGCATCATCTGCTGCACGGTTAATCCTAAATCCTGATGATAAACGCTCGAATGAAGTGCTAAGTGCTTGCCCTGAATTTGACAGCTGACGCTGAGCATTCAAAGAAGACACATTTGTGTTAACAAATAAACCCATAAAAACCTCCTGAAAACTCACCGTATGCCAAAACATGACATGTGTATCAGTAAGTTTGCCTCAATTTGGATGTTAAGAGCCTCCCCTCAACATCACCTCACTTAATTGGAGCTAAGTACCTCTACTCAACTCCGAATCAAAAGTAATCATCTAGACTACCCCTCAACTAAGGCTATCGGCCCAGTCTCTAGCACCTTTAATTTTTTTTCCTATTTTTTCTAAAAAAATCATGTTGATCGATGCCAATTTTTTGACACGCCTATGCAAGGTCAGTAATAACAAAGCGTCTAGCGATCTGAGGTGATCACCAAAAAGATCAAAAATAAGTAATTAACTGAAGGGTAAACGTCTACTATAAATTATTTTTAGGGAATTCAAACTTGGCACAACAACTGCTTTATTAATTTTGAGTAAAGTGTGTATTTGCCAGATGTTGCTTTTCGGGTGAGTACCGCGTAAGAATAAAAAAGGCCAGGGCAAAGACCCTGGCCAACTTGCTCACGTTAGGAGATGGAGCAAAGACGGTTTCTGTCGACTAGTAGGATATAAGAGATGAATACTGGCCTCTCAACCAAACTTCTACACTCTCAGTCTTGTTAGTCGACGTTTTAATTCCCGCTAGGTCATTAAAACGCTGAGCAGTTTTACGAGTAGATTATTCTTTTTACTTTGAATCCTACTGGTATAACTACCGAGCTTTGATGTTAAAAAAGGCTGGAGGCAGGTATATACCTAGCCCCAGCCAACTTGCTCACGTTAGGAGATGGAGCAAACTGGTAACAAATCACCCAAGCTTTACTAAAAGCACTAATGGGGCAATTCAAAATTGTGTCCTCCCTGACAAATATACCCAGATTACTTTAGGTATCAAGGCAAGTTTCCTTTCTTGCCTTAGGGTTGGCCTCTCATTTCCTACCCTCTAGTTAAACTTTTTATTCGTACTAAACCCGTTACCCAAGCAAAGATAATGCTGCCTGTGGTCTTTGATTGGCCTGGCTAAGTACTGTCGTACTCGCTTGCTGAACAATCTGAGAGCGGGTTAATTCTGCCGTTTCTACGGCAAAGTCAGTGTCTCGAATACGACTTCTTGCCGCTGATACATTTTCAGAAATATTGCTTAAGTTTCTGATGGTAGATTGAAACCGGTTTTGCAAAGCCCCTAAGTCGGCACGCGTAGCGTCAATTATGGATATCGCTTCAGATACTAAGGACAGTGCAGCTGAGGCGCCATCTACATTTTCAACGGTAACTCCAGCCACTCCTAGCCCAGAAGAACCAAACCCACCGATTCTAGACACATTGACACTTATGGTTTGCCCAGCGTTAGCTCCGACTAAAAACTTAGCGGAATACGAACCGTCTAAGACATTTACCCCACCAAACTGCGAGGTAGAAGCAATCCGACTAATTTCATTTTTCAAAGCCGTCACTTCTTTTTGCAGTGCTACTCTATCTGCCGAGCCATTTATTCCATTTTGCGCTTGAACCGCGAGCACCCTTATCCGTTGCAATGCATTGGTAGTTTCGCCCAAAGCCCCTTCTATCGTTTGCGATAACGAGATCGCGTCGTTAGCGTTTCTTACAGCCTGATTCAACCCTAACACTTGAGTGGTCAATCGATTCGAAATTTGCAGACCAGCCGCATCATCTTTCGCCCCATTGATCCTAAATCCTGAAGATAACCTTTCAAACGCCACACTTAAGCTATTACTAGAATTAAATAGTTGTCTAGATGCGTTAAGTGACGACACATTAGTGTTAACAAATAATCCCATTTTTTCTCTCCTAACCTACGAAAACCTGTTGTTTTAGTTTGGTGTTTCCGCATATCGGTAATTAAAATAGTTAAATTAGTGCATTTAATTTCGCTTTTGGCACACTAAATGCTTTGTATTATTTGCTAACTGGTACCCTGGTTAGCAACTGTTTAGTGTTAAATCCTCTAAACAAAAAAGTGTGAGCGTAAGCTCTAGCTGACAGACAGAATTGATGGCCTAAACCTCAATACCTCACTACCTCCTGGCGTCTATTCTGTCTGTTAGCACTTCATTACCGCACGCCAAAAAGCCGACGGCACTGAAGAAAATACGTTTTCTCGCTATTTTATTTACTGCTTTAATACTAAATATCGCTTTTCCTCGGTCGTTTGCAGCCTGCCCCCACATTTTGCAATTCGACCGAATCTTATTTTCCTCGTTTATACTGTCGCAGCCTGCCCCCGCATGTGCTCAACACAAACTTGCATAGTCTTTATTTTCCTAAGGTTTATTGAAGTAGCGATAAGG
The DNA here is from genome assembly GCA_947498355.1 of uncultured Paraglaciecola sp. Taxonomy (GTDB): domain Bacteria; phylum Pseudomonadota; class Gammaproteobacteria; order Enterobacterales; family Alteromonadaceae; genus Paraglaciecola. The sequence continues at coordinate 36,680 of CANMKA010000005.1, read as the reverse complement.
CTGCTTGAGGTCTTTGATTTGCCTGACTCAAAACAGTGGTACTGGCTTGTTGCACAATCTGCCAGCGGGTCAACTCTGCCGTTTCTACGGCAAAGTCTGTATCTCTTATGCGGCTTCTTGCAGCGGATACATTTTCTGAAATATTACTTAAGTTGCGGATTGTTGATTGAAAACGATTTTGCAATGCACCTAAATCAGCTCGCTGAGCATCAATAATCGAAATTGCATTAGATACTAAGGTCATAGCAGCAGACGCGCCTTCTACATTTTCAACTGTTACATCGGCTACGCCCAGCCCAGAAGAACCAAATCCCCCCGTTCTAGATACATTAACGCTGATAGTTTGACCCGCATTCGCGCCTACCAAGAATGCTGACGAATAGGTACCATCGAGTACGTTCACCCCACCAAACTGTGATGTAGATGCAATACGGCTAATTTCATTTTTGAGAGCAGCCACTTCTTTTTGAAGGGCCACACGGTCTGCAGAGCCATTGATGCCGTTTTGCGCTTGTACGGCAAGTACACGGATTCGTTGCAATGCGTTGGTGGTTTCGCTTAACGCACCCTCAATGGTTTGCGATAAGGAAATGGCGTCGTTAGCATTTCTAACTGCTTGGTTAAGACCTAACACCTGAGTGGTCAGGCGGTTTGATATTTGTAGACCGGCTGCATCATCTTTCGCACCATTGATCCTAAAACCAGATGACAATCTTTCGAATGCAGTACTTAAATTAGTGCCTGAGTTGAATAACTGACGGGTAGCATTCAACGATGACACATTCGTATTAACGAATAAGCCCATTTTTAATCTCCTAACGATTTTTTGATTTTGTATCCGCGGGCTATTATTTTTATTGGTGCCTCTACGGTAATAGGATCTTGCTTTTATTTTTATGCGATCTCTATTTAGTCGTTCGCTTATTGTTTTTGTTAGTTGCGTAACGTCTATGTAACCTTATCGTTAGGCACGCAGAAATCCTTTAGTGAAAAATCCAACTAATTTTAAAACTATATATTTTTCATGTAGTTAAGAATAAAAAAAGCCAAGCATAATGCTTGGCTTTAAGCTCTTTTTAACAAGAGAGTGCGAGTGTAAACTCCCACCTGCTCAGTTCTTTGCAACCCCAGAGCACTACCTCCTGACTTCTTAGCCCTAAACAGGTGAAGGGTTTCGAAAGCTAGATTAACGAATTAACCTAAAAGAGAAAGTGCTGCCTGTGGACGCTGATTAGCCTGACTCAATACTGTCGTACTTGCCTGTTGGATAATCTGGTTACGGGTCAATTCAGCGGTTTCAGTAGCAAAATCCGTGTCTCTAATCCGGCTTCTTGCCCCTGAAACGTTCTCAGAGATGTTAGACAAGTTACGAATAGTTGACTGGAAACGGTTTTGCAATGCACCTAAATCAGCTCGTGTCGCACCTATGCTAGAGATTGCCGCATCGACTGCCGCCAATGCTGCTGACGCGCCCGCAGTAGTTGCAACGGTTAAACTGCCCGCACCTACACCTAAGCCCGATGCACCAAAACTTGTTCCATCAGCTCTGGATAAGTTAACAGAAATAGTCTGGCCACCATTTGCACCAACTAAGAAAGTTGCTGAAAAGCCACCTGTTAGCAAATCAAGGTCAGCAAACTGCGTATCAGTTGATACTCGAGATATTTCATTCTGCAATGCGGTTACTTCAGCTTGCAGTGCAACTCGGTCAGCAGATGAGTTAATCCCGTTCTGCGATTGTACTGCCAACTGGCGGATACGCTGTAATGAGTTAGTTACCTCGCCTAATGCGCCTTCAGCCGTTTGCGTTAGAGAAATGGCATCATTTGCATTTCTAACTGCTTGGTTAAGACCTTGAATTTGCGTGGTTAATCGGTCAGTGATCTGCAAACCAGCAGCATCATCTGCCGCTCGGTTAATACGAAATCCTGAAGAAAGACGCTCAAACGACGTCGCTAAAGACGTTGAAGAATTAGACAACTGACGCTGCGCGTTTAATGATGATACGTTGGTATTTACGAATAAACCCATGGGTTTTCTCCTACACTCTCAGTCCAGCTAGGCTGGCGATCGACCTAAGTCGATTGGTTAAATAACACTAATAGCACGATGATTTTGCTGTTTTAAAATTCATCATGACTGGCTCTCTCAGAAAATTTATCGACGATTTCAAAAATCCCTTTAACAAAATTTGCCTTTTTATTCGAAAGCTGGCAGAAAATTGCCGCATTGCATTTATTATTTGTTTGCGTTTCAATGAGTTAATTCAGATAAAAAAAGATTAAAAAATGTCCATCACATGGCTTAAAAAGATCAGTGTCGGTACTAAACACAATGCTTTTACCGACCTTTGCCAATTCAAATCTGACTTATATTGTTGCTTTCGTGAGGCCAGCAATCATGTGAGTAAAGATGGCAAAATAAAAATACAAACACTTGATTTAGCTGGAAACGTAACCCATACCATCACTATTCAACTGCCCAATACCGATTTACGCGATCCTAAGTTGAGCATTACAGCAGACGGTCAACTTATGCTGATTGCTTATGCGCGCTTAACCGACGACGAAAATCGTACCCTTTCAAGCCGAAATTTATGCTGGGTATCCCAAACTGGGCATTCATGGTCAAGTTACAATGAATTTGGCAATAGAGGATGGTGGCTTTGGAGACTGACATGGCACCAAAACCTTGCCTATGGATTCGCCTACAATCGTGCGCAAAATGCGATTAACTTGTATCAAGGTAATCCTAAAAGAGGCTTTTATTTGCATAAATCATCAGCCCTTAGCTTAAAAAAGCACGGGAAAGGTTATCCGAATGAAAGTGAGATCCAATTTATTGGCGACAAAGCCTATGCAATAGTAAGGCGGGATGCCGACAGCTACTCTGCGCAACTAGGCGTCAGCAAGGCCCCCTTTACCCAATGGAGCTGGATAGATTTAAACGCATATATTGGTGGACCAGCTATGCTTTTAATCAATAAAAACAAAGCCTTAGTCGCTGGGCGAATAGTACAAAACAAAAAATTGATGACAGGATTGATGATACTTGATTTAGTTACTGGCCGGTTGAAACTAAAAGAGGTTCTGCCCTCATGGGGAGACAACAGTTACCCGGGGTTAGTAAAAAAAGGCAATGAATTATTTATCAGTTACTACTCAAGCCATCAGGATCAAAAGGCTTGTATCTATCTGGCCAAGATTGACCTGCAAGGGTTGTTAAAACGAAAGTGATTGGATTGCTTGAAATATAATTTAGCAAAGGATTACAGTGAATGTATTTAGTAGCGCACTTTTATAATACAGACAATCCGAGGCATTGCGCAAACGTCAATTCAGAAATAGGATTTCGCTACGCTCAGTTATTTGCTTCATTGAGTTTGCGCCCCTAACGAATAAAATCAAACAAAGAGGTGCCAGTGACTCGACTAAAGGTGGCCTGGGCTGCTTGCAGAGCAGCTTCTTGGCGACTCAATTCAGAGACCGCTTCAGCGTAATCCACTTCTTCGATATTAGAACGCGCCGTTTTATTGGCTATCTCTAAATCTAAATTAGACGCCAATACCGCATCGGTAATGTTGCCTCGACCACCTAATTGAGAAATACCACTGGCAATGCTTGCCAAAGAATTATCTGTGGCCTCAAGGGCGTCAGTTAAGGCGTCTTGAAATGCTCCATCACTGATCGATGGGCTACTCAAAGCGTTAACAAAATTGTTTAACGTTTCAGCGATATTTTGTTTAACAGGATCTGCCAATGCAAAATCGACTGTATTGCCAACGCTTCCCTCTATGTCAAAACTCAAACCGTTGAACGAAAAAGGCGTGCCGCTAGTAAACTCTTTAGTGTCGATTATGGCACCCGTTCCAACATTACTGATTTGCGCTTGGGTAGCAGAAATAATAGTGACTCTAAACTGATTATTGGCAGCGGTTACCGCATCAAAATTTTCGCGATGGAATTTATCAAAACTGGCTTGTTGGGCAATATCTAAACTGGCTGAGGTCACGCCAACTGAACCCGAAATAGTGGCCTTCGAACGAGTTAGAACATCTTCAAAGACCTCTTTGCCCGAGTTGTTTACTTGCACCCGAACTGTATCAGAAATTTGGATTTTGTTAACGCCAGCATCGCCCTCAAAACTGTATTTATTACCACTGGCACTGGGATTAAACGAAAAGGCTGGCGCAGCTGATTCAAAACCAGCAAAGATGTACTCTCCAGCGGGGTTGCGGGCATTCATTAAATCGAATACTTGATCACGGATTTGGCCTATTTCAATCGAAATAGCATCTCTGTCTTGCTCGCCAACAATACCATTCCCCGATTGAACCATAAGTACTCGGGCACGATTGACTGCGTCGTTAATGCTTCTAAGCACAGTTTCTTCTTGTTCTAAGCTATTGGTCAATAAGTTGCTGTTCTTTTTATATTGTTCGATCAGGTCGATTTCTTCGGTTAAACGCACAACTTGGGCTGCCCCAACTGGATCATCAGAGGGCCTCAGTATTCTTTTACCTGACGACAGTTGTTGTTGAATATCAGACAAGTCCCCTTGATTCTCCAAGACCGACTGAATACTCCTATCGTACAATTGTCCCGTTGAAATTCTCATGGCTTAATCCACCGTTTCATTATCTTACAATACCCAATATGGTGTTAAACAAATCTTGTGCCGTTCCAATTAATCGCGCGGATGCTGAGTAAGATTGCTGAAATCTCACCAAATTCGCTGCTTCTTCGTCTAAGCTCACCCCAGATACCGAGTCAAACCAATCTTTTGATTGGGATTTTAACGCTTCGGCGGCTTGCCTAGAAATATCCGCACTTGACGATTTTTGCCCAATATCACTGATGATATTTGCGTAGGCTTCATGAAAACTCACTGGCTCACCAGAACCACTATTGTTCAATTGCATTATATTTTGGTTTTGCAGAGTCGATAAATCTAACCCATTACGGTTGTCATTCAATCCGTCTGTATTGTAACCAATGCTAAAAGTGTCTCCGGCCTTGGGCACCCCTTGTATCGAAAAATCGTAGCCGGGGTAATCGTCTAAGGCACTAAAAGCAGCGGGCCAAGGGGGAGTCGCGCCTGAAGTAGCAGCTTGCGCCAACATATTTGAAAAGTCGGTAACCCCCGTTACTGTTGTGATCACAGTGCCAGCACTATCCCTCACTTCGTAGGCATTTTCTGCAGTAAATCTGATCTCAGCAGGTGCGCCTATGCCCGCAGCGGGAGATGCCCCAGGCCCGTGAACATCGCCGGCATCATTAAATCCAGACGCGCGTCCATCAGCAAACGTGTTATCAATAAAGGTATTAGTGACCTGAGTAGAAATAACTCGCGCATCGCCAAGGTTATTCAAGTTACCTTCAACCTGTAAAGGTGAAGCAAGCGCCAAGTCCTCTGGCCGTGTCATGGCTACTTCTATTCGGTCAGCAGTGTCTTTAGTGGGCTGAAGTACATACCGATCACCAGGTGTGTAACCAGCACCAGCACCAAATTCAAGTTCTAAGCCGCCAATTACTGAGGTAAAAGTGCCAGCTTGCGCTGTAATAGCAGGGTAATTCTGAACAACCGGATTACCATTCACATCTAGTACGGGAGAACCATCAGGGTTCACCGCGGCAACATCGACGTTTAAAGTGGGTGGCGCACCTGCAGCGACACTGTTTATGGTCACTAGATAATCAGCACTGGTGACTTCTCCCGCTGCACCAGGACGGATACGCCCAAGCACTGTGCTATTTACTCCAACATTGTCAGGGTGCTCTAGACCCAATACATCCGGCAAGGCAAAGATATTGGTCCCCAACTGCTGGTCAAAATCCATTCCTAAGCGATTCTGAGTATTAAGGGACTCAGTTACCGCAATAGCCACTTGGCCTAGCTCTCTGCGACTGGATTCGAGCACTTCATCACGGTAACGAAATAATCCACCAATTGCCCCACCTAGGTTAGTTTCCCGTAAATTTAACGTAGTCGGTTTACCAGTGCTTTGAAGCTGTAACGACTTATAGTTTAGGTCTGCGCCATTATTAACTTCAAACAAGTTCAAGGAGCCATCTTGTAAGACTAGCGACTCCCCCGATGATAAATTAACCAACAAACCGCCAGTATCATTCGGGTCAACTCGCGTTTCAATAGACAATAAGCTAGCTAATTCTAATACTGCATTATCCCGTTGATTTTTTAAGGTTCCAGGCTCGTCAAATTGGTTATTTGATTGGTTAACTCTGATCGCATTGTTTAGTTCACCAATCGACTCAATCAGGCTATTTACTTTGTTAATATTGGCAGCTACTTCAATATTCAGTTCTTCTTCTTTTTCTCGCAAAAAACCTGACACTGTGCCGATTTGGCCGATTAACGATTCGGCTTCACCCAACACCAATTGACGAGCAGAAATACTTGTAGGGTCATCAGTCGCGGTTTGTACTGAACTAAAAAAGCGACTCATACTTTTTGAAATACTGTTGGCTTCGCTTGCAAAGACATTATCTAAAACTGACGTTTTGTCGTGATAGTTTTCAAATTCACTCAGTAAAGTAGTGTCACGGCGCAGTTGATTTTGTGCAAAGGTATTGAGCACTCGCTCGGTGGAGCCTCTACCTACTCCGCCCGTTGCCTGACTATCGAAAGAGGTACGCTCGCGAACGAATCCTTCGGTATTCACATTCGCAATATTGTGACCAGCCGTTCTAAGTAACTGATTACTGGCATCTACCCCGCTTCGGGCGATATTAAGCAAGCTGGTGTTGCCGTTACTTTTTGTAATCATTTAGTCGCTCCTAGCTGGCATTTCATCATGGCTGAAACGCCTTAAATCTGTCGCTGGCCAACACAGACATAACTTTTTTCGCATAATCGGGGTCGGTTGCATATCCGGCTTTTTGTAACTCAGAAAAATATTCCGCTGGTTCAGCTGATTGCTTCAAGGCCTCTTGGTATCTTGGATTACCTTGCACAAAGTTCACATAATCTTGCATAGAACCAGAAAAGTCTGAGTAGATCCGAAACGGCGCTTTTTGAGACTTGGCCACACCATTTTGTACTTCTAAGGTATCAACCATAGCGCGATCACCTTCCCAGCGTTTGTCGGCTTTTATTCCGAACAGGTTATGAGAGTTTTTACCTTCAGTAGTGTGGATCATATGCTGCCCCCAGCCTGTTTCTACGGCTGCTTGTGCAAGGAGCGCTTTAGGATCGATACCAAGGCGTTGGGCCGCAGTCTTAGCTGCTGGATATAGGGTTTCAATAAAGTTTTGCGCGTCGGTAAAGGCCGAAGCTTTAAACGAATTAAAGGTGGTAATTTCGTCTTGGCTCATCACCTGCTCAAGTGACGCTTCTCGATGTTTGATCTGATCACGGTTCAAGCTAGACAGATTACCGTCGTTACGCATGGCACTAGCAGGCATGTACCCATCACCCAACTGACCAAGCTGCCGAACAATAATATCGGCTAAACCAATACTGCCATTTTGCGCCAAATCTGTTGCCAATTGTTTATCGTGCATATCTCGATAAAACATGACTTGCTGAGAATTAAAGGGGCTATCTTTATCTACTAATACATCTTGCGCTTGGCGCATAGACTTAAGCATTATTTGCACAAAAATACCTTCAAACTGCTTAGCTGCTTCTTCTAAAGCACCTTTGTCGCCGTTTTGTGCCGCTTGACGAAGAATGTCCAAACCTTGGATATCATTGGTGTTCCTAGATAAGGCAAGCTGGCTTTGGGTATCGGTTAGATGTTCCATAAACGGCCTTAAATAACGACTAGCTCGCCTTGCAGCGCACCCGCTTCTCGCAGTGCCTCAAGGATAGCCATTAAGTCACCAGGTGCAGCACCCACTTCATTTACTGCACGAACAAGCTCGTCTAGGGTGACACCTGGGTCAAATTTAAACAGGCGTGTATCGTCTAGGTTGACGTCGACAATAGATTGAGTTGTTACAACTGTTTCCCCTTCTGCTAGGGCGTTAGGTTGAGTTACAGTTTGGTTTTCTGCAATCGTGACAGTTAACCCGCCATGAGTAATTGCTGCGGGCAATAAACGCACATCTTGGCCTATGACTATGGTTCCTGTCCGGCTATTAATCACAACCCGCGCCGCAGCTTTGGCTGGGGTAAACTCAAAATTTTCTAAGGTTGCTAAAAACCCAACGCGTTGCCCAACATCTCTAGGTGCAGTCACTCTAACCGAGGCTGCATCTATAGGAGTAGCAATCGAATAACCTTTATCGGGATCAGCCCCAAGGCGGCGATTAATGGTATCAGCTAAAGACTGAGCCGTGGAAAAATCAGGATAGTTAAGATTAAGCGTCAGATAATCATCTTGCATGAAACCGCTTTTAACCGCTCTTTCTACTAACGCACCGTTAGCAATGCGTCCAACAGTGGGTGTATTTATGACAATTCGCGAGCCATCACCCCCCTGAGCACCAAACCCACTAACCACTAAGCTGCCTTGTGCGACTGCGTAGACGTTACCGTCTAGGCCTTTTAAGAAGGTTTGCATTAAGGTTCCACCTTGCAAACTTGCGGCCTCGCCAATAGAAGAAACAGTAATATCAATTTTTTGACCTGGTTTAACAAAAGGGGGTAAATCTGCATGCACGGCGACAGCGGCAACGTTTTTAATTTTAGGTTTTACCCCGCTGCCTAAACTAATCCCAAAATTCGCAAGCATAGTCCTGAAGCTTTGTTCCGTGAATGGGCTTTGCTCTCCCGTTCCGGGTAAACCAACTACTAAACCATATCCAACCAATTGGTTACTGCGCACACCTTGTACCGTTGCTAAATCTTTAATCCGTTGAGCGTTAGCAGCGTTGCTTAGTACTACCCCAAGCCCGACCAAAATACTCAGAAAAATCTTCATGATAGGCTCCTAAAAAGGCCAATATTCAGAGGAGAAAAAGCCAGTTAACCAACCTTCTTTTTGCGCCGATGCAAAATCTCCTGTGCCGCTATATTGAATGCGTGCATTGGCGATTTTGGTCGACATAATTTCATTACTTGGGCTAACATCGGCTGGGCGCACTACACCGGTAAGGCGAATGTATTCGTCACCATTATTTAATGTCAGCCACTTTTCGCCTCTGACTAACAAATTATTGTTAGGTAAAACCTGTACGACGGTCACAGATATGCTGCCAAACAAGTTGTTGCTCTGATTGGCCGAAGAATCGCCTGTAAACTCATTGGATGAATCTAAGCCAAGTTGGATTGAGTCCCCCCCTATACCTATGGGCTGACCTCCGAATCCAACGATTGGATCCAGCTCAAGTTCGGTTTCCTTAGAGAGAGTCGTTCCAGCTCGTTTGGTGGCTTGCGTACTTTCTCGCAAAGTAACGGTAATAATGTCACCAACTCTTCTGGCTTTTACATCTGAATACAGACTATTTGCGACGCTTGCCTGAAAAATAGAGCCGTCTTCGGCAATCTTTTGCCGCGGCATTTCTGGTAAAATTGGCGCGTAGTTAGGATCGTTAGGCAGTGGCGTTTGACGCGCAGTCGACTGGCATCCGAGCATAACCGCCATTAAAGCGCCTAAGCCAATAAACCGATACGAAAAAAAAGAGCCCATAGCCAATTACCTCTGATTAAAGTTGCTGAATAACTTGGCCTAGCATTTGGTCTACCGACGAAATCACTTTCGAATTCATCTCGTACAAACGCTGACTTTCAATCAAGTTCACCAGTTCTTCGGTGACGTTAACATTCGAGGTCTCTAAGGCCCCTTGCACAACCGTGCCTAGCCCCTGCAATCCGGGTACCCCCTGAATAGGAGCACCACTTACCGCAGTTTCAACATACAGGTTTTGACCAATAGGTTGTAAGCCAGTTGCATTAATAAAATCGGAGACATTGATTTGACCTAATACGGCAGGCTCTGCTTGCCCTCGGATCGAGGCAGACACTTCACCGTCTTGAGAAATCGTAATTTGCTGGGCATCTTCTGGCACAGTAATAACAGGTTGCAGCAAAAGACCCGCACCAGGCGTAACCATTTGCCCCTGATCGTTTAGAGTAAACTGACCATTACGTGTATAAGCTAAGGTTCCATCAGGTTGTAGTATTTCAAAGAAGCCTCGTCCTTGTACCATAATATCTAAGGAGTTTTCTGTGGTTAGCATATTGCCTTGGGTGTGAGATTTTTGCGTAGCCACCACCTTACTACCTGCGCCCAACATTAAGCCGGAAGGTAGCTCTGTATCTGCCGACGAGCGACCGCCGGGTTGATTAATATTTTGATAGAGCAAGTCTTCAAAAATCGCTCGATCTTTCTTAAAACCAACTGTACTGGCATTGGCCAAGTTGTTTGAAATAACCGCAACATCGGTTTGTGCGGCGTCGAGTCCTGTTTTACTAATCCACAGTGCAGGATGCATGGGCGTCTCCTAAAGAGTAAATTTAGCCAATACTTAGATGATTCTGAGTAGTTGGTTGCCGCGCATATCTAAACGCTCAGCTTGTTTCATTAATTTCACTTGCATTTCGTAATGACGTTGTAGATAGATCATGCTGACCATCTCTTCAACGGGGTTGACGTTACTGCCTTCTAACATGCCGCTACGAATACTCACTTGCGCGTCTTCTTGTGCAGGATTGCCGTTGGCTAAACGAAATAATCCATCTTCACCGCGCACCATATCTTGCACGTTAGGGTTAACTAATTTCAGACGACCTATTTCCTCTAAAACCGTTGCAGGTGCACCTTGGGGTTGAACAGATATAGTGCCATCAGAGGCGATGTCGACATTGGATAAAGGAATAGGTAAAAACACTGGCCCAAAATCCCCTACTACTGTATTCCCGTGGGAATCTCTGAGCTCACCGTTTGCGCCAAGTTGCATACTGCCGTTTCGGCTATACGCTTCGTTGCCATTGGCATCTTGAACGCTAAACCATCCTTCGCCCTGAATCGCTAAGTCGAGTTCACGATCAGTTTGAATTAATGAACCACTTGCATAGTTGTTAGTGGGACTTTCGGTCATGGAGAAAACACGAGTCGGCAAACCTTCGCCAAATGCAGGCATAGCACGACTTTGCTCAAGCATGGCTTTAAAGCCAGTGGTTTGAGTATTAGCTAAGTTGTTAGCTCTAACGGCTGTGCCAAGCAAGTCTTGCTTAGCGCCGCTAGCAGCAATATAGAGCATTTTATCCATGACTGATTCTTGACATTAGTGGTACTTACCAATGAACAATGCAAAGAAAGTGCCAGTACTAAAATTAGCCGATAGTTTGAGTTTGTAAGGGATTAACGAAAGACAGACTGCTTGGTTTGAGGTAACGAATAGCGGACAAACAAATAACAAAAGGCCGTCAAACTGACGGCCTTATTGGAAGTGAGTATTAACCCCTTACCTGATATTCAATACTGTTTGGTTAAGCTGGTTATTCACTTCTAACGCTCGGGAGTTAGCTTGGAAGTTTCGCTGAGCAATAATCATATCGATCAACTCAGTGGTTAAGTTGACGTTAGCCTGTTCAAGAGAAGAGGAATTAATGTCACCAAATGTCCCAGTTGTTGCTTCACCGGCTAACGCTTCCCCCGACAGGATACTTTCTTGCCACTGCGTACCGCTTTGTTGGGTTAACCCTTGTTCATTAGCAAAACGGACCAAAGCAACACGTACGATAGGCTCAGATGTACCATTAGAGTATGTCGCTCTAACTAATCCATCGGGACCAATCTCAACGCCAGTTAATCGGCCTACAGCCAAACCGTCTTGCTCTAAAGATGTCACTTCAAAGGCAGACGCAAATTGCGTAGGTTCATTAGGCGTGGCGTTTAGCGCATCAAAGGCAAAATTGGTTGTTATTGTTTGCGTTGGATCGGAACCATTGGTCAAAATACCTGGGCCTAATTGCAATGAGTTTAAGTTACCCGTTGGGCGGTTAGTACTGGTACTTACAGGTGGCCCTGGAATATCCCCTGTTGAACCACCAGAGTTCTGCACGCCAGTGAAATCGCCACCACTACTAAAAATCAACCTAAACCCGGCAACACCTGCAGCTAAGGATGTTTCTCCAACTACGTTATCGCCTGTGGTAGGTGCAGTAGGCGCAGCGGGTGCCACCGCAGTATTATCTTCTGTGGCTAAGGGTTGGTCGTCTACGTAAGTCACACCCACCCACTCATTTCGAGGTGGCGTTGCAGCATTAGCAGCCGAATCTTTAATAAAGTAATAGGTCATAACATGACTGTCGCCTAAAGAGTCGAATACAGTCACAGATGTCGCAGCATTATAGGTAAGAGGATCTTCAGGATTAAATAAATCAAGATTTTTTGGCTCAGCACTCGCAGGCAAGTTCATTCGAAGGGCCACTTCTGACGTAGGCGTAGGAGAGCCAGAAGAATCTGGGATCCTGACCGGAACGGTAGTACTTAATGCCACAGAAGAGGAGCTACCATCGGGGTTGACTGGAAATCCTAGAAGGTGGTCACCTTTTGAGTTAACCACAAAGTTTTCTGAGTCTAGCTTAAACTGTCCAGCTCGAGTGTACGAAAAATCTCGAGAATCTAACTCAGGTGTTGTAGCAAAAAAGCCGTTACCTGTAATAGCCAAATCCAATGCGTTATTGGTAAATTGCAAGCTACCTTGAGAGAACTGCTGAGCGACTTCTTGAGTTACCACCCCATCCCCTACTTTGGTACTACCACTTGCTAACAGTGACTGAGCAAAAACGTCTGCAAATTCGGCTCGAGATTCTTTAAAACCAACTGTATTCACGTTTGCAATGTTGTTTGCTGTGGTATCTAGGTCTTTTTGTGCCGCCGAAACGCCACTAAGTGCAATATTAAAAGACATGAATTTTTCTCCTATTGACCGCCGATTTGAATGACGTCGTCAAGTCTTACGCTGACATCACCGTTTAAATTAAGAATGATCCCTTGATTACTCGCCGCTAAGCTCACACTGTCGACATGCCTGTTAACAGCCGTTGGAATAATTTGAGACTCGCCTGCCACTTCGCCTTGAGCTTTGACCACATAGTTGCCAGGGGGCATTTGATTGCCGCGGCCATCGGTTCCATCCCAGTTAAATTCAAGGTTTCCTGCCGAGTGACTGCCTGCACTGATGGTTCTTACCACTTCACCGGTTGGGGTTTCTATGGTGATTTCTAAATCTCTAACACTTTGCTCGTTAATCACCACACCAGACAGGTTTTGCCCTTGGGTAGCCACGTAACCTGTGTCACCTTGTAGCAGAACCTGCTGCCCAATCAAACTAGAAGCCTGCAATGCTTGGTTAGACGTCATAGATGTTGCAAAATCTGAAAAGCGTGTATTAAGCTGCTCGATGCCATCAGCCATAGTAAAGCTAGTCATTTGCGCAACCATCTGATCGTTATCAACGGGTTTAGTCGGGTCTTGGTTTGCCAACTGTTCCGTCAACATTGAGAAAAAGTCCTCTTGAGACAAGCGCTGATTGCTCTCATCTACCACGGCAGGTGCTTCTTCTTGCCAGTACAAGTTGCTGTTTAGCCCATTAGTTACTGTATTCACGTTATTACCTCTGACTGATTAGAGTATAAATCTAAGGTCTACTGACCTTGACCCAGTCTCAATACATGCCTAAATATTCGTTTGGTGGTATCTGCCACTTGCACATTGGTTTCGTATGCTTTTGATGCCGACATCATATTGGCCATTTCTTCAACTACATTGACATTCGGTTTATATATGTAACCATTTTCGTCGGCCATAGGATGTCCTGGGCTGTATTCGATTTGTAGTGGTTTATCACTTTCGACCACTCCCAAAACCTTTACCTTCGTGCCATCGGTTTGTTCAAGAGAAGCTTGCTGCAATTCAGCGGCAAAAACTGGGTGGCGAGCTTTGTAGGTGTCTTCATAGCTACTACTGACGCTATTGGCATTAGCGACATTACTTGCCGTCGTATTCAGCCTTACACTTTGGGCACTCATGCCCGTGCTAGCGATATCCATTACATTAAATAAGCTCATTATTGCTGCCCACCTTTCAAGGCTTTTTTCATGCCTTTAATTTTACCGTTTAAAAATTCCATACCTGCTTGATAGCGCAAACCATTATCTAAAAAGGTATTCCTTTCCATTTGCACATCGACAGAATTACCGTCACCTGTATCTGGCTGATGCGGTACACGATATTGCACCTCACCAGAGGCCTTCATTGAGCCTTTAATATGATTTTCGTGGGTTCTATTGAGGTTGTGATCTCGAGATGTTTGAGCTTGTTTCATAACTTGCTGAAAATCGAGATCTTTGGCTTTATAGCCAGGCGTATCGGCGTTAGCTAAATTTCCAGCAATGATCTCCATTCGCTCGGTACGAACTTGCATTGCCTTGTGATGGAATCCCATCATTTTGTCTAAACTGATCGCCATAGTCCTCTCCTCTGTCAGGAAGAACTAAAGCAAAGCTTGTGCCAGTAAGAAAAATTAGGAGTTAAATAAACCCTATGAAGCGGATTTACGGTAGTAGAGGCCATGATTGCTGCGGATCATAGTGAAATCCTCAGACAAACCAGAGAGTGATTCAGACGCGCCCAAAAATAAAATGCCGTCATCTTGCAGGCAAGCGGCAATCTTTTGCAGGATCTGTTTTTTGACGTCTCGAGAAAAGTAAATAAGTACATTGCGACAAAACACTAGATCAAATTTTCCTAAAGACCCATAGCTGTCTAGTAAATTAATTGGCTTAAACTGAATTAACTGCTTTAAAGGCGGTGCAACGCGAAGACGACCTTTATCTATGGGTTCAAAGTAATTTTTTTGACAATGTTCAGGTAAACCTCGGGCAATAGCCAAAAGGTCATATTCACCTTTTCGGCAAATATCCAACATTTCGGCTGAAATATCAGTCCCCGTCACCTGTAAACGAGCAGTATTCCCCAAAGTATTTTTTTGCTTGGCATTTAGCCAACTCATGCCAATTGAGTAGGGTTCTTGGCCAGATGAACAGGCCGCACTCCATACTTTTATTTGTCTATTTTGCTTAGCTAGCGCTGGAAAGATCTCTTGCTCTAACAAAGTATATGGATAGGAATCTCGAAACCACAAGGTCTCGTTGGTAGTCATCACCTCAATAGCAGAGCGGGTGGCATTACGTTCGCCTTTTATCACAGAGTCGATAAAATCAGAGATAGACGCATAACTCAATTCACCAACCAAAGGTGAAAGGCGGCTCTTAACTAAATATTGCTTATTAGGTCCGAGAACTATGCCACATGCCCCCTCTAAAAATTCACAAAACGCCGTATAATGTCGACTGCTTAAATCATCAAATGCCACACACTACTCACTTATGCTAATAAAAATCCGTTTAACACCAAAAATAATTTGGAAAACAAGTCATGAACTACTCGTTACCGAACCATTTTTGTACCGACGTAGCTAATTCATCTGGGTGGAACTTTGCAATAAAGTCATCGGCCCCTACTTTTTCAACCATAGCTTGGTTGAACACACCACTTAACGAAGTATGTAATATAACATGCAGCTTTTTAAGTTCGGGCGTGTTGCGAATTTCTGCGGTCAGTGTGTAGCCATCCATTTCGGGCATTTCGATATCAGATACCAACACACCAACACGGTCGGTAATGTCGCCGGTTTCTGCAGCAATTTCTTTTAAGCGTTCTAATGCTTCTAAACCATTCTTCGCTAGCTCGATATTTAGACCCAATGCCGACAGGGCCTTTTTGACTTGGTTTCGAGCAACTGAGGAGTCATCTGCAATGAAGATAATTTTTTCTTGCTGATTGTCAACGGTTAAGCTGTCTGCTACGTCGTCACTTAAGTCGGTATTGACGGGTGAAATCTCATTTAATATTTTTTCAACGTCGAGAATTTCAATGAGCTCTTTTTCAATTTCAGTCACAGCTGTCAAATAACTTGCCCGTCCGCTACCTTTCGGGGGCGGCATAATCGATGCCCAATTGGTGTTAATAATGCGTTCAACCGAACCCACTAAAAAGCCTTGAACCGAGCTGTTGTATTCAGCAATGATAATAAATGCAGTCGACAAATCTTCAATTCTTTTGCCGCCTGTAGCTAAACTCATATCAATGACAGAAATGGTTTGCCCTCGGATATGCGCGATGCCTCGCACTAAACCATTCAACCTTGGCATTGAGGTAAGTGGTGGACACTGAAGCACTTCACGTACTTTAAATACGTTAATGCCAAATCTTTGCTTAGTGTTCAATTTAAACAGCAACAATTCCAATCTGTTCTCACCAACTAATTGCGTACGCTGGTTAACGGAATTAAGAATCTCTGACATGTAAGGCTCCAAATATTAGAAAAAGCGGCTCGGCTCTTGCTTTAATCGATTAGAACTTTCACTACAATCCTAAATATGTTCATTTTGTTAGTAAAAGTCGCAAAAAAACGTGTTTGGCGTCGTAAATTTGACGCTAAACAATGAAATTAAATTCCTTGTATTCATTAGCATAGACAAGTTAACCACAAGTGAAAATGAAAAAATGTATTATTCGTTAGTAATCTCTTTAATTTTCATTCTATTGCCTACTTCTCTAAAGGTATTAGCGGCCGAACAGCCAAATAATTTAGCACGCCAGCAACTAACCTTGCAGGCTGAAGCCTTCGTAAGTGACATGCTAGATGATCAAACTAAGCTCAATACCAGAATAAAAACCATGCCTATAGACAAACGGATCAACATCCCTCTTTGTCCTGAAAACTACAAGTTCTCGACTAATACCAATATAGCCAATCAGGCAAACATCACGGTAAAAGCCCAGTGCGAGTCTAAAAACTGGTATATGTTTGTTATGTTAAATGCCACTCAAATGCAGCCAGTTGTCGTAATTTCTAACCCAGTCAGCCCAGGCACAATATTAACTAAAAATAACTTGGCCCTTGTGGAAATGGACAAAAAGCAAATCCGCTCTACGACCTACGGCAGTATAGAAAGTGTTGTCGGGGCACGAACTAAAAGACGGATTTCCGCTGGCCGAGCAGTTATACCCAGTAACCTTTGCTATGTATGCAAAGGAGACAGAGTGACTATTTCTGCGGTATCCTCTTCTATGCGAGTAAAGACTGGAGGTGAAGCCCTCGAAGATGGTAATATCGGCGACACAATTTTAATCCGAAATAGTCGTTCAAATAAACGAATACAAGCCCGTGTCGCCAACATGGGCGAGGTAGAAATTAAGATTTAGTCTCAATTAAATGTTACTTCGTTTTTTATCGCAAAATATTCAAAATATATACTAAAGTTTGGCTCAGCGAGGCCGATACAATTTTCGAGGAAGAATTACGTAGTGGACTTTTATCATGTCAATTAATAATGTTAACGGTGGAGGGGTTAAAACTCCCATCGATAATCAAAAGCTTAGCCAACAACAGGTGGCTAACAATAACACGGGCAGCCAGCAAGCAAATGCAAGTCAAACTGCCAGTGCACCCAGAACCGATTCAGTTTCGTTGACGTCTTCAGCTCAGCAACTGACCCAAGTTCAAAAGAAAAGTTCTGAAGCGCCTGTTAACCAAGACAAAGTTAACAAGTTAAAAGAAGCGATTCAAAATGGTGACTACAAAGTTAACGCTGAGTCAGTAGCCAATAAGCTAACCGCTTTAGAAACAGAAATATTTGGATCAAAACGTTAATAGCAGCATAATGATGTTTGTTATTAACGTTGGCAGCCAATTATGATCGAACTACAAAAATCAATAAAAGATCAACACCAAAACTTAACAGCACTCCAGCAAGTCCTAGAATCCGAATTACACCTCATTAGCAGTAGAGACGCAGAAGCGCTAATCACCTTACTAAAGACCAAAGAAGCCCTTCTCGATTCTATCCAAAGCCAAGACAAAATAATTGAATCCATCTACCTCAAAACAAGTCCCGAAGAGCAGCAAAACGAAGAGATAGTGAGCTTACTCAAGCACGCCCAAGAGCTCGTTAAGCAATGCGAGTTTAGAACCAAAATCAACCAAACGGCTGTCGAACAAGGTCAATTACGTTTAGAACATTTAAGAAATATATTGCTCGAATCAAGAGCTAAAGAATCAATGACGTACGATAAAAGCGGAAAAACCAGAGGCCGCGCTTCAGGGGGAAGCTTCAGCGCTTAATGAGTTAAGGCGTCAAACACCACAAGCTAGGCCTTATTTTTCAATGATAAACAGCAGGCCTAGTTACTCACTACTAAGCCAAAAGCCTGAAGCCCAAATACTTACAGTGAAGAAAGGCTCAGATTTTAGTACTCAGATTTTAGTAATAATGAACCTTTTTGACACGTCTAGGCTTAGCCGTAGACAAATAAATATCATTCACGACTTTAAAATCGAGTTCTAACTCTGTGGCGTAAGTATCATCGCCAACCGGATAACTTTTTATTACCCTAGCCCCGCGTATCACACCTTGTACCGAGCTACCTAGCTGAGTATTTTGTAAAATTAGATTCGACAAGGTTTGCTCACCGTCAACTTTTTGGCCGTAAACCTGCTGAGTCAATTCTCTGTAAGCATCGAGCTTTGATGCTTTAAGTGCCATAAGCATCTTTGACGCCTTATCATGGCCTTTTTGTGCAGAGATGGGCGCGTAGCCAACGGCTGATATAATTGGAAAAGTTTCAGGCTCAATGGTTTCCCATTCCACATGCTTATTGAATAAGCTTGTGCACCCGCTGAATAACAAAGTAACTAAGGTAGCTAACACAGTAAATGCTCGCTTACTGTTAAATGTGAAACGTCTCATAAGTTTATTTCCTGCGGCTTTCGACGGAGTGTTTTGTCTTGTCTTGTTTTAACAGAAGCAAGTTATGTACCCTTCTGCCAAAGTAACTGTTGAAGTGAGGTTATTTAGCAGAAAGCTTAAATTAGGTATGGTTCATGCTTGTCTCAATTTACACGGCAACGCTGCCTAACTAATTTGAACATGACCATGTGGATATGACCTTTAAAATGAATTTCTTTGCCAAATTTGCGTTTACTTTGTGCCTAGTATTATCTAGTGGACAAACATTAGGGGTATGGTTTGAGTCCTCGGGTCAGGCAGTTGTGCACAAAGGCAATAAAAAAGCAGCTAAACAGCTCGCGACGCAGGAAGCAGTCAAACAAGCTTTGTTATTCGCTGGCGCATCAATCACAAGCGTACAAAACATCAGTCACGGTTTGCTAGAGCAAGATCACGTAGAGATACGATCTTCTGGCGAAGTACAAAGCGTCGAATTAATCGATGAAAATTATCACAACGGTATAGTGACCGTTTCGATACGTGCCGATATATTTCCGCAAGCCGATACATGTCGCGCATCAGATTACAAAAAAGCGATCACCACTACTTGGTATCCAATCTCGAATAGGCAACAAGCTGCCGTGGGCAACCTGTATGATTTTGGCCAAGCTCTGGCCAATAAACTTGTCAACATGTCTCGCCAACAAGGCGCACATGCATTTATT
This sequence comes from uncultured Paraglaciecola sp., assembly GCA_947498355.1. GTDB lineage: Bacteria > Pseudomonadota > Gammaproteobacteria > Enterobacterales > Alteromonadaceae > Paraglaciecola. The sequence continues at coordinate 17,247 of CANMKA010000005.1, read as the reverse complement.
CAGTTTATCGAACCCTATTATTTGCAACCTGCCGCTAGCGAAGCATTAGCTATCGCCAAGCAATTGACAAGACGCACCCATTCGCAATTTGTGCTGTTTGCGCATATATCAGAATTTGGCGTCGAAACCCAAGCATCCTCTCGGCTGAAGTTTTGGGCATCTCCCCCACAAACTCGCAACCTTCAGTTACAGATCAAACTACTCGATACCCGAACAGGCGAAATCATCATTAATGAGGCCATGGGGTTTAACGCGCCTTGGATTTTTGACTCACACGCTAGCATAAACCCAAACAGCCAAAAACTTTGGCAATCCCCTTTTGGCTTGGCCTCAAGCAGGCTACTCGCAGATTTAAATCAGAAAATGAATCAAGCGGTAAAATGTATACCAGCTTATGGTCGAGTGTTGCATGTCGCAGATGAACAATTCACCATTAACCTAGGGAAAATACATGGAGTATCCGAGGGCGATACGCTTACCTTGTTTCAGATGAATCAAGTGTTTGATGACAACAATGTCCCTCATAATCAATTTCAGTTACATCCAGAGAAAGTAATGGTGAGTCAAATATTCAACGAAACCGCCATACTAAAATCAAAAAGTGGCGCACCTTTAGCAAACATTCAAGCAAATGATTTTGTTGCTAGAGACTAAGGCTGGTTATCTTGGTTCATTTTTTATATTGGATGACCTTAGCCCAGAAGGTCCGTCACCAAGAAAGGGGAATTTTTATCCGTATGACGCACAAATTCACTTTCCCAAAGTAGATAAAGCGTATTTATTTGCCACTGTCTGACTAAAACATCGCTGATTGCATAATTTGTGTACAAAGATAAACAGCTCCAGACTTCCCTTCCCTACAAAAAGGCTGTTATGCTTTAAAAAGAAGAAACGTCCCCGTAGTTTAATGGATAAAACAAGGCCCTCCTAAGGCTTAGATCTTGGTTCGATTCCAGGTGGGGACGCCATGTTAAAATGGCATGAATTAATCAATCACTGCCCCGCTTAATGCAAATAATTTGCTTGGTTAAGACAAAACTGATCAAATCCGCCTTTTGATAAAGGCTTGCTGTACAAGTAACCTTGGCCATCTTGGCAACCAAGTTCAGACAGCATATTTTGCTGGTTCTGCTGCTCAATACCCTCCCCTATAATCGATAACCCCAAAGAGCTGGCAATATGGATAACGGCTTTCACTATGTTTAAGCTTTGTTCATCGTCGAACATATCTTTGACAAATGACTGATCAATTTTTAATACATCTACGGAAAACAGCTTTAAATAAGAAAGACTTGAGTAGCCTGTACCAAAATCATCAATAGCAATAGTTAAGCCTAGGCTAGATAAACGCTTTAAGGTTTGTTGAATTCGGGCATGGTTATGCATAAGTGCGCTTTCGGTCACTTCAAGTTCTAGAAATTTACCGTCTAATCCAGTTTGGCGAAGAATACGCTCTACAACTTCACAAAAGTCCGGCTCTGAAAACTGCTTAGCAGCAATATTCACGGCCACCTTAAGAGGATGACCCGCTGCCGCCCATGACTTAGCGTCTTCACAGCTTTTTTGCAAAACCTGGGTCCCTAAAGCCACGATCAAGCCCGTTTCTTCAGCGATTGGAATAAAACGGTCTGGACTGACTAAAACCCCCTCTTCGTCTCTAATTCTAACCAGTGCTTCTGCCCCAATCAGTTTATTTGAACTCAATGCAAATTTGGGCTGATAGAAAACCTCTAGGGTCTCAGTCTCTATGGCTTTTCTAACGAGCTTTTCTAGGCTGTGGCGCTGCAGAAGATGAGTTTCCAACTCTTTAGAAAAATAACAGTATTGATTTCGCCCTTGCTGCTTTGCTCGATACATAGCAGCATCAGCATGTGTCATTAACACGTCTGCCCCATCGGCATCATCTGGATTAAAACTAATGCCAACACTGACCGACAAGGTTAATTCTTCGCCGTGTAAAATAAATGGCTGATTTAACTCATTAACTATATCTTTTGCTAAGTTATCGATTTGGCTGTCGGAACTAATATTTGCAACTGCGATAGCAAACTCATCCCCTCCGGTTCTCGACAGGGTAGCTTCAGGGCCTACCAATTGACTTAAACGCTTAGCAATTTGGACAATAATTTCATCACCTTTAGTATGCCCTAAGGTATCGTTAAGGTATTTAAAGTGGTCGATATCAATCAACAAAACCGCCACTTTCTGATTATGGCTTGCAGAAACTTTACAAGCCTGAATAATTCTATCGTGTAACAATATACGGTTGGGTAAATCCGTTAATTGATCATGGTTAGCTAAGTGGCTCATTTTAACTGCCATAGCAATAGATTCACTGACATCGTGAAAGACGATTATCCCCCCTATAATATTGTTACCATCGTCTCGGATAGGTGCCGCCGAATCTTCTACCCTAAAAGTTTTGCCATTTTTACCGGTTAACTGGCAATTTAATGCCATAGCCACAACCTTTTCTTGCTCTAATGCGACAGAGATAGGGTTAGGTAAAGTTGACCCAGTCTCCACATCATTTAACTGCATAATCCTAGCAATGGGCACTCCCTTAGCCTCTTTCATCAACCAGCCTGTCATATTCTCTGCGATAGGGTTCATAAACATCACAGCTTGATTCTCATCTGTGGCTATCACAGCATCACCAATGGAGTTAAGCATAATATTGAGTCGCTCCTTTTCGGTTGCTAAGGCTCTCTCTGTACGCTTAATCGCTGTAATATTGGATACGGTAATTAAATAGCCGACTCGGTTGTCTTGTTTGCGACGGCATGAAAGTGATACTTGCACATCTTCAATACCGTCAATTGGTTGCTGGAAGGACGTATCGAATACAAGATCTTGCTGATGAGATAAAGCTTGCCGGCGCAAGATCTCGGTACACAGGTTTTCGGGAAAGACCTCTTTTAATGTTTTGCCTAACCAATCATGGTCATTCGAGCGAGGCCAATGCCCATGAAAATCGTTACTAAACTGGCAAACAAAATCAGATGACCAATAAGATATATGAATAGGTACCTGACGTACTAGCTCTTGAATATCTCGTTTAGCATCATTTAACTTGGCTTCTTGGTATTTAAGGTTGAGGTGATTACGCACACGCAGCTGACACAATTTCATATCGACCGGCTTACTAAGAAAGTCCATGGCACCTAGCTGTAAGCATCTGTATTCAACCTCTGGATCGCTATGACTCGTCACAAATATAATCGCGCTATGTTCGGTGTTTGCTAGCGTATTAAGTTTTTCACATAGTTCAAAGCCATTCATGTTTGGCATTTCTATATCTAACACGACCAAATCCAACTGTGTGTGTTTGGCTATGGCTAAGGCCTCTTCCCCACTAACAGCTGTATGAACATGAGCGATCTCTTTTAGCGCCTCCGCCATCATAATCAAATTAATTTCTTCGTCATCCACCAACAACACATTAGGGAAAAAACTCAATGACTCATCTAAAATCATGCATTACTCCAATTTGATTAGCGCCTGCTTTATTGCGCACTTATCAACAAAAACGCAGCAAAGTTCAACAGTTCCTTACCTAAGGTGTGGCATAAAAAACACTCCCTTGCAAACTTGTTTAAACATCTTGGCAAATAAATAAAGTTGTCATGATAAATAGAGAAATGCTAACTGATCATTCGATAAAAACTTGGGCTCTGCGCTAGCCGTTTAGGACAGAATGCTAGGCTCATTAATTACCTCGAACAAGGTGGGCAAAATTAGATTTGGTATTGGCAATCGAGATCCCGGTCATAATTCACTATCAGAGGCCTATGTAAAACCCTTTATCGACATTAAAAATCGCCTACGCCCTTCCCCCTCCACCAAACACCCTACAAAAACCCTTCCCTAAGGCTATCCGAGTATAGCCCCGCTATGTATAATCAAAAATTCCTTATTTTCACACAGTAAACAACGGCATATGGCAACTGATCCCTTTGACAACATTCCGAATATTCGATTAGAAGATGATGATGTCGAATCGTTTAAACGAACCCGTGCACAAGCTACCAGTAAGCCAACTAAAAACTCAGATGAAGAGCAAACTACGCCTACTCAATCAGGCGTAAAAGGCCCGTCTTGGCCAGTGTTTTTGCTACTTATTGCTGGGATGGCCGGAGCAGGCGGATATTGGGCTGCAGAGCAACAAAAAATTCAAGTTCAATCGCAAAATCGAATACTCGAGTTAGAAAACCGTTTGTCTGCAACAGGCGAAGAAATGGACCAATCTACCGTGGCTTTAAGCGTACAAGTGAAAGAACTTTCAGCTAAAACAGCCGAACTGTGGGAACAGATGGATAAACTCTGGGCTTCGGCTTGGCGACGTAATCAAGCAGATATAAAAACGGTAAAGGCCAGTATTGAGACGTTAGCAAACAGCAATAAAAAATCGCTGCAAAGCTTACAAAGTCAAACGGCCAGTAGTGACACTGAAATAGGGTTACTCAAAGAGCAATTAGTCAATCAAGCCAGTATAGTGAAGCAAGCTCAATCTCAATTAGCCGAACTGAGCTCTGGTGATGCAGACGTCGAGCAGCAAATTGCCAGTTTGCGGGAAAAATTAATTTCGACGGCCCTAGCCAATAATACATTAACCAACCGTATTGATGACTTGGAAACCAAGCTTAAAAAGGCTACGTCTAATCCAGCAACGCCGTCCCCAACCTCACCAAATAACTTACCTTAGGCCAGCGTAGAGTAGTTAACCTGAGCTGTAGGACGCAAGTGACTACCTTGAACTGAGGTTTGACATGGAAATAATCAAAAATAAAAACAACTCAAAAAAAATAGAGCCTTAGGCTCTATTTTAACTGTTGCTACGAGGGCAGTTTATTCTGGCGCTTGTTCGCTGCGCTTTGCTACAGACTCATCAATGACTTCTTTTAACTCGCCTTGCTGAGCCATTTCTAAAATAATGTCGCAACCACCCACCAGCTCACCGTCAACCCAAAGTTGAGGAAAGGTAGGCCAATTGGCAAACTTAGGTAATTCAGAGCGAATATCGGGATTTTGCAGAATGTCTACATAAGCAAATTGCTCACCGCACTGCATCAAAGCTTGAGATGCCTGAGCCGAAAAGCCGCAATTAGGCAACTTAGGCGAACCTTTCATATAAAGTAGGATAGGGTTTTCGGCAATTTGTTGTTTAATTTTTTCAATAGTATCCATGGTCTGCTCTCAATAAGATTTCTAAGCTAGTAAGTTGGTGTCAAGTACAAGAATTTCAAGTACGGTGTAAGATAAAAATGTGATCTGTTTAAAAAACAGTAAAGTATTAATTTGCTCACGAGAAGCTGTACTTACATTGGCCGAACGCCCACTTTATGAACGTTTGCCAATACGCTACTAGCAAATTATTTAATGATACACTTGAAAAAACCGAGGGGCGACTCAACTTACCCACAAGGTCGACACGTTTATTATAATGATTCTCGCCTTTGAGTTGAGCAGCATATACAACTCTTTTTAGACAAATAGCTCACTAGCTATTACTCTGACTTAACCAACCCCTATCTATGGAGATATAATATGGCTTTTGAATTACCGGCACTTCCTTATGAGAAGAATGCACTAGAACCTCACATTTCTGCTGAGACCTTGGAGTATCACTACGGTAAGCATCACGCAACTTACGTAACCAAATTAAATGGTTTAGTTGAAGGAACAGATCTAGCAAGCAAAAGCTTAGAAGAGATAGTTAAAAACTCAGAAGGCGGTGTATTCAACAACGCAGCTCAAATCTGGAACCACACGTTTTACTGGAACAGCTTAAGCCCAAATGGCGGCGGTGAGCCAACAGGTGCGCTTGCCGATGCAATCAACGCCAAGTGGGGATCATTTGCAGACTTTAAAGTTGCGTTAAACGACAAAGCGGTAAACAACTTTGGTTCAAGCTGGACATGGTTAGTAAAAACGGCCGATGGAAGCCTAGATATTGTTAACACTAGCAATGCAGCTACACCATTGACTGAAGAAGGTTTAACGCCAATTTTAACGGTTGATTTGTGGGAGCACGCCTACTACATCGATTACCGTAACCTTCGTCCTAAGTACCTAGAAGGTTTTTGGGCATTAGTAAACTGGGAATTCGCTTCTCAAAACTTTGCTTAATCAACATTGATTGTTAAAAGCCCTGTGTTTATCAGGGCTTTTTTATTAAACTGCCCCCCATCTGCTACTCATCGAGATAAACGTGCATCAATCTAAACAAACCGACCCCCTTCACGGCATTACATTGCAAGGTATACTCGAATTTTTAGAATCACGTCTAGGCTGGCAAGAAATGGGCGAACGGGTGTCAATTAAGTGCTTTACCCAGGATCCATCAATCAAATCTAGCCTAAAGTTTTTGCGTAAAACACCTTGGGCCAGAACTAAGGTGGAACAAATGTATATATCAATAGTAACCCACTCAGCCAATAAAAAAACTGTTGCCCCAAAGCCAACGGAAGACTTCGTATGGCCAGAACTTCCGAAAAAATAGAAATATTTACGTTAAACCCTAGATAATACGGTCGTTACCTCACTATTTCGGAGTTAAATTTTTTAACCTACCTCAATGTTAAATAATTAGTGATATTAAGGTTAATTAGCGCCCTTTTAGCAAAGCCCGTTCTGCACGCTCTACTAATCTAGGTTTACCCGTAATAACCAACGTATCTCCGGACATGAGTTGCAAGCTAGGTGACACCAATTCTAGTGTATTCCCATCACGTAATACTTCACTGAGCTTAACCCGCAGCGACTGCAAATTTAACTGCTCTATGGTTTGGCCAACTGCATCTGCGTCTTGAGTTAACACCACAGCGTGCATGAACTCCAACTTGTCTTGCTTAACGTAATCCAGCTCAGTGGTTTCACCTGGGAAAAATCCATGCATATTCGCGTAGTGACCTTTACGCTCTTTGCGCACCCGCTTTAAGATCTTAGACATAGGCACCCCAGATTTTTGCAATATCTGAGTAACTAGCATCAGGCTACCTTCTAAAATTTCGGGAACCACCTGAGAGGCTCCAGCGTCTAGGAGTTCTTTCATACGGTAGTCTTTTTTAGTTCTGACGATAATCGGGATATCTGGAAACACGCTCGTTAAAAACTGAATTAAGCTTTTAACTTTTTCGTGTTCGTCAAAGGTAATCAATACTTGTTGTGCCTTTTCGATGCCTGCCGCCTTAAGAATATCTTTTTGTTTAACATCGCCAAAAAATACCGGTTCACCAGCACTGCGGCTTTCTTGAACCCTCACGGGATCACCATCAATTATGGTATAGGGTATGTTTTCACTTTTGAGCAAGCGACTAACTGACTGTCCGACTCGCCCGTACCCAATAATCACCACATGTTTTGCTTTAGCTTCAATCTTGAGGGGCATAGACTCGATATCAGTCTTATTATCGTCTTGTTGACTGCTTATCCAATTGGCAAAAACCGGACTTTTATCCACCAGCCAAGGTGTCACAGCCATACTCATTACGCCTATGGTTAGCAGTAACGAGCCTTGAGCATCAGTCAAAATATTATGGTTCACCGCCAAAGCGGCTAAAACAAAGCTGAATTCACCCATTTGGCACAACTTTAAGCCTGCTGCCCACGCATCTTTTTTGTCTAAGTTGTAGATGAGTGCAGCAAAACGGATCAGTAGCACTTTCGCAACTAAGATCACCACCAAGCCCAACAACACCCAATGTATTTTCCCCGGCAAAGCAATTAAATCTAATCGCATGCCAATTGTGATAAAAAACAGGCCCATTAATATATCTCTAAATGGCCGAATATCCGCCTCAAGCTGGTGTTTGTATTGGCTCTCGCCCAACATCATTCCCGCTAAAAAAGCCCCTAAAGCCATAGACAAACCAAACGAAAACGCTAACCCAGCGGCCATTAACGCAACCAGTATAGTGGTAAGCACAAAGAGTTCGTCGGTGCGCGTACGAGCCACTTCACTAAACACTTTAGGTAACACCCATTTTCCAATAGACATCAAAATAGCCACCACCACTACCCCTTTAAGCAAAGCCAAAGAGATAGCCAGAGATAAGCTTTGTTCAGAGTCTTGAGCTAACAGAGGAACGAGAATGAGCAGAGGTACGACAGCGATATCTTGAAACAGTAATATACTTACCGCAATTTGTGCTCTAGGTGTATTTAAGATCCCCAAATCACTGGTTTGTTTAATTACGATAGCCGTTGACGACAACGCAATCATGCCGCCCACCACTATGGCAGCTTTTTGCTCAAGGCCAACCAGCAGCCCCAAGCCGGTAAAGAATAAAGTCGTGAGAAGCATTTGCCCAAGGCCGATACCAAATACCAATTGCCGCATTGCCAGCATTTTTGGCAATGAGAATTCGAGGCCAAGTGAAAATAACAAAAACACAATGCCCAGTTCAGCAAAGATTTCCATGTCGGCTGGGTTGTCGAATAAAGACAAGACATTAGGGCCGGCCAAGATACCGCAAAATAGGTAAGCTAAAATCGGCGGCAAGTTAATCCGCTTAAACAGCCAAACAGTAAATACAGCAACTGCCATGAGTACCACAATACTGCCCAAACTACCGTGCATATTAGGTCAACCTAGTGTCGTTATCGCCAAAATTCTCAGCTGGGCATAATCTTTGCAACGCTTACTTCAGAGTCGCATTAGTCAAGATAACAATTAAAAACCGTCATATTTTTGGCAGGAGTAATAAGTGAACCAGCTTAATCAGTTTTATCAACCACAAGTAGAAGATGCTTTTTACAAGCTTCCGAAGGCTAATCAAGGACTGAGCCAAGTTGAACTGAATCGTTTTATTCAGTCATTGTTAACCACTATTGACCTGCCAGAGCTAAGTGCTTTGTATTATGCCCAACTCAGTTCCACACTACATTTGTCTGGACTAAAGATCCAGTATCAAGATAGCCAGTTAGTTGAGGGCCAAATTCAGTTTTCGAATTACCACAAAGGGCTAACCTGCACAGACTCAAATAATCAAATTGCTACCATAGACTACTACTTTGAAGATGCGGTTAGCCTGCGCACATGGCAAATATTGCAAGAAATGCACATTCATTTTAGTCATTCATTGAAGAATGCCCTGCTACATCTGCAAGTGAAACAGTTTGCCATGAAAGACTTTTTAACGTCACTAGGAAACCGTGCCAGCTACGAAGACGCTATTTATCGATTAATTTGCCAAGCTGAACGCAACTACCAGCCCTTTGGTTTACTGATGCTAGATCTTGATAACTTTAAACAAGTAAATGACAGCAAAGGCCATGCTGAAGGCGATAAAGTGCTGATTGAGTGCGCACGTACTATCCAAAATTGCTTACGTGATTCAGACTTTGCGTTTCGATTTGGTGGAGACGAATTTTGCTGCCTGTTACCAAATGCCGACACTCATACCAACCAGCTCATCGCCACACGTATACAAAGTGCCATAGAAGCATCTGAGTATCTTGTCGGAAACGGAATTTCTTGCAGTATTGGCACAGCTGCGTATCAAAAGAAAGACAATCAAATCAGTCTATTCTCACGGGCAGACGAAGCCCTGTACCACGCAAAAAATACCGGAAAAAACTGTATTAAAGCGGCATAGCGGCAAAAAATTGCCTTAATAATGCGATGCTATGCCCATGCCGAGTCTTTAGCTAGCTATAGGCAACAAAGAAAATCAAAAATATACTGTGAAGGCTGCAATTTAATGCACAACAGCAGCTTAAGTAACTTTCACTATTGTTGATAAGTCAAATAGCTAACGCTATAGAGCTCAAACTCCAATTATTTACCTACATGTTCAAATCGATTCAGTTCTACATTCTTCAGCGCATTATTCGGTTCAAAAATATCTCCATTCATCGCAATGTAAACCCCGGGGCTGAGTGTTTGTGCAGCCATTAACGCGCACCCCATGTTAAACACAGCATCGCTGTCACGGTACTGAGCAGGATACATAGAGCCAGTGAGTACTATGGTCTTTCCCAATACACTTGCTAAGTAATTTGCTGTAGCAATCATGGTATCTGTGCCATGGGTGACAATAATTTTTTTAGCAATATCAGCTTCAACAGCAGATTTAATCAAGTCTCGGTCTTGGTCTGTCATATCCAGACTGTCTTTTCTCAGTAACTCTACTACCTCGTAATCAAGGGTTACATTTGCACGCTCAAGTAAACCTGCTACTTGAGATTCGCCCACCTGATATTCATCCTTTTGATCAAAATAGGTCTTGTCAATTGTCCCGCCCGTGGTAAATATTTTGATTGGCATAAAAGCTCTCTATTGACATGTTAATGTTTATGACTCACTTATCCCGAAGAACTTTACTTACAGGACCCCGTTCGCTAACGATTTAGTTTGAATTTATTGAAACCACACTATCGATTAGTCTTGCTCAAAGGCTCCATACAAATAAAACTATGCGCTCAAAACAGGCCTACGACAAATCTCAAAAAACTGTAAACCCCTGTATTTAAAGCAATTAAATTGAGTGAGCAAGAAAACAATACCGATGCAAAAATGCAGAGACTTATTGATAAATCACTACGAACAAGATGGCAATATTAGTTCTTTATTGTATTGATTTTCAAATGACAACTTCAAACAACTACTCCAAGCTTTAGCTACATCACAGTTCGAACAATAAATAAGGAAAATGGTTGGCTATAATTCTGCAATACATAAAGCAACTGCATTTTACAGTAACGATTTATTGCAAGAAGCACATTCCTAAGCTCACAGAAAATAGTAATACTTTGCTAGAAGTCATATCAATTGCATCCGACCTTCTTCATTTGTTTGGTGGGGCACGCAAGACTCTCCCTACTATTTGGTTTTTCCATACGTTATTTAACGTAAGACGATAAAAGGATTAACGTATGGTTAGATAGGTAACCACCTTTGATAATACATACAAATTACCGGAGATGACTATGAGACACGGCGATATTTCTAGTAGCAATGACACTGTTGGCGTTGCGGTTGTAAATTACAAAATGCCGCGTTTGCATACGAAAAACGAAGTCCTTGAGAACGCACACAAAATAGCTGAGATGATCAAGGGCATGAAGGTCGGCTTACCGGGTATGGATTTAGTGATCTTTCCTGAGTATTCGACCATGGGCATCATGTATGACAAAGATGAGATGATGGCCACGGCGGCAAAAATCCCAGGAGAAGAAACGGCAATTTTCAGCACCGCATGCAAAGAAGCCAATACTTGGGGCGTTTTCTCTCTGACCGGTGAGCAGCACGAAGAGCACCCACATAAGTCACCATATAATACTTTGATTCTTATTAACAGCAACGGAGAGATTGTTCAAAAGTATCGAAAATGTATTCCGTGGTGTCCTATCGAAGGTTGGTACCCGGGAGATCGAACCTACGTTAGCGACGGTCCAAAAGGGCATAAGATTAGTCTGATTATCTGTGACGATGGCAACTACCCTGAAATATGGCGCGATTGCGCAATGCGCGGGGCTGAATTGATTATTCGTTGTCAGGGTTACATGTACCCGGCAAAAGAGCAGCAGATTATGATGGCCAAAACGATGGCATGGGCCAATAACAGCTATGTCGCGGTGGCCAATGCCACAGGCTGGGATGGCGTTTATTCTTATTTCGGTCATTCGGCGTTGATTGGTTTTGATGGTCGCACACTTGGTGAGTGTGGCGAGGAAGATATGGGGGTGCAATACGCACAGCTATCGGTCTCTCAGATAAGGGACGCTCGCGCAAACGATCAATCACAGAATCACTTATTTAAGCTGCTGCATCGAGGCTATACCGGTGTTCATAATTCCGGCGATGGTGATAAAGGTGTCGCCGACTGTCCTTTCGATTTTTATCGCAGTTGGGTAATGGATGCCGAAAAAACACGTGATCAGGTGGAATCGTTTACTCGTTCTACGGTAGGCACGGGCGAATGCCCTGTTTACGATTTGCCTCATGATGGCAAAGAAAAAGAAGCTTAGCTAGGTGCCCCACCTTGCCATTTATTAACCATGTTTTAGATGCAAACCAGAAAACACTAGACGAGCAAAAAGCGCGTCAAAGGCAAGTTCCGGCAACGCGTTACCTATTTAATCCAGAGGGTATCGTTAGCGAATTAACGTCCTTGATCATCGGCCAAGACGAGGTTATTGAGCAGCTTGGTAGCCTGTTATTCCGCGTCAAAGCCGACATTGTGGAGCCAAGTAAACCCTTACTGGTGCTTATGCTGCTTGGGCCAACAGGTGTTGGCAAGACTCAGCTGGTCAATCATCTCGCACGAATAATTCTGGGCAGTGAAAAATCACTTTGCCGAGTCGATATGAATACTTTATCGCAATCGCATTATTCAGCGGCGCTAACGGGCGCACCACCCGGTTATGCGGGCAGTAAAGAGAACCATACTTTATTTAATGCAGATGCGATCTCTGGCAGCTATAGTCGGCCCGGTATCGTGTTGTTTGATGAGATAGAAAAGGCGAGCCAAGATGTGTGTCGAAGCTTGTTGAATGTGCTTGATAATGCGCAGCTGATTCTCAGTAGCGGCAATAAGACCATCGACTTTAGTAATAGCCTGATCTTTATGACAACCAATATCGGCAGTGACGCAATGCTTGAAAAGGCTCAGTTTCCCTTGCTGTCACGTGTAAAAAAATGGATTGGTGTTCGATCTAAATCTCCACAAGAAGAAGCCTTTCAGGTCTTAAAAAATCATTTTGAACCAGAGTTTTTGAATCGTATTGAAGACTTTCTGTATTTTCAGCCTCTAGACAATAGTAACCTCAATAGCCTGATTGAAATCGAACTTGCGGCGATGCATAAGCGTATCAACCGCGAGGGCTACGAATTTACTTTCACTAAAGCATGTAACTCTGAATTAAAAAAACAATACCAAAAAGAATACGGAGCTAGAAATATTCGTCATCGTATTCGAAAAGATATTGAACCTATGATCGCTCGTTGCTTACTTAACTCTTCTATTCAGTCTTCGCAGTACATTGTAGATTGGCAAGGAAAATTCATTGTATCGAATAACTCCTGCGGCTAAAAAGCGTGCTTTTGCACAGAGTAAAACTGGCGTTATAAATTAATTTAACGTAACACTTTGGTTGTTTTAATTTTGTTCGATGGAGACAATATCCTTACCTTTAAGGTTTACTCCAACTACCCTATCTTTATTACTAAGTATTGGAGCAAGCATTTTTTTGAACAAATCCCATAATATTTCTCTTGGCGTAAATTCACACAACAATTCTAGGTTTGAGTAAGTAAAGTCATAACCAATGCTTTACTTTATACCAAATGGGGAAGCCATGCTTTTGACTTCCCACCTGCTGTCTTTTAATCGCAACAAGGCTGGCCTTTACCTAAATAATACTTTCTCTTTGTTAAACCAAAAGACACAAAAACTTAAGCAAGCTATTGCTATGGCCAAAGTCGAGCCAAAAATCGCAATGAGCTGAAAGTAATCCATGGTTCCTTTGACCAACTCTTTCATCGCCAGAGACACATTAGTAATTGGCACCCAAGCCCAACCGGCTTTGAGTTCAACGCCTGGTAAAATCGATAACATAATAGGAATAATCACTAAAATCATCATAGGCCCCATATAACTCTGAGCCTCTTTAAAACTCTTAGCGTAAATAGATATGCTTAACAAAACCGCCGCAAAAATAGCAATAACAGGCACCAGCATCAAAAATATTAAGACAAAATCTAACCCCCCAATTTGGGCCATAAAATCGACGACAAACTTAACTGCCATGCCTTGGCTCAACACAAAACCCCAAATTGCCATGCTAGCAACGGTAATCAAAGCCGTCATAGTGCCCGCAAACCCTATGGTTAGGAATTTTCCAAACACAATCTTGTTTCTATCAATGGGAGAAATCAGCAAAGTCTCCAATGTCCCTCGTTCTTTTTCTCCAGCACCTATATCGGCAGCAGGCATCATGGCGCCTTGTAAGCAAATAATAAACAAAATATAAGGCAGGATACCGCCGATTTTCTCCCCCCAGTTTTCTCGGTTATCTGCTGTATTCACTTTTTCTAGTTGTATAGGTTTGAGCAAGGCTTTCTGCTGCTCATCTGTCACCCCTAAAGTAGCAAACGCCATTTGCTTAAATCGATCTGATTGTTCGCGAACTATCTTATTCACCCGTCGATACACCAAATTCACCCCAGCATCGTTGAAGTGCAGTTGAATAGTTGCTTGGCCATCGCGTAACACATCTTTGGAGTAATGGCTTGGAATGACCAATACAAAGTCGACTTTACCGTCACGAATAACCGATTTATATTCGCTACTTGATTGAAGTTCTATTCTTTTGAATTTGTCAGGCTGGCGCAAAGCATTTTCAATCTCTGGCGCATATTGACCGCCCACCAAAGCATATTTCAGTACTTTAGTTTGGGCTTTGTCTATGGCTTGCTTACCCACAAAACCTGCAATACCAAAAATCAGAGGGAAAATAAGTAGGGGTAACGCAATCATAAAAAATAAGGTCTTGCGGTCTCTAAGCAGTTCTTTTAACTCTTTTGAAAACACTAGCCACATTAGCCTTCTCCTTGTGTGTGTGAATCATGCTGGCTCGCAGGCTGTTGCTGAATGGCGGTTAAAAAAGCGCGGCTTAGCGAACCGTTTGCTAGCCCTTTAAAATCATCAAGGGTGCCATCAAATTGACTAACGCCTTGATCAATTACCACAACCCTTTCGCATAACTCATTTACCTCTTCTAGATGGTGAGTAGAGAAAATTACCGGCGTACCTCGCTCTTTTAGACCCCGAATAAAATCCAGTACCGTTTGCGCAGCCATAATATCTAATCCAGATGTAGGTTCATCCAAAATGACTAGCTTAGGCGAATGAATAACAGCTCGGGCAATAGCTGTCTTTTGTTTCATTCCTGTGGAATACGTGTCAGAACGTCTATCTAAAAAACTGTGCAGTTCGAGTAAATCGGCGAGCTCTTGGATTCGAGTCGAAGTATTGTGTTTAGACATGCCATGTAACTGCGCAAAGTATTGAATATTTTCACGGCCCGTCAAGCGGCCATATAAGCCAGTTGTACCCGACAAAAAACCAATAGTTTTGCGCGCAAGTACGGGGTTGGATAATACGTCTTGGCTATCTATTAACACACTGCCAGAGTCTGGAGTAAGTGCTGTAGATAGCATCCGCAACGTGGTAGTTTTACCCGCACCATTTGGCCCCAACAAGCCCAGTACTTGACCAGTTTGGCAGGTAAAAGAAACGTCTTTTACTGAATGAAAAAATCGTCCTTTTAACCTAGGATCTTTTTGCGCTTGTTCACTTAATTTTTTGGGGTTTTCTACCTTGAACTTCTTAGCTAACTGCTTAATTTCTATCATTCCATGCCTTCAATAAACAATTTTTAATACCAAACACAATCTAACCTGAACTCAGTTCTGCATTGTTACGACAGTTTAACTGTAAAACTTAACCCTTGATAAATTATTGTGTAACAATATCCGTTTTATGCACGTATTCAGGATCCGCATATGCAACTAATCAACAATCCTTTTCAGGCCATGCTTGATACTCTGACTAAACCAAACCGAGTGTTTGCAACTATTAAGCAAACCCACAATTGGTCGTGGCTGCCCTTTTTTGTCATATCAGTATCTGCGGCCTTACCGGTTTATCTATACTTCAATCATGTCGATTTCGAATGGTATAAAACCAGCATTTTACAAAGCTTAGGCCCAATGACACCCGAACAAATGCAGGGCGTAAATATTGTGATGCAAAAACCGCAAACGATTTGGTCAAACACAATAGGCGCTGTATTTTCTTCGATTATTGCAAACGCCATCTTAGCCTTGTATTTGAATGTGGTAAGCAAAAGAGATGAAGAGTGTGTGCAAGAATATACAGATTGGTACGGTTTTACCTGGTGGATAAGTTTGCCTGTGGTACTTTTTAACCTGTTGGCAGCCTTAATAGTGTTACTGTCGAGTGATATCCAACTGCCTATGGCCAATCTTAGCCCGTCGTCGCTCGCTTTTATACTAAACGTCGAGCCTACTTCGCCTTGGTTCACATTCAGTTTGGCTATGCGCCTCGAAACGTTATGGATCATCTATTTAGCTGCCGTGGGCTTAGGCCAATGGACACAATTCTCGACTAAATCTTGCTTTTTATTTGCCGGCTTACCTTTCGTGTTTATCTGGCTAGTTTGGTGCAGCTTATTATTGCTTGGCTAAAAAGGCTCACCCGAGAGCTTAATTGGCGGCTTTTCGTTTAGGTCTAAAATAATCACGATTACCATAAAACTCAGGGTTAGTATTGGCTTGCCACACGCCAGGAAGCCCAAGTAGAGGCATAGGGCTTAAACAATCGGCCTGATTGAACAGGTTTTCGGTGCTAATCTTTTCTGCCAATAAAGTATCAATTTGCTGGCATTGCTGATCGTACCCCAAGGTGGAGAACCCACTTGGCACATCTAGACCTAACCACTTTCCCGTCAAACCGATATAAGGATTCAGCAACATTTCTAAATTCGCATGGCCAAACATAAAACTTTGAACATGCTCAGACCAACAGGCTCTGTGCTCAACAAAGACCTTATGCCACTCATGTTGCTTTAACCCAGTGTAAATAGCATCTAAGGTTGACTCAACATTAGGCACTTTTTCAAATGTTATAATCACACCACATTCATCGAAGTGCGTGAGCTTATTACGTCTTTTAGTTCTGGGCGATAAACCGCTTTCTTGAATGTCTTGCACATGCTGCTGATTCAATACCCGCTTAGTTTGCGGAAATTGCAGCCAAATCAACCCGTTAAATAAGTCATGCCAGCTATTTGGCCGAGTGGGAACAAGGTTACGCTGATAGATAATTTGCTCATAATAATCTTGTATATCAGCGAGCTGGGATTGACATACAAACTCAGGGATCCCCTGCCCCCCTGCCGTTGCGGCTAACCGATTTAAACCTTGAGCATTCGGCCACTGTTCAAATTGGCTCAAAGCAAAACACTGTTCAAGTTGCTTAAAAGGCTGCATATCTAATTGATTTAGATATTCCTGATGCCACTTTTCACTCATCAACGACATACTCCACGTAAGTCCATGTTATTCACGTTTACTGGGGTATTATAGTGAAGGCATTATTGCTAACTACAAGAGTCGAAAAGCAAAAGTACAGAGGCTGAAGAATCCCCACAAAATAGACATAAAAAACAATTAGATAATTGAAAAATAAAATGAACATTCACAGTGTTTGGTGATCA
>CANMKA010000004.1 GCA_947498355.1 uncultured Paraglaciecola sp. | reverse complement strand
CCCCCTTAGCTCAGCTGGTTAGAGCGACGGACTGTTAATCCGCAGGTCCCCCGTTCGAGTCGGGGAGGGGGAGCCAACTATATACGCAACAATTTGAATTCCCCCTTAGCTCAGCTGGTTAGAGCGACGGACTGTTAATCCGCAGGTCCCCCGTTCGAGTCGGGGAGGGGGAGCCAAATTCCTCAGTGAAATGCTCCAAATAAACCCAATATATCGTCTTCATTCTTTTTCAATATTAATCTTATTTTATTTAGCTATAAAACTACTAATATCGAGTTGTTTATCCCCCTCTAAACTAAGATAATACCTGCGTTTTCAATACTTAGGCAGACATGCATCTTCTATGAGCGAGTTCTTTTTACTTTTGGTTGGCACCGTACTAGTTAATAACTTTGTACTCTCGCAGTTTTTGGGCCTGTGTCCTTTTATGGGGGTCTCCGGCAAGTTAGAAACCGCAGTAGGCATGTCACTAGCGACCACTTTCGTTTTAACCCTAGCCTCACTCTCAAGCTATTTAGTCGAGCATTACATACTCATTCCTCTCGATATAGGTTATTTACGCACCCTAAGCTTTATTTTAGTGATTGCAGTAGTGGTTCAATTTACCGAGATGGTAGTGCATAAAACTAGCCCAACGCTATATCGCCTACTCGGCATTTTTTTACCTTTAATCACCACCAACTGCGCAGTATTGGGCGTCGCTTTACTGAATATCAATAAGGACCATAATTTTGTCGAGTCTATAATTTACGGATTTGGCGCAGCGCTTGGCTTTTCTCTGGTATTGGTATTATTTGCAGCTATGCGCGAACGCTTAGCTGTGGCCGATGTACCCAAGCCTTTTAAAGGGGCGTCAATCGGGATGATAACAGCAGGCCTGATGTCTATGGCGTTCATGGGCTTCACTGGTTTGGTTAAATTTTAATGGCTTGGCTCATTGCAATTTTAGCGGCACTTCTGGCCCTTGGAGTGTTAGCCTTAATTTTTGGTTCAGTATTGGGCTTTGCTGCGGTTAAATTCAAAGTTGAAGGCGACCCATTAGTCGAACAAATAGACGAGATCCTTCCCCAAACCCAATGTGGTCAATGTGGTTACCCTGGCTGTAAACCGTACGCAGAAGCCATTGCAAACGGCGACGATATCAATAAATGCCCTCCAGGTGGTGATGCGACTATCGTTAAACTCGCCAATTTAATGGGCGTAGAGCCAACGTCTTTGGATGCCGCACACGGCCAAGAAGATGTAAAAAAGGTAGCCTACATCCGCGAAGATGAATGTATCGGCTGTACCAAATGCATTCAGGCTTGTCCGGTAGACGCTATTTTAGGCGCAGCCAAACAAATGCACACTGTGATCACAGACGAGTGTACGGGCTGCGACCTGTGTGTGGAGCCCTGCCCAGTAGATTGTATTGATATGTTACCCGTCAAAGAAAACACCGGCTCTTGGCGTTGGAAATTAGACAGTATTCCAATTAAGGAAGTGAACTAACCGTGGTTATGCAGACACAATACGAAGATATAGTCACTCGACTCGACAACGACCAGCTATGGGACTTTCCTGGTGGCATCCACCCAGCGGATAGAAAAACCTTATCGAATCATTTGCCTATTGCAAAAATGCGCATACCCGAGGTGCTGCATGTTACGGTCAAGCAGCATATAGGGGTTGAAGGTCGCGTTATCGTTGAACTGGGTCAGCAGGTACTCAAAGGCCAAGCCTTAACAAAAAGCACTAATCCTTTTGCTGTGCCAGTGCACGCGCCAAGTTCGGGTACAGTACTAAGCATAGATAACCACCCAACTCCCCACCCGTCTGGTATTCCCGAAATTACCGTCAGCATCCAAACCGACGGTGCCGACACTTGGATAGACCATCAACCTATGGTCGATTACCAACAACAAAGTAAAATGGATGTATTAGGCAAAATATGTGACGCCGGTATCAGTGGTATGGGCGGCGCGGGCTTTCCTTCACATATTAAGTTGTCGTCTCAAAAAGACGTAGAGTTTTTAATTATCAATGGCGTTGAATGCGAGCCTTACATCAGCTCAGACGACAGATTAATGCGCGAGCATGCATGGCAAATTCGTCAGGGTATAGATGTACTAACTCATCTCATATCACCTAAGCATGTCATTATTGCCATCGAGAACAACAAGCCCGAAGCCATAGAAGCCATGCAAATAGCGTGTCGCGAGAACCCTCTATATCGTGTGGTCAATATTCCCGATAAATATCCGTCGGGAGGTGAAAAACAACTGATTCAAATTTTGACCAATCGCGAAGTCCCTGCACAAGGCTTGCCTATAGATGTTGGCGTGCTCATGCACAACGTAGCGACGTGCTATGCAGTGGCAGATGCCATATTTACTGGCAAACCCTTAGTTGAACGCGTCGTGACAGTGACCGGCGAAAGCGTAGGTAAGCCCGGCAACTACTGGATAGCCTTAGGCACGCCTATTCAGCATATACTTGCCGAAAGTGACTATTTGGCGAATAAACAAAGCCACCCCAATGTGATTATGGGTGGGCCTATGATGGGCTTTACTGTCACAGATGAGTCGGTGCCAATTGTTAAAACCAGTAATTGTATTTTAATTCCGGCCGACACCGAAATATCAGAGCTCAACGAGCAAGCCTGCATACGCTGCGGGGCCTGCGCCGATGTGTGTCCGGCCAACCTGTTACCCCAACAAATGTATTGGCATGCAAAAGCCAAAGAACTCGATAAAGCCCAAGAATATAATCTATTCGACTGTATCGAATGCGGAGCCTGCGCCTACGTATGCCCTAGCGAAATCCCTTTGGTTCATTATTATCGCGTCGCCAAGTCCGAAATACGCGCCGAACAAGAAGAAAAGCAACAAGCAGACAAAGCCAGAGAGCGCTTCGAAAAACGCGCAGCGAGATTAAAAGCCGAGCAACAAGCCCGTGACGAAAAACACCGCCTAGCCGCCGAAGCGCGCAAGCAAGCAATGGCCAGCAAAGGCAACGATGCTAAAGATAAAATTGCTGCTGCTTTAGCTAGAGCAAAAGCTAAAAAACAACAGGCTAGCGAAGCCAGTACTTCTGATGTTGCCTCAAAGCAAAAGCCCGAACCTGTTGCAGCAAGCCCGAATCAGACCCATGCCATTGACACTGATACTGCCAGTCAGCAGCCAGCAAGCGCACCAGCACCTGCCAGCAGCGGCGCAAGTAATAATCAAAGAGTTCAAGCCGCCATCGCCAGAGCCAAGGCCAAAAAAGCCGCTAAAGCCGCTGCCGAATCGAGCGCTGAACAGGCCAGTTCAGCCACACCAGACGACACTGACTCACAAACTATTACAAATAACGCCACCTCGGAGCCAAGCACCCAAAATGAGTATTCAAAAGACCAACAGGCCAACCACGCTTCAACGTCTGAATTAACTGGCGAGCCTGCTCCAGAGTTAACCGACAAACAGAAAAAAATTGCGGCAGCGGTAGCCCGAGCTAAAGCTAAACGTGCGGCAAAACAAAGCGCAGACGGTCAAACGGACAAAGTAGACAACACATTAGAAAGCCAAGAAGAGAGCCAAGTACCCCCAATACAAGTACCACCAACACAAGTATCACCAACAGATGCGCAAACATCGAATGGGTTATCGAAGGCTTCAAATAATCAGCTAGCAAACACAGCACAAAATCAAGCTGAAGGCACAGGAGCAGACAAACCAAGCCGAGCATCCAACATAACTGAGTCGAACAACTCAGAGCCGAGCGCACCAGAGTCTGTATCTACGCCATTGCCAGAATCAACTAATACTACTGCTCCTACCGTTAATAGCGAAGCCGAGCAGCTAGCAGCCAAAAAACGCAGAATTGCCGCAGCCGTAGCCAAAGCTAAGGCTAAAAAGAAAGCCGAGCAAGCTAAGGCGCAACAACAAGGCACATCAGAATGAAGTTCAAGTTAGCCAGTTCTCCTCATCAACATGCTAAACGCAATACAGGCCAAGTGATGCGCTTGGTTTTGTATGCCATGCTGCCGGGCATTGCCTTGCAAACTTGGTTCTTTGGCTGGGGCACCTTGTTTCAAATTTTGTTAGCCATTACCACAGCCGTGGTCACAGAAGCAGCAATTTTAGAGCTTCGCAAAAAAGACTTTGAGCGAGCAATTCAAGACTACAGCGCAGTGTTAACTGGGGTGTTACTGGCTGTGAGTATTCCACCCTTTGCCCCTTGGTGGATTATTGTTATTGGCACCTTTTTCTCCGTGGCCGTGGTAAAGCAGCTATACGGAGGTTTAGGGTTTAACCTATTCAATCCAGCCATGGCAGGCTATGTTATGTTGCTGATTTCGTTTCCGGTACAAATGACCCAATGGCTGCCCCCAGAGAGCTTATCTCAGTACCCGCATAATATATGGGATGCCTTTTACGCCATTTTAACTGGCTATACAGGTACAGGCTTTAGCATCAGTCAGCTACAAACTAATATCGATGGCATCACCATGGCCACGCCCCTAGACGTAGTTAAAACTTCTTTAATGCAAGGCTCAACCTATTCAGAAACCATAGGCCACAGCATATTTAATAGCGCCCTAAATGGCGTAGGCTTAGCTTCTATGTGGGTAAGCTTAGGGTATTTGGCAGGCGGCCTTTACCTGATTAAACAAAAAGTCATTAACTGGCATATCCCAGTCAGCATGTTGGCGGGCTTAGTAGTATGTGCGTTATTTATGTCCTTAGTTGACGCCGACATTTATCCCTCTGTAATGTTCCACTTACTCAACGGCAGTATCATAATAGGAGCGTTTTTCATTGCGACCGATCCCGTGTCTGCCTCTACCACGAATAAAGGCCGTTTAGTCTTTGGTGCGGCCATTGGTGTGTGGGTATACATCATTCGTACTTGGGGCGGTTACCCAGATGCTATCGCGTTTGCAGTCATTATAATGAATATGGCTGTGCCACTAATCGATTACTATACTCAGCCCCGAACCTACGGACACACCAACCGAAAGCGAGTTAACAAGCCTAAATCATGAATCAAGAATACACTCAAAACATGACCAAAAATGGCGTAGTACTTGGCTTATTTGCATTGGTTACCACTGGCTTAATTGCTCTGACTTTTTTTGGCACCCGAGAGCAAATTGCCGCCCAGCAACAAAACAAGCTCAAAGGCATATTAAATGCTGTGGTTGATCCAAGTCTGTACAACAATGCCTTGCACCTCAATTGTGTTGATGTTTTAGCGCCAGATTTACTCGGCAGCAGCGCTTCGCAACGTATATATCGTGCCCTTAAAGACGGCCAACCCGTTGCCGCAGCCATAAAAACGACTGCACCAGACGGCTACAGCGGTAAAATTGAATTGGTAGTCGGCGTACAAGGATTTCAGCCAGATTCAGTTATCGTCTCAGGCGTAAGGGTCCTTGAACACAAAGAAACCCCTGGCCTGGGAGATAAAATCGAAAGCAGGATCAGCGACTGGATATATAGCTTTAATCAAAAAACCTACGCCGACGACAAATCCTCACTGTGGGCAGTCAAAAAAGACGGAGGCCAGTTCGACCAATTTACAGGGGCGACAATTACGCCCAGAGCCGTAGTCAACGCAGTTAAACGCAGCGCCGAATATATCATCGCTAATCAAGCCAGCCTTTTTAGTGCCGACAACGCTTGCGCTGCGCAGCAAGACAGCACAGCTAACCCAACAGACGTGACCCCATGAACGAATTAAAAGAACTCACTTGGCAAGGGCTATGGAAAAACAACCCTGCCCTAATCCAACTGTTAGGCCTATGCCCACTGTTGGCCGTTACCCAAACCCTGATTAATGGTCTGGGTTTGGGCCTTGCCACGACTTTAGTGCTGATTGGTTCAAATGCCACAGTGTCGATTATTCGTAATTGGATCCCTAACGAAATACGCATTCCTATCTTTGTGATGATTATCGCGGCCTTCGTAACCATAGTGCAGCTGCTGATGAACGCCTACACCTTTAAGCTATATCAGGCCTTAGGCATATTTATTCCACTGATAGTTACAAATTGCGCGATCATCGGCCGAGCAGAAGCCTACGCCTCGAAAAACCGCTTAGGCAATGCTGCATTCGACGGGTTAATGATGGGTTTGGGCTTTACTCTAGTGCTAGTGCTGTTGGGCACTATGCGTGAACTACTTGGCAGTGGCACCTTATTCGATGGTGCAAACCTGTTATTTGGCGATTGGGCACGTGTGTTAACAATCACAGTATTCGAAACGGACAGCCCCTTTTTATTAGCCATATTGCCACCGGGCGCGTTTTTATTTATGGGTTTAATCATCGCCCTAAAGAATGTATTAGACGAGCATATGGAGCGACTCTTTGCTGCACCTAAAGAACAAAAAGTGGTACAACGTGCCCGCGTCACCACAGAAAGCTAAGCCGAAATTAAGGCCAAACACATGAATAAAACCAAACGCCACGAAATACTCACTCGCCTTAGAGACGCCAACCCGCATCCAACAACAGAGCTAAATTTTAACTCCCCTTTTGAGCTATTAATTGCCGTTTTATTATCGGCACAAGCCACAGATGTTGGCGTAAATAAAGCCACAGGGCCATTATTCGCTGCGGCCAACACCCCCCAAGCCATTCTCGACCTAGGGTTGGACAAACTTAAAAACTATATAAAAACCATAGGCTTATTTAACACTAAAGCCGTCAACACCATGAAAACCTGCAAAATGCTTGTTGAACTGCACGGTGGACAAGTGCCAGAAAACCGCGAAGCCCTCGAAGCGCTGCCCGGCGTAGGCAGAAAAACCGCAAATGTAGTACTCAATACCGCCTTTGGCTGGCCTACCATAGCCGTTGATACGCATATTTTTAGGGTATCAAACCGGACTAAATTGGCCATGGGTAAAAACGTTGATTTAGTAGAGCAAAAGCTCTTAAAAGTCATTCCCAAAGAATTCAAAGTGGATGTACACCATTGGCTAATATTACACGGGCGTTATACCTGTATCGCCCGCAAACCTAGGTGTGGCTCTTGTATCATCGAAGACTTGTGTGAGTTTAAAGATAAAGTCGAATAGCCCGAAAGCTATCCCCCCCTTGCTGTTGTATGTGACTACAGTCTGCGCTAAGCCTATTTGTCTGTCACCATATCGACCTTGGCTAGAAGCGTAAACACTTATCCTAATCTCTTTACATTGTGCAATAAAAATACACTGATGATTTATAAAACCGATTATCATTATCTATTTTTTGGGTGTGTAAAATATTCCTTTTTGTCTAATATGAGGCTAGCGATAAAAAAACATCAAAATAGACCAATCAGGAACGAATATGAACAGCAAAGCATCAAGTGGCATTTGCCCCGTCATGCATGGCGGTAATACAGGATCTGCAAACCCAGTCACTAAGTGGTGGCCTGAAGCACTCAATCTTGACATTTTACATCAGCACGACACCCGAACTAATCCTATGGATCAAGATTTCGATTATGCTAAAGCGTTGGAAAATCTTGATTTTGAAGCGGTGAAAGCAGACGTTGAATCAGCACTCACAGACAGCCAAGATTGGTGGCCAGCCGACTGGGGGCACTACGGCGGGCTGATGATACGTTTGGCGTGACACTCTGCTGGCTCGTATCGATTGGGGGATGGTCGTGGCGGTGCAGCAACTGGCAACATTCGATTTGCTCCTTTAAATTCTTGGCCTGACAATGCAAGCCTAGACAAGGCAAGAAGATTGTTATGGCCAGTCAAAAAGAAATATGGCAATTCTTTGAGCTGGGCAGACCTAATTATACTCTCTGGCAACATGGCATATGAGTCGATGGGATTCTCTACTTTTGGTTTCGCATTTGGCCGTCAGGACATCTGGGGACCAGAAAAAGATATAAATTGGGGCTCTGAGAACCAATGGTTAGCGCCATCGGAAAATAGATACGAAGATTTGGACAACCCGAGTACGTTAGAAAACCCATTGGCCGCCACTCACATGGGTTTGATCTATGTCAATCCAGAAGGCGTTAATGGCCAACCAGACCCAGCTCAAACCGCTCTTCAAATAAGAGAAACCTTTGGTCGCATGGCGATGGACGACGAGGAAACCGCAGCATTAACCTGTGGTGGCCATACAGTTGGAAAAGCCCATGGCATGAACAAAGAAGCAAACATAGGAAAAGAGCCCGAAGGATGCCCAGTGCACAATCAGGGGCTAGGCTGGGCCAACCCAAATCAAAAGGGTAAGGCTAATCAAGCGTTTACATCTGGCATCGAGGGCGCCTGGACGAAAGAGCCTTTGAAATTTGATATGGGCTATTTTGACTATCTGTTTGGTTACGAATGGGAGTTAACAAAGTCACCTGCTGGTGCTCATCAATACCAACCCATTGGTATGCCTGAATCTGAGAAACCAGTGGATCCAACGGACTTTAGTGTCAAGCAAATGCCTATGATGACAGATGCTGACATGGCCATGAAAGTCGATCCTATTTACCATAAAATCTGCCAAAAATTTATGGCCGATCCTGACTACTTCAAAGACACCTTTGCTAGAGCATGGTTTAAACTAACTCACAGAGATATGGGGCCAAAATGCAATTATTACGGGCCCGACGTACCAAGTGATGATCTCATTTGGCAAGATCCCATCCCCGCTGGTCCAAAAGATTATGATGTAACAGCTTTGAAAAAGGCAATTGCGGGATCTGGATTATCAGATATTGAAATGATCAATACGGCTTGGGACAGTGCGCGAACCTATCGTGGCTCAGACATGCGTGGTGGTGCCAATGGTGCGCGTATTCGTCTTGCTCCGCAATTAACTTGGCCAGCAAATGAACCCGATCGATTGCAAAAAGTATTGTCTGTACTCACTCCCATCGCTAAACAACATGGAGCCTCTCTTGCTGATGCTATTGTTTTAGCTGGAGGCGTTGGAATCGAGAACGCTATTTCTGCTGCTGGCATGACAGTTCCTGTTCCCTTTTTGGCTGGTCGTGGCGATGCACTAGAAGAGCAAACTGATACTGAAAGCTTCAACGTACTTCAGCCCCTTGCTGATGGATTTAGAAACTTTCAATTAAAAGAGTATGCAGTATCTCCAGAAGCCATGTTGTTGGACAGAGCACAATTACTCGGTCTAAGCGCAGTCGAAATGACAGTGCTTATAGGCGGTATGCGGGTACTTGGCACTAACTTTGAACAGTCTAAGCTCGGCGTATTTACTTCAAGAACTGGACAGCTCACTAACGACTTTTTTGTTAATCTGACAGACATGTCTATGAGCTGGCACCCCGTTGCAGATAAACGCTTTGAACTGCGGGACAGACGTTCTGGCGAAGTTAAATTTACAGCCACCAGTGTTGACCTTGTCTTTGGTTCTAACTCAGTATTGAGGGCCTATGCAGAGGTATACGCCCAAGACGACAATCAAGAAAAGTTTGTGAGAGATTTTGTCGCAGCATGGACGAAAGTAATGAATAATGATCGTTTTGATGTGAAGAAAGACTAACGATTGATTACTTGTATCGTGCCAAGGATGGCACGACTTTTTACTCCTGTAGCCTGACTTTTTTAGCTTGGGCAATAAAATCTCTTAGGTAATCTATTTGCTTTTCGTCTTTACGTACTCCTACGTAGATCTGCTTATTAATTCCTTGCTCACCTAGTCTTAGGCTTTTAATCGGTAGGGTTTTGGCGTGTTCATCAACTAACCAACCCGGTAGCGCACAAATACCTCGACCTGCGGCAACCATCTGTAACATGATCTCTGTGGTTTCAATGATCTTGTGCTTTTTGACCGAGCATTTAGCTGGCGTCAAAAATTGGCTAAAAATATCTAGCCTTTGAGGCTCAACTGGATACGTAAACAGCACATCGCCGCTTAGTTGCTCAGGCATGACCTGCCCTCCCTTAGCTAGCGGGTGAGAAAGGGGCACCACCAGCCTGTGCTCATAATCAAACACTGGAATATATTCAATTTGCAGTTTAAACAGCGGATCTGGGGTAATCAATACATCTATTTCGTAGCTTAGTAGTGCGCCCAAAGCGCCAAATTGAAAGGCCTGCTTGACGTCCATATCAATATCTGGCCATTGCTGCAAATAAGGTTCGATAACCTTGAGTAACCACTGATAACAAGGATGGCATTCCATGCCTATGCGCAATGCGCCCATTTCGCCTTTGGCGATTTGCTCTAGTTGTAACTCTGTGTGGGAAAACTGCGGCAATACACGATTGGCTAACGTTTGAATACGTTCCCCTGCAGCAGTCAGGCGTAAACTTCTACCGTCTTTTTTCCATATTTGAGTGCCAATTTGCCCTTCTAGTTTTTTGATACTGTGACTCAAGGCTGATTGCGATAAATACAAAGCATCCGCCGCTTTGGTAAGGGTGCCATGCTGCTTAATGGCGTTGAGTATTTCTAGATGGATCCTGTCTAACATTTTGTATCTCCGGCATGTTGCTCAACCTAACACCATTAAACGGGCTAAATAACGTCCTTACTTACCTCGCTGGCACACGCTTTTAAAGCGTTTTTTGTCAGTTCGCTACCCTACTACACAGACTAAAAAATGCGAGTTATGTTTGCGCTAATTCTGCTCTAACAATTTTTGAGCCAGCGCTTAAGGCCGCGAGTTTGGCTCTTGCTGTAGCGCGTGATAGTGGCGCCATGCCGCAGTTAGTGCAGGGGTAAAGCTTATCTGCATCAATAAATTTAAGGGCTTGGCGTAACGTCTGTGCAACTTCTTCTGGTGTCTCTATGACCTGACTCGCCACGTCTATAGCGCCTACCATAACTTTTTTGCCACGGAGCAACTCAAGTAATTCGATGGGTACTCGAGAGTTGTGACATTCTAATGAAATAATATCGATGTTCGATTTTTGTAGCTTAGGAAACACAGACTCGTATTGTCGCCATTCATCACCTAAGGTTTTTTTCCACTCAGTGTTAGCTTTGATCCCGTAGCCATAACAGATATGCACGGCTGTTTCACAGTTAAGTCCTTCGATGGCCCTTTCTAAACATGCCATACCCCAGTCGTTGACGTCATCAAAAAACACATTAAACGCGGGTTCATCAAACTGAATAATGTCGACGCCAGCGGCTTCGAGCTCTTTTGCTTCTTGGTTAAGGATCTTGGCAAATTCCCACGCGAGCTTTTCACGGCTGTGATAGTAGTCGTCATATAGGGTATCTATCATGGTCATGGGGCCGGGTAGCGCCCATTTGATAGGCTGCTTAGTTTGTTTTCGTAAGAATTTAGCATCTTCAACAAAAACTGATTGTTGTCTGCTAACAGGACCAATAACAGTGGGTACACTGGCTTGATAGCGGTCACGGATGGTAACGGTTTTACGCTGTTCAAAATCGACACCATTGAGGTTCTCAATGAA
The DNA here is from genome assembly GCA_947498355.1 of uncultured Paraglaciecola sp. Lineage (GTDB taxonomy): Bacteria > Pseudomonadota > Gammaproteobacteria > Enterobacterales > Alteromonadaceae > Paraglaciecola. The sequence continues at coordinate 169,503 of CANMKA010000004.1, read as the reverse complement.
GGTGGTAACAAAGTGCTGCCGAGTTTGCTCACCATCACTTACTATGTCGATACCCGCTTGGGTTTGCTCGTGTAACGCCACTTGCAGCGCATCACGCTGACCATCGGCTAATGCATCACCTTGTAATTTCCAAGGAGACCACAAAGCTTCTGGCTCGGCGAGCCAAGATGGCTTAGGTAAGCTACCTGCGGTTGAGGTAGGTAAGAGTATGTTAGTCATTATGAGTAGGCTCTTCTGAGATTAAAGTGAATAATTAGCAGACCATTGCTTGAGCACGGTTTGATAAGGTTTAATAAAATGTTCTTCGGCGTACTTTCCTTGCTCTATGCCCAAACGGCTGCGTTCTTGGCGGTCGTAATACACCCGAGTAAGCGAATGATCTGGATTATTCAGGTTAGGTTGATAGTGCCTTGAGGCCACAGTATTGGCGTTGTATATCTCTGGGCGATAGATTTTCTGAAAGGTCGCCATAGTGCTAATGGTGCTGATCAACTCTAGATTGCTGTAGTCATTCACCAAGTCACCCAAAAAGTAAAAAGCCAGGGGTGCAACCGAATTGAGCGGCATGAAGTAACGCACTTTTAAGCCCATCTTTTTAAAGTACAGCTCGGTTAACGAAGATTCGTTAGCCTGATACTCCACACCTAAGATAGGGTGCTGATTATCAGTCCTGTGATAGATTTTATTGTCTGATACACTCAAGCAAATCACGGGGAGCTTGTTAAAGTGTTGTTTATATACATTTGAACTAACAAAAGCCTGAAAGAGTTTTCCGTGCAGCTCGCCAAAATCATTAGGAACACTAAACGAAGATTGGCCTTTATTATGCGCTGACAACAAGATGCTAAAATCGTAATCTCGCACATAAGATGAAAAATTATTACCCACTATGCCTTGTATACGGCGGTTCGTTGTACCATCGACAATCGACGTTTTTAATACCTCTATTGATGGAAAGCTCAGAGCCTTTGCTTCAACCTTTATATCAACTGTGACAATTTCTAGCTCTACTCTATACCGATTAGCTTTTGGGTTATCCCAAGTGGCTAAAGCGTTAAAACTGTTGTTGATCATATTTAACGCGTTGCGCAAATTCTGTTTACGATTTTCACCTCTGGCTAGGTTCGCAAAATTAGTGGTCGCACGGGTATCGGTAGCAGGTTGATAATTCTCATCTAAACCCTGGGTTTTAATACTAAATACAAAGTCGTTGCTCATGGGCGTATATCCAAAATTAAACCTAAACACATGTCTCGCTCGTTTCGAAATATGATGACTAAGGCGATTAAAACATTCGCCTTAGTCAAGTTTCTGGTTTTCGACCCACATGGGCCCTGAGCGAGTTGAGTAGTATTTATACGCCCATAATTACATGAATAAAAATGGCTTTATTTCATGAAAATATGAATTAAATTCATACAATTAACGTGAATTTTTTACAGGCACGCTAAAAGCCGCATCTAGCCTTATCAATAGAATAGGAGTAATGCTGTCTAATATGTTTTTTTTATAAAAAAATAAGCCTGTAATCACTCTGAAGTTGAACACAGGCTTTTTGCGATTTGATTTATGCGTTAATTGGGCATTAAGGAGTGCACCTTAAAAACTGTATCCTACTGAGATTGTGTATACCAGAGGATCGATATTAATCGAATCGACTCTACCGGGCGTTCCACTTAAATTGAAACTGGCTTCGCTGTCGATATCAATCCACCTAACCGAGCCATTCACCGACCACGTTTTATCAAGCATGTAATCAAAGCCAAGTTGAGCTGTTAACCCCAAAGAGTTGTCCAAAGATAAGTCAGCTAAACCTGCGGCCTGATTCGCCTCAGTAAATTTTTCGTCGAAGAATAAAGTGTAATTTATCCCTATGCCTGCATAGGGTTGGAATGAACTAGACGTATTAGAAAAGTAGTAATTTAGCGTAACTGTGGGTGGCAAGTGGGTAACTTCGCCCAATTGATTGCCAGTTCCGAGGGGGTTAGGTGCAGCAAAGTTGACGTCATGCTTAAAAGGCGTAGAGGCCAATACCTCAATATTCATCCGATCCGAAATAAAATACGCAAAGTTCAAGCCCAATTGACTGTTGCCGTCTACGCCTAATCCAAAGCCCAGATCGGTGCCGACCACAATATTTGATGACGCGTCATCGGGTTGAGCCGAAGACAGCCCAACACGCACTAACATATCGCCTTTACTATGGGACACAACAAGTGGAGAAAATGCTAAACAACTCGCTAACGAGGCACAAGCCAATACTTTTTTCATGAAAATACCTAATTAAAACCAAAAATTTATGGCTTAATTTTACTCAGGTTCACAAATATCGAATTGATCTAGATCAAGTTTATGGCGATTACTTAACGAGGGCACGCCTTGAGCTTTGACTTGCTGTCAGCGGGCCTAATTTAGATATAAATCTACCAGCATCGTTTTGCCCCCGAATCCATGTTGATTACACTTGGCCCGCACCACTACCTGCTTGATATCCTTTGGAATAGCAATTTTACAAAGCTTGCGGGTAAAGGGCTGCTCGTTATCGTGGGGATGGCCTAACACTCTTAATCCTAATTGGTTACCTTGGGTATCAATTACTTGCCAGCCATCTGCGTAATGTTTCCAGCCTTGATCATTGTGCCTAACTTGGACACTAAAACACCAAGTATTATCTTTACTTTGAGTCGCCTTAACCTGAGTCACCTGAGCATACTCTAAGGAAGCGTTCTCGACAGCTTGGGGATCGGCGTAAACATGCCCCCCAACACATAGCGCGCTTAACATTCCTAATATCTGTATTTTCATAATTTACCTTCGCTAAAGCCATAGAATGAGTAACACAATTTTGCGCCAGTTAGGGGACACCAAACAGGGTGTGAAATTTATTGTCTATGGCTTGTTTTTTACCATTTTCAGTAATGATAGATAAGGCATTGTTGAACTCATCTATCCATAACTGGGCGTCTTTACGCTGTTTACTGATAACAAAGTGGAGAGGAACCAAAGCAACTTGCTCTGGAAAAACATACAAAGCATGTTGCTCGCCTGCCTCGAAAGAGAGTTTACCGGCGTCAATATAGCCGTTGATCAGGGCCGCATCACTCCAGCCTTTTTGTACATGAACTAAGCATCCTTTACCGTCTTTGACCCGATGAATCGACATATCAAAACGTTTAACGACTTGCTCTTCGAGCTGACTCAAGCTGTAATCGTAAGGAAAACACAAGCTTTTACCCCTCAACTGCTCAAAAGATCGAAGAGTTGAAAAGTGCGATACATAAATATAAACAGGTACAAAATTTATCGGCTCAGAAAACAAAAAATCTTTACTGCGCTTGCTCGAATACACATAGGGAAAAGCCCCTAGCACCTTTCCTTGCTTAGTCCATTCAAGCGCTCGGGCCCAAGGTAGCACCTCGAGGTGTGCGTTTATCGACATGGTCTTAAAAATTTGCATCACTAGGCTAACCGACCAACCGCCATCTGGCAGCCCTTGGTCTACATAAGGTGAGTAATGCTCCCCCGTGGCCACAGTCAACCTAGCAGGTGTCTGCTCTACCCCCGAATAATTAGCGTGAGCCTTATTTATACTAAGAGTTGAGATAAACAGTAATAATGGGTAAAACCAGCGTAGTTCCATTTTGCTTTTTGCGTTACGATGTCCTGATGGTTAGCAAGATAGCATAAAATAAACAGCACTAACCTTGATTTTTTTGAGCTAGTCCCAAATACTTTTTACAGAGCCCTAAGAGAGTAACCTAATGCTGCAAACTATTGATATATCTGAACTATTACCTGGCATGTATGTAACCAAAGTGGTTAAACAGCTAGGCACCTTGACCATCAAAGTAGAAGGCAAGGTTAGCTCAGAATCTCATTTGCAAAGCGTTGTAGAGCAAGGGGTACTGGAAGTTGAAGTCGATTTGAGTAAAAGTTCCCACCAAACACCAGAGACCCTTGCCGCCGAGCAAGCCAAGCAAGAATTTAGCGAAAAACTAAAAGATTCTCTCGAAGTCCACAGCCAAGCTAAGTCTATTCAAGGCCGGCTATTAAAACGCGCAGCTAAAGGCAAATTGTCTAATTTAGAGGAAGTCAGCGAAGTCACCGAAAGCATTATCAGCCAAGCCTTCGAGCAAAATGACGTTTTTAGTGCGGTAACCTTAGTTAAAGAAGATGTCGAATACTTCCTCGAACACAGCATCAATTGCGCCATATTAATCGTGCTATTTGGTCAACACCTAGGGCTAGAGAAATCACTACTCGATAAACTGGGTGCAGGTACACTACTAATGGACATAGGCATGTTACAACTGCCTTTGTTACTCACACAAAAACAACAAATCTTTACCCCTGCCGAACAAAGTAAAATGCAGACTCATATTGATATTGCTTTAAAAGCTGTGAAAAAAATCGAGGGATTAGATCCAATCAGCCTACAAATTATTGAGCAACATCACGAACGTTTAGATGGGTCGGGCTACCCTAAAGGCATATCAGGAGACGATATATCTCAATATAGCCGCATGGCTGCCATAGTCGATACCTATGATTCACTCATTACCACTCGCCCACACCGAGATGCCATGACACCATGCGATGCCCTAGCTAAACTCGAAAACGAAGCACTTGGACTCGACCCACACCTGGTCAATCAATTTATTCAATGTATTGGAGCCTACCCTGTGGGTTCTGTGGTCAAACTAGCCAGCGACAAACTGGCTATGGTCACTAAAACCAACAAACAGTCTCCTTTACTTCCCACAGTTACCGTATTTTACGACATAGAAAACAAACAAGACCTTGTGCAACAACTCGACCTAGCAAACACTCAAGACAAAATAGTCATGGGCTGTGCGCTGGAAGATGGCAGTGCAGGTATCACGCAACTGCTAGGTATGGCGTAAAATTACGGGCAAAGCTAATACTACCAGTCGGTCAACGCACTCATCGAAAACTCATGCCCTGCGTAATTCAAAATAACGTGCTGAGGGTCGATTCTCATTATGGTGACCTTACGGTCGATTAGGTCACCTTCGACTAATTTATCGTTATTGACTCGTACCCATCTCTGCTTGGGATCAGATGCGTACATATGCGCCGAAAAAGCCATAGAGGGTAATTCTGTCATCAACCAAGGGGGCAACTGGTCAATTCGCACCACACCCTGTACATCTGATTTTTCTGGGGCAATCTCAGACTCAGGTTGCTCTGACACTTCTTGTAACGCCTTATTAAACTTACTTAGTAACTCATTGGATATTTGAACAGGTGCAGGTTCGACTGGCGCTTGGGCTGATTCAGCTTGAGGGCGTTGGTTTTGATTCAAGTTATCGTCTTGGCTTTGTACAGCAAGGTTTTGGTCGTTTTGCCTAGGTACGTTTTGCGCAACCGCCGATGCTGCTAGGGTGGGCGCAGACGCAATTGGCCTTGTATTGTGTTGAACTAGATCTTGCTCAGTTTGAGCTCCGTCAGTGATTAAGTCATTGCCTTTGCTGGTTGCCTGATTGGTATTCTGCGTACCCTTGTGAGTTTCGTTAGGGCTTAATAAAGGCGATTGATTTTGCAGATTGTCACTCTCAGTTTGTTCCGTGTCAATCGACCCAGTTTCAATAGATACAGTGTCAAGATCCTCGGCGCTATTTTGTCCTAGGGTTGCACTACTGTTGTTCACAACGGTTTGGAACATATGATTGATGGTGCCGAGATTCCCTAACATTAAGCCAAAAATTAACCCCATAACAGCGACGACAGCAGCACGGCTATAACGCTTGGCATAAAATTGAAACTTTGACGGTAAATCATTCACAGACGGTAAAAACAAACTGCGATGAAATTGACTAGATAAACTATCGTCAAGACGATTATTTGAGCTCATTGAACGAGTAAGCATCTTCTGAGTTGCCGAAGGCTCTACTATGGGGACAGAGTCAGATTCAATTTGTACGGTTTGGTCTAAATCGACTTCTACTTGCAAAATTCCCATTTCTTGCAGGCCTTGCACCATATCCATACTCGATACTAAGCCCGATTTACTGATTTTGACCGGCCCTTGTTGTTGAGTCACTCTTAGGATCACCATACCCGGCACAAGATCTTGAATAGCAAGTTTTTGAATATTGCTCATGCTAACTCCCCATCCAAGTTAGGGCGTAACCCAAACCTGTCATTCCAATAAAAATAGCAAGTAAGCCCAAGTTTTTATTCTTACTTAACCTTTGTTCAACCACATCATCACCAAGTATTTGCTCAGCAGCCGCAACCAAAATATGTGAAGGCACCACTGGCATTTGTTTGGTGTAGGTTAAGGTAAGGGCTCGGTCACAAAGCAAATTAATGAGTCTTGGAATGCCTCCACTAATTTGAAAAATCACGCGTATGGTGGATTGAGAAAATATACTTATGTCACCTTGAGCGACATTCAACCTGTGGCTAATATACGAATAGACTTCTGTCCCAGTAAGGGGCAATAAATGGTATCTCGCGGTAATACGCTGGGCTAGTTGCCTTAATTCATTACGTTTAAGTAACTGCTGTAACTCTGGTTGGCCAATCAACACGACTTTTAGTAGTTTTTCACGGTTAGTTTCTAAATTAGTGAGTAACCGCAACTGTTCGAGTACTTCTGGGAGCAAATGCTGAGCTTCATCAACAATCAGGACGGTATTGATCCCCTGCTCATGATTACTGGCTAACTTAGTTAATATTTGATCGGTAAAGTATTTTAAACTCGCATGCTTTTGCTTATATGAAACGCCTAATTCATTACAAATCGTTCCGAGCAATTCAAGGGCCGAAAGCGTCGGGTTTAGCACCATAGCCACTTGGGTATTGCTGGGAAGCTGTTGCATTAACTTACGAGAAACCGTGGTTTTACCTGTCCCTACCTCACCGGTTAACATCACAAACCCGCCGCTTTCACGCAGGCCAAAGGTCAAATGGGCAAGGGCTTCTTTATGCCTTGGACTCATATATAAATAATCTGGGTTGGGCGCAATAGAAAAAGGATTATCGGTTAACCCAAAATAACTAAGATACATAAGCTGAATACAGTTCCGTAAAAGTAAGTAACGAATTGGCGCAGTAACGCTACCCAGTCCCTCGCCAGTTGTCAAAGAGTGTATGGTTAATTAATATTTCAACCCGTGTTTTTTTGTGGTGCCTAGCTACCCCGTAATGCCCCAAAATCCAGTAAGCTCCATTTAGGCACTCAGGTTTACGCAGATAAACTTATGCCAAGCTTCTGCATAGGCCGACGTTCAGGCATAATGTCACGAGTAGTTTATAGGGGTATGTATGCAAAAATATTTAGTGGGCGGTGCCGTTCGCGACAGCTTACTTGGCATTCCGGTAAAGGACAGAGATTGGGTTGTAGTGGGCAGTAGCCCTAAACAAATGCTCGATGAAGGATATTTGCCCGTAGGCGCCGATTTTCCAGTTTTTTTGCACCCCCAAAGCAAAGAGGAATATGCCTTAGCCCGCACCGAAAAGAAAATAGGAACCGGCTACACTGGCTTTAGCTGCGATACATCTAAACAGGTTACCCTTGAGCAAGATTTATTGCGACGAGACCTCACCATCAACGCAATGGCACAAGGGATAGATGGAAACATAATCGATCCTTTTAATGGCCAGCAAGATTTAGCTAATAAAATCCTTAGGCATGTATCCGATGCCTTTATTGAAGATCCATTACGGGTATTAAGAGTCGCTAGGTTTGCCGCGAGATATCATCACTTAGGTTTTAGTATTGCTCCCGAAACCCTTAGTCTTATGCAGCAAATTGTGGCTAACCAAGAGCTAGCTAATCTAAGTGCAGAGCGGGTTTGGCTAGAAACCGCTAAAAGCCTTGAAGGCCAAAATGGACAAGTATACATAAGCGTGCTCAAAGAGGTCGGGGCTTTAGACGTGTGGTTCCCAGAACTTGCAGTATTATGGGGTATTCCTAACCCAGCAAAATGGCATCCCGAAATCGATACTGGAGTGCACACCCTAATGGTAATGCAGCAAGCTGAAAAACTCTCAGATAAACTGACAGTGCGTTACGCAGCCTTAGTTCATGACTTAGGCAAAGGTCTAACGCCACCCGAAAAATGGCCCTCGCATCATGGCCATGAAAAGCTTGGCATAAATGCAATTAAGACCTTATCAGCTCGGTTAAAAGTGCCAAATGAGTGCCGAGATTTAGCCATATTAATGAGTGAATACCATAGCCACATCCACCGTGCCTTTGACTTAAAGGCCAGCACAATTTTAAGCCTGTTAAATAAGGTAGACGTATGGCGCAAGCCTGATCGATTTAAAGACTTTTTAATCGCTTGTACCGCAGATGCCAGAGGTAGAACTCACTTCGAAAACGCCAAGTACGCCCAAGCCGACTATATATGGCAGGCATATGGTGCAGCGTCTGCGGTAGATATTCAGCAAATCATTGGCAAAGGGTATGCGGGCGCGCAAATCAAACAACAACTCGATCAGCAACGTACGGCAGCCATCGGACAATTTATCCAAAACTATAAAACCAAGGCAGATGAATACTCACAATAAGTTACGCACTGGCTCTCTAGTAGTTAGGTATGTAACTGGTATAATCTAGCCCAATAAATTATCTGCATTACAATAACCCAAAATCACCCTAAACCTTGGTTATCAGGCTAGTCAATTTTTTGCCTGCTAACATGCTAAATTAAGCAACTGAGATTTAGTTTTTTTACATTACCAACACCACTTCAGGGAGTCCCATGTTAACGTCCACCCAACTCGCCACTATGCTGTCTTTGCAAGACGCTATGAATAAAAAGGTTAACCCCGACTGGTTAAACGCTGGCTATGCCTATTTACGTGCTGCCATGATTGAATCGGTAGAAGGCATTGAGCACCACGGCTGGAAATGGTGGAAAGCACAACAAAAAGACTTACCCCAGCTGCAAATGGAGTTGGTCGATATTTGGCATTTTGCTTTGTCGGATATTCTGATTAAGTTCTCTGGAGATGTCGACCTATCTGCCAAAACCATTGCACAGGCTCTTACCAGCGACGGCCAAAATCTTACTTTTGATGGCCAAAACTATAAGTTTACCGAACAACACATAGTTGATAATTTAGAGCTGATGGCAGGGTTATGTGCCGCTAAACGCTTTGATGTTCCTTTATTCATTTGTATTGTTGAACAAGCTGAAATGAGCTCAGACGAATTATTTCGACAATATGTGGGCAAAAACGTACTGAATTTCTTTCGCCAAGATCATGGCTATAAATCCGGTACTTACGTCAAGATATGGCAAGGTAAAGAAGACAACGAACACCTAGTAGACGTGTTAAATGGCTTAGATATCAGCCAACAGAACTATAGCGATAAGGTATACCAAGGTCTAAAAGCCCGTTATCCCGAAGCCGAATAAACAGTCCTGAATCCGACTCTATCTCTTTTAAAACCCAAACAGACTTAAATCGAGGCGCAGTTAGCGCCTCTTTTTTATGTACGACTTAACTTGTCAACCTCTGTAACTTGAATTCTGGATGCCATCTGCGCCAGCATAATCTGGTCATAAGCCCTAAGCATAACCAAGCTATCGTCCACAGACCGCTACTGCCGCCGCTTTCATGCACCACCACTACTGTATCTAGGTGATCTTGTTCAAAATTTTGGCTCTCTAATGGCAACAAATAAAGATCTGCATCACTGGTTCCATCCAATACCGCCACTAATTGATTGGTACTGGCTTGATACAATTCAATCAACACTTCGTAATCCGCTGGCGCGAACCCAGAAACTAACTGGCTTTCAACCACTAGGGTGTCTTCGCTAGAATCACTGTTAATAAAGAAGTTGGCTGTACTATGAAACTCTTTAAATACCTCACCTCGCCCTAAATACAAACGCGCATAAACCTGTGATGAGAGAAATTCGGTATCAGCGTCGAATTCCACACTAAACTCGCTGTAAAACCTATCACCATCTCTGTCTGTAAGAAACGCTACCTTCCCATCATAAATCCAATAACGTGAAGAATTTAAAACTAATTGTGGTCTACCCTCTAGTTTTTTCGCACCCAGCTTTTTCAACAACTGAGGCGAAGAAAGCGGCGCGTGTTGAGTATTGTTATCCCTGTGGTTTTCGGCGTCGCTATCTTGCTGATTAGATGTGTCAAGACGCTGACCAGTGCTCAGACTGGCGTCAGCTAGAGTATCCGCAAGCTGACTTGACTCGTCCCATTTTGACCTAGTGCGGGTTAACTCTGAGGTTTTATCAAACTGACGCTCAACAGATACTGCCAGCCAATCATCGGATTGTTCCATGGCATTGAGAGTGGCAGCAAATAGTCCTAATGATATCGCCAATAACTTCATTTTCATCATCCATCTCCTAAAATCTATCGAACCTAGAAATTAAGACTCAGTATGGGTATCTGAGGATGAATAGAAACTGAAGACTAACTTAACTTTCGTGGGGGGATTCACTTAAACAACCAGAACCAGACAAGAGGTGAACCTATAGACTGAAAAGGCGTTAAACAGTGAAACAAGACACTGAGGTAGACAACAGCGAGGCTCAAGGTTTTGTCCGCTTTATCTAAAGCGCGTTGGGCACCAATCAAGATAACACGCCCTAACCTGCATCTTAATCGGTGTTTTTTGTCACTTTCTTAAACGTGGGCTTGCTGTATAAAGTAGCTCATTTCTTTGATTAGATGCCTAAGCACTGGATTAAGACGAGTATTCTTACCATTCATAACAAATAATTCGTGGTCAAACTCAAACAAGCTTTTGCCAACAGGCACTAAACCTAACCCAGCAGCTTGGTTAGTTAACACATAATCAGGCAATAACCCGACATATTCGCCCGTCATGATGGCAGATAAACAGGCATCGTAGGAGTCTGAAAAGGTCTGAATTGCCATACGTGAATCTTCAGTAATATAGTTAGCCGATGAGAGACCAGAAATGCCTATGGCCGGGTAATCTTCTATGTTAATACTGGCAGGCAATCCCTCTCGATACTTAGCTAAGGCATGGGATGGCGCGCAGTATAGTCGGCCTTTACATCTAACCTCTGTCGGATGAAAGGTCACAGACTCTGGTCTAACCATGTCATAGGTTGATAACACCAGATGACACTCACCCGATAAAGCCGCATGCTCTACTTCGTTGTATAGCCGAGTTTGGATATTAACGTGAATGTCGTTAAATTTTTTCATAGTGCTTTTTACCGCTTTACTGACGGCAAGGTGATATGACAAAGGCAACCCAGCCATCATCACTAAGGTAATATGGCCCGAGTAATCATCGTGTAAGCTTTTGAGATTAAAAACAAAGTTATCAAAAGAATTAAATATACGCTTGGTTTCTTGAAAAACCACTTCGCCTTCTTTGGTCATTTGAAAACCACCACGGCCTCTATGGCACAAGACTAAGTCTAAGCGCTCCTCAAGTTTTTTGATTGCGGCGCTAATATTAGGCCTTTGCATACGCAATACAGGCTCAGCGGCGGTAAAGCCATTACAGGAGGCTACGGCGTAAAATACACGTAATAACTTAATGTCAGATTCTTGTAGACGGTTTAGCATTTCAGCACCACTTATAGGTATATTTATTGATACTAATATTTAGTGTAAGAAAGCCATTACCAGATTACAACCCAATTTTACAAGTTTTATACAAGTGTGATAACTCTCGTAGCCCAAGCCAGCTCTAGGATCTAGGTAAATGTTCGACAATGATTGAAAGTTTTTGCTACTCTCAGGTAATATAAATTTACTCTAGTTGATTGGACACCCATCACTTATGACTCAAGCCACCTCTTCGCTTAGTGCTTTTTTCTTACCCACTTTATCCAACCGCCTATTCATTTTACTACTCTTGTTGATGACTAATCAGGCACAGGCCAAAACCATTCAGTTGCTTGATCAAAACCAACAGCCCATACAAAATGCAGTCATCAGCTTTAAAGATGGGACTGTTTCTTCCAATACTGCTAATACCGACAAACCCATCGCAATAATGGATCAAATTAAAAAGCGCTTTGTGCCTAGAGTCTTGATCATTGAAAAAGGCCAAAAAGTATCATTCCCAAATAGTGACAACATTCGCCATCACGTATTTAGCTTTTCATCACCCAAAATGTTTGAAATTAAACTTTACAAAGACCAACCTGTGCCGCCAGTCATGTTTGAACAGTCAGGCTTAGTGGTAGTGGGCTGCAATATTCACGATCGTATGGTGGGCTATATTTACGTAAAAGACCAAGAGCAGGCGATTTTAGTCGACGCAACAGGCAAAGCCGAAGTGCCTGACTCAATAAGCCAAATCAGTATTTGGCATGAAGAATTATCAAAGCAAGGACAATCAAGACAAACATTCGAGCTAGATGACAGCGCTTTACAACCTATTGAACTTCCTTTAGCTGTGGCAAAACCCACACCGAATTCCAGCTTTTCGGGAAGTAAAGGGTTTGGAAAATAAGAGGATTTATGCGTAAAAGAACTGAATATTTACTCACAACTACTGCCTTGCTTTTGCTAGGTACATCGAGTCTCTGTCACGCAGCCTCGGGGAAACTCATTGGTACAGCTGGCTTAAGCCAAATAGAAGGCAGCGGTGGCGGCGGATTAGTACCATGGGCAACCTTAACCGGATACGATAGCCAAGAGCAGATATCGGTGAATGCCCAATACAGTCAAGCCAATCTCGACAATTATAAATTAGACGTTTTAGGGGTAAGCGCGTCTTTTTATGACAAAATCGAAATCAGCATCGCCCAACATGAGTTTGAGCTGAAAGATGCAGGGGTAGATATAAAGCAGCATATAGTTGGCATTAAATACAAACTATATGGAGATGCCGTTTATTCAAAATGGCCACAGTTTAGCCTAGGCGTTCAGTTCAAAGACATAGACAATGGCGAAATTGCTCGAGCTGTAGGTGCAATCGATAGTGACAAAGGTACAGACATCTACTTGGCCGCAACCAAAGTCCATCTGGGTGCAATTGCCGGATATAACGCTGTATGGAACCTGACCGCAAGAGCAACCAAAGCCAATGAGTTAGGTTTACTAGGATTTGGAGGCATAGAGAATGGTAGTTACCAACTCATGCTAGAAGCCTCTGCTGGTCTGTTACTGTCTCGCCATCTTGTGATAGGCGCTGAATATCGCCAAAAACCAGACAATTTGGGCCTAGGCGAAGACGACTGGAAAGACCTGTTTATTAGCTATATTCCGAGTAAAGACATCAGTTTTACCATAGCGTGGGCCGATTTAGGTGCAATTGCTGGGGTTAAAGGCCAACAAGGCCTATATTTTTCTTTAAGTGGTCAGCTGAGGTAAGCAAATGAAATCACCAATTATGCTTTTAACCCTAGGTATGTTGTGGGGCTGTGCGAACCACTCAACCTCGATTTACCAGCAACTTGGTGGTGAAAAAGCGATAGAGCAAATCGTTGAAAATTTCATTCACGAAATACAGTTTGATGAATATATGTTTAGCCAATTTAAAGACTCTAACATTAATCGTTTCAGAGAAAAGATGGCCGAACACCTCTGTATGCTAGCCGACGGCCCTTGTCAATACACGGGCGATGATATGCAAACTGTGCATGAAGGAATGAATATTACTGAAAACCAATTTAATCACTCAGTGGACTTATTTATTAAAGCCATGGACAAAGCCAACATTCCGCATTCAATCCAAAATAAGTTTCTCGCCAAAATCGCGCCGTCTCGCAAGGATATAATTTACCGTTAGCTAATTCAGTACTGCAACCGAGTGAGGTTATGCGATAGAAGCGAGCCAATCTATTGTCAGACAATCATTACCCAGGCTAGAAGCTTGCGAAGAAGCCAACCATTGGCCATTTAACCAAAGCCCAATAATATGCTCGCCTTGCATCACCTGCACCACCCTAGTTCGCTGCCAAGGTGGAATATGCCATTGTTTGAACCACTGTTTTAAAGGTTTACTATGGGGTTGCCCTTGAGGAGTAAAGCGCTGGCTAAATCCGCCAAACTTAATCTGAACAGGCAAAACTTTTTCGACCTTTAACCCTGAGTAAACCTCAGTTTTTACTAAACCCAATACTCCCATGTCATTGGGCAAGGTTAAGCGTTTGTTTGTATCCATAGTTATCACTTGAGGCGCCAGCTCTTGGCTGACGGGTATCACGTACAAGCGGTTAGCAAAGCGCCTAAACTGCCAGCCCTGCCACTGCAAAATAGGATCCGCGTCTTCTGCTGCGCCCAGCACTTCACTTTTAAGCTTAGTGATCACGGCTTGGGATGGCATAGGCACAGCTCTAGCAGCAAGCCAATAACGTACAACTTGGCATAGCCATGCTTGAGAGAGTGCGAGTAATCCAGCACATTGCAAACTGTGATCAGTGCTTTCGATGGCAAGCAGTTTTTCGGCACACACTTGATCGAGTAAGGCTTGTTGCTGAGCACACAATTGTGCGCTTCTCGAAACCGCTCCCGCTATTTCGGGCCAACGCTTTTTTAAAACTGGGATGACATCATGTCGTAAAAAGTTACGCTCATACTGAGTATCTTGGTTAGATTCATCCTCACACCATTGCAGGTTATGCTGCTGGGCGTATTCTATGATTTGCTGTTGGGATATATCTAGCAAAGGCCGATGGAAACTCAGTTGCTTATTTGATTTAGCGTCATGCCAACTTTGATTCATACTGGCTAGGCCTTTGGGGCCCGCTCCGCGCTTAAGCTGCAATAAAAAGGTTTCAAACTGGTCATCTTGATGTTGGCCTAACATAAGCCATGTGCTCGGCTCGGCTAGTTCCGCTAACTTTTGGTATCTCGCTTCTCTTGCTTGCGCTTCTAAGCTGGTTCTTGACGCTTGGCGAAGCACGACTCTTGCTCCCTTAAAAGGCACATCCAGACCATTACAAACAGCCTGACACTGGGCCATCCATAGATCAGCATTAGCACTTAAGCCGTGATGAATATGTATCGCCGATAAACTAAACCCAAAAGCCCCTCTAAGCGCAGATAAGCCATGCAGTAACACGAGAGAATCCATCCCACCGCTGTAAGCAACAGTAAGATGAGCACTTGTAGGTAAGTTTGCCTCCAACAGGTAGGCATTGAGCTTATCGATTATCAAAATACATTCCTAAAAATACATTTTCATCTGCTAGAAACAAAAAAACTACTGGCGAGTATAAAACCAGTAGTTCAATCACATCATTTTTAGGGAACTAACCCTAACGAATTTTAGCAGTATCCAAATGACATAAGTCGTTCGTATCTTTGCTCTAGTAACTCGTCTGTAGATAACTCAGCCAATTGAGATAATTGCTGCTTTATGGTCGCTTTGAGATTGGCTGCCATGCTGTCGTGATCTCTGTGGGCACCACCTAAAGGTTCATCAACAATAGTATTGATTAATCCAAGCTCTTTAATCTGAGGCGCGCTTACCCCCATAGCTTCAGCTGCAAGAGGGGCTTTTTCTGCGCTCTTCCATAGAATGGAAGCACAGCCCTCTGGAGAAATAACCGAGTAGGTACTGTATTGCAACATATTAACACGGTCTCCCACGCCAATTGCGAGGGCTCCACCTGAACCGCCTTCACCAATTACCGTACAGATAATGGGCACTTTTAAACCAGCCATCACTTTTAAGTTACGCGCAATGGCTTCACTTTGACCACGCTCTTCAGCACCTACCCCAGGGTAAGCGCCCGGTGTGTCGATAAAAGTAATAATCGGTAAATTAAAACGCTCGGCCATTTCCATAAGACGCAGAGCTTTACGGTAACCTTCTGGTTTGGGCATTCCGAAATTACGTTTGATTTTTTCTTTGGTATCACGACCTTTCTGATGACCGATAATCACAACAGGTTGCTCATCAATTTTTGCTAAGCCACCGACTATTGCTTTGTCGTCGGCAAACGCTCGGTCACCGGCTAGCTCATCAAATTCTGTACACATACGTTCTATATAATCGTAAGTGTAAGGACGCATTGGATGACGTGCCAATTGTGAAACCTGCCAAGCCCCTAAATCAGCGAAAATCTTACGGCTAAGTTCAGCACTTTTCTCACGAAGTTTAGTGATTTCTTCTTCGATACTGACATCAAATTCTCCCCCTTGATTGACGAGTCTTAGCTCTTCAATCTTCGCTTCAAGTTCTGCGATGGGCTTTTCGAATTCTAAAAAATTTACGCTCATTTAACACCTAATAATATCTGTTACTGGTTTCAATCTCGCCATTAGTCTGCGCTAGTGAAACATTAAATTAATTTGTGGTTTACCCAACAATTGCTGGAGTTCGTATAGCAAATCGTCTTCTGGGGTAACGTACCACTGAGCACCTAAGGTGAGACTAGCATTGGCATCGGGATGAACGTATTCAACCTGAATGGGGCAACTGCCACCTTGATACGGCTGTAAAATTGCCTGTAGTTTATCGATTGTCGACGGATTACACCAGCTTGATTCAATACGTATTTGTAAACACTTAGTATTTTTTTCACGAACTTGAATAATGTCCATGGCTTCGCGAGCCGACATAGTGTTGCCACCCGAAAAATCATCTAGGCTGACTTGACCGCTAATTGATAGAATTTTGTCTGCTTGTAAAAGCTCTTCGTACTGTTCAAACATATCCGGGAAAAACCGTACGTCAATCCGTGCACTCTTATCATCTAAGGTCACTAGCGCCCAGCGTTTACCCCGCTTGTTAACCATCACCCTAACAGAAATAACCAAGCCAATGGCTTGTGCAATTTGGTCACGGTTGGTCGGCTTTAAATCCACTAACCTACACTGAGTATAGTGCTTTATCTCTGCTAAATACTGGTTAATGGGGTGACCTGTTAAATACAAGCCTAACGTGTTTTTCTCGCCTTCTAGCCACACTTTTTCTGGCCAAGGCTTCACATCAGCAAACACTTGCTTCACCTCATCATGTTCGGTACTAAGTAGACCGAACATATCTGATTGCCCCGAACGCTCGGCCTTTGCATGTTGATCTGCCGCTGCAAGCGCATCAGGCAATGACGCCATAAGCGACGCTCTATGGGGTCCTAAATTATCTAATGCACCGCCCAAAACCAGTTTTTCAAGCACCCGTTTGTTGATCCGTTTTACGTCAACTTTTGCACAAAAATCAAATAAATCAGTGAAACTACCCTTGCTCTCTCGCGCCTCGATAATGGCTTCGATTGGGCCTTCACCCACCCCTTTGATCGCGCCAATACCGTATACTATGCGCTCTTGGTCATCTACGGTGAACTTATGGCTACCTACGTTAACATCAGGAGGCAAAATTTTGATATTCATGCGGCTGCATTCATCAACTAAAGTCACGATTTTATCTGTGTTATCCATATCAGCCGACATTACGGCGGCCATAAATTCAGCTGGATAATGGGTTTTTAACCATAAGGTTTGATACGAAACCAAAGCATAGGCAGCAGAGTGAGATTTGTTAAAACCGTATCCAGCAAATTTTTCTACTAGATCGAAGATTTTCATCGCCAAATTAGGATCAATACCGTTGTCTTTGGCGCCTGATTCAAATGCCCCTCGCTGCTTTTCCATCTCTTCAGGCTTTTTCTTACCCATAGCTCGACGCAGCAAGTCAGCACCGCCCAAACTATAACCAGACATGACTTGAGCAATTTGCATAACTTGCTCTTGGTACAGAATAATGCCGTAGGTTGGCTCAAGGATCTCTTTTAGGCACTCATGCTGATACTCTGCATCCGGATAAGAAATCTCTTCTCTGCCGTGCTTACGATCAATAAAGTTATCAACCATTCCAGATTGCAATGGCCCTGGACGGAATAACGCTACCAAAGCTATGATATCTTCGAAACTATCGGGTTTAAGACGGCTAATTAGCTCTTTCATGCCTCGGGATTCGAGCTGGAAGACCGCAGTCGTCTCAGAGTTTTGTAGCAGTTTAAAACACTTAGGATCAGTCAACGAAATTGAGGCGATATTGATATCTTTGCCTTTACCCTCTCTGACCATATCCAATGCCCATTGAATAATGGTTAAGGTACGTAGCCCCAAGAAATCAAACTTAACTAAGCCAGCCGTTTCTACGTCATTTTTATCAAACTGAGTAACGGGGTTGTTACCTTCATCATCACAATACAGGGGAGAAAAGTCGGTGATTTGAGTGGGAGCGATAACTACTCCCCCTGCATGCTTACCGGCATTACGTGTGACGCCTTCTAGGATACGCGCCATATCGATCAAGTCTTTAACTTCTTCATCTTGTTCGTAAAGCTCGGGCAGACGAGGCTCTTCGACAAACGCTTTTTCGAGTGTCATGCCCGGAGTCGGCGGGATCAATTTAGAAATACGATCGACAAAACCGTAAGGGTGACCCAACACTCGTCCTACATCTCGCACTACGGCTTTTGCCGCCATGGTGCCAAAGGTAATAATTTGCGATACTGCATCGCGGCCATACATCTCGGCCACGTGATCAATCACTTCATCGCGCCTATCCATACAGAAATCGACATCAAAATCTGGCATAGATACCCGCTCTGGGTTCAAAAAGCGTTCGAATAGTAAGTCGTATTCTAGGGGGTCAAGGTCAGTAATATCTAACGCATAGGCCACTAGGGAGCCAGCACCCGACCCACGGCCCGGTCCTACGGGGATATTGTTATCTTTACTCCACTGAATAAATTCCATTACTATCAGGAAGTAACCAGGAAACCCCATCTGGTTAATTACTTCGAGTTCAATGCGCAACCTGTCATCGTACTCTGGACGCTTTTCCAGCCGGACTTGCTCATCAGGAAATAAAAAGGCTAATCGCCGCTCTAAGCCCTCTTCTGAGACCTTAACCAAAAAGTCTTTAATATCCATCCCTTGGGTAGGAAAGTCAGGCAAAAAGTAGGTGCCTAACTGAACACTGACGTTACAGCGTTTAGCAATTTCTACTGTGTTTTGAATCGCTTCTGGTATGTCAGAAAACAACTCGATCATCTCATCACTAGACCGTAAATATTGCTGTTCACTGTAGCGCTTAGGACGCCTTGGATCGGCTAGAGTATAACCGTCATGAATAGCCACACGTATTTCGTGGGCTTCAAAGCCTATTTGGTCAACAAAACACACTTCATTCGTTGCCACGACGGGTAAGTCTTGTTGACTTGCCCAATCGACAGCACGATGCAAATAATCTTCTTCGCCGGCTCTACCGGTACGCAACAGCTCTATATAATAACGATCAGCAAAATGAGTTTGATAAAACTGACTAACTTGTTGAACTAGAGGGTAATTTCCCTTGGTGAGAGCTTGGCCCAAATCACCATGCAGTCCCCCAGACAAAATCAGAATACCCGCTTGATGCTCCACCAACCAATCGCGATCGATCACGGCTTTGTCCTGAATATTGCCGCGCAGATAGGCCTTTGAGATCAATAAGGTAATATTTTTATACCCCTGATCATCCATCGCCAGTAATGTTAGCCGAAAAATTCCTTCGTCGGCCTCGGGGTTTTGCACAAAAAAGTCTGTGCCTATGATCGGCTTAATGCCTTTCGCGTGCGCGCCACTGTAGAATTTAACTAAGCCGCACATATTCATCTGATCGGTAATTGCAACGGCAGGCATGTTCAGTTCAGCAACTTTATTTAGAATAGGCTTAACTTTATTTAAACCATCTAACATGGAAAAATCGCTGTGCACCCGCAAATGCACAAACTGGGAAAGTGTAGAGGTTGAATCTGTCATGATTACTCTGCTAACTGACCCTGTCTAGCGCCTAAGGCAGCTTTGACAGGCTTAAAACTCATTCGATAGTTTGCCAAGGGACCCAGTTCAGCGAGCTTTTGCATATGAACTTTAGTTGGATAACCCTTGTGTTTAGCAAACCCGTAGGCAGGATATTGCGCATCAAGATCCAACATATCTTGATCTCGTTCCACCTTAGCCAAGATAGACGCAGCAGAAATAGCTGCAACACTACCATCACCTTTAATTATAGCTTCGCTAGAGTACTGCCAATTAGGGCAACGATTTCCATCAACCAATACATGGTTGGGCTGTATCGCTAAACCTTGAACGGCTCGAGTCATTGCGAGCATAGTGGCGTGTAAAATATTAAGTTGATCGATTTCTAGTGGGCTAGCACGCCCAATCGACCAAGCTAATGCAGAACGTTTAATCTCTTGAGACAAAGCTACACGTTTCTTTTCAGAAAGCTTTTTCGAATCATCTAAGCCCAAAATAGGGCTATTAGGATCAAGTATCACAGCTGCAGTCACTACGTCTCCAACCAGCGGCCCACGGCCCACTTCATCAACACCTGCAATCAGCGAACTAGTCATGATTCGCCAAGCAAACTAGCGACGGCGAACGCAGCTTGTACATCAGCATTTTGACGTAACGAGTGGTGTAACGTGGTAAATTGACTCACCAAGGCTTGCTGATGCTGACTATTTTTATCTTGTAACATAGGTAACAACAATTGATGGATAGTCTCTGGATTCACTTCATCTTGTAGTAATTCAGGAACGACTTTTTGGTCTGCTAATACGTTAGGTAAAGCAAAATATTTCGCTTTGTACATCCAACGCATTATTTGGTAGGTCATAGCACTAAGCTTGTACGCTGTGACCATATTTTTCTTACATAACATGGCTTCGAGAGTAGCTGTCCCTGATGCGAGTAGTAAGGCATCGGAGGCAATCATCACTTGCCTTGCATGCCCTATCACAACCCGTATGTCTAAATCAGGTAGACGAGTCTGTAAATAATCGTCGACTTGCTGTTTGCGTTGTCTGTTGACCACAGGTATCAACACTTTTAAACCGGGAATATCGTGTTTAAGTTTTAACGCTGAATCGATAAATACATCGAGTAAGGTCGCCACTTCTCTTTTCCTGCTACCGGGTAACAAACCCAAGACGGTATCTTGCTTTTGTAACTGCAAGGCCTTTCTGGCTTCATCGGTGTTGGGAATCAAATCAATCTCGTCGGCCATAGTATGCCCGACAAACTCGCAAGGAATACCGTGTTTGTCGTAGACCTGCTTTTCAAATGGAAAAATGCTCAATACTAGATTGGTTGCTTTAGCAATTTTAAAAATCCGCTTTTCGCGCCATGCCCAAACAGTAGGACTGACGTAGTGTACAGTTTTAATACCTTTCTGTTTGAGCTTGGTTTCGAGGTTAAGATTAAAATCGGGCGCATCTACACCGATGAAAATATCAGGAGGATTTGCGATAAAGTGCTGGGTCAGAGTTTTACGTACAAACAATAAACGACGAATGCGCGAGAGGACCTCTACTAGCCCCATGACAGACAGCTCTTCCATATCAAATAAGGAGTGGCAGCCCTGATTCTGCATTTTAGGCCCAGCTATGCCCTCGAACGTGGCATGGGGATAGATTTTTTTTAATTGTTTAATTAACCCCGCGGCTAAAATATCTCCCGACGCTTCGCCGGCAACTATGCCGACTCTAATGGATTTGTCGCTCATAATTTAGCGTACAATGCCTCGCGAAGAGTTGCTAACAAAGTCAGCCATAACTTTAACTTCAGGGGTATCTTGAGCCATCTCGTTAAGTATTTTGACGGCTTCATCTGCCCGATTACCGTTTCTGTAAAGCACTTTATAGCCACGCTTAATTTGCAGTATCGACTCTGAACTAAAGCCTCTACGTCTCAAGCCCTCAGAGTTAATCCCTTTCGGTGAACTTTCTTCACTTAACATGACGTACGGCGGGACATCTCTAAGCACCATAGTACCACCAGCGATAAAGCTGTGATCGCCTATATGACAAAATTGATGAGCAGCGGTTAACCCGCCCATAATTACCCAACTGCCAACTTGCACGTGACCGGCTAAGGTCGCATGGCTTGCCAATATGCTGTTGTCACCTATTACACAGTCGTGGGCAACATGCACGTAGGTCATAAATAAGTTATTGGAGCCAATACGGGTAACACCTTGATCTTGAGCCGTACCTCGATGCAAAGTGCAACCTTCGCGAATAATATTGTTGTCGCCAATAATTAATTGGGTTTTTTCCCCAGCATACTTTTTGTCTTGGCAGTCTTCTCCAACCGAGCTAAATTGGTAAAAATGGTTGTTTTTACCAATAGTCGTTGTCCCTTTAACCACGACATGCGACTCAAGAACCGTTCCATCACCGATTGCTACATCAGCATCTATGACACAGTAGGGACCAATTGCAACGTCATTGCCTATCTTAGCTGACGGATGAATAACGGCTGTAGAATGGATCACGGCTTACATTTTCCTCATGGCACACATAAATTCTGCTTCGCAGGCCTGTTTGCCATCAACACTGGCAACCCCATGAAATTTCCAAATCCCACGACGTTCTTTAATTAACTTGACCTTCATATCCATTCTATCACCTGGCACTACTGGTAATTTAAAGCGAGCTTTATCGATACCTGCATACAGATACAAATCGTCTGAGCTACCTGCAGTTTTAAACCCTAGTACTCCAGCAGCTTGCGCCAATGCTTCTAAAATCAATACACCGGGGAAAATCGGTTTACCGGGAAAATGTCCAGTAAAGCAAGGTTCATTAAATGTGATATTTTTGTATGCTTCTAAAGACTCGTTCAAAGTGTAATCTACTACTCTGTCGATCAATAAAAACGGATACCTATGCGGCAAAAGGGCCATGATATCTTCTATTTCTAAACGCTGTAAGCTGTTCGCCAAGGGAAACTCCTAAACTTTTCAGATCAGATGATTATGATTGATCTAAAGATTTTTCTATTGTTTTCAAACGCATGTTCATATCTGCAAGATGCCTCACGGCTACTGCGTTTTTGCGCCAAATTTTGTTGGGTTCAGCTGGCATGCCAGAAGAGTACACGCCCGGCTCGGTGATAGCTTTTGTCACCATACTCATACCAGTGATAATCACACCATCACAAATTTTAATATGACCATTAATGCCAACTAAGCCTGCAATACTGCAATTTTTGCCAATTACAGTACTACCGGCTATCACTGAACATCCAGCCATGGCGGTATTCTCACCTATTTCGACGTTATGAGCAATTTGACATTGGTTATCAATAATGACGCCATCAGCTAATATGGTGTCATCCAAAGCTCCACGATCTATGGTGGTGGAGCTACCGATCTCGACTCGGTTACCTAATACAACACTGCCTAACTGAGGAATTTTCAGCCATTTACCTTGATGATTAGCATACCCAAAGCCGTCGCTGCCTAACACAGTAGAGGCTTGGATCAAACAGTCAGTACCAATGACGACCTTATGGTACACCACTACGTTAGCCCACAACTTAGTATTTTGGCCTATTTTGGCACCTTCGCCAACAAAGCAACCAGCGCCTATTTGGACATTGTCGCCGATCACCACGTTTTTTTCGATGACTGAATTCGCCCCCACCCTGACATTCTTACCAAGTTGTACCGAAGGATGGATAGATGCACTGGGTGCTAGTTCGTGAGCAGAATCTGGAGTGGTATCAAGAGCCTGAGCAGCCAAGGCGAAACCAACATAAGGGTTAGTCATGACCAAGGCTGTACAAGGACAGTGCTCGACTTCATCAGGATGCAAAACAACCGCTTGCGCTTTGGTCTCGGTCAACAGTGTACGATACTTACTGTTAGACAAAAACGATAATTGGCCTGCTGTGGCTTTGGCTAACGTACCTATACTGTCGATCATGGTGTCTTCTGTATCACCATTAACCAGACGCAATTTTGCGCCAACCTGCTCAGCAAGTTGGCCTAACGTAATGGACAAGCTCAAACGACATCCTTTTTGATATTTTATTGACAGTAGTTAACGTAAACCAAATTACTTTGCAGCGCTGATTTGCTTAATCACTAACTCAGAAATATCGTAATCAGGGTTAATAAACGCCACAGCGTTCGCATTTAAGATAACGTCATATTTCTCAGCAGCAGCAACTTTATCAACACTTTCGCGGATAATTTCAATTAGCTTACCTTGCTCTTCTTGCATGCGTCTTTGAATGGCTTGCTGTAGAGGTTGAGCTTTCTGAGCATATTCGTTTCTCAAACCGATAATCTTTTCTTCAAGTTCTGTTTTTTCTGAGGCGCTCATTGTCGCAGCGTCACGTTGATTCTTCTCTAGGTAGTACTTGATGTCTTTCTCTAAACGATTGACTTCTTCAGTTTGGTCTTTAAATTCAGCAGCAATAGTTTGCTGAATAGTTGCAGCCTGCGGCATGGCTTGGAATACGCCTTGAACGTTTACGGCGCCCACTTTTTGTTCTGCTTGAACCGCAGAACTTAACATTGCACTGGCTGCTAAAGAACAAGCAATAAAACTCTTTGTAAATTTTTTCAAAAGGAAACTCCTGTTTCTTATTAGTATTAACTGGTTAACCAGCACTAAAATTAAAATGTTTGACCAATATTAAAGGTAAAAAACTTAGAATCATCACCTGGTCTTTCTTGAATAACTTTAGAAAAACTAAATACCATAGGACCAAAAGGCGACAACCATTGTACCGAAACTCCTGACGAGGCTCTATATAAAGACGGATCGCTATAATCAATCAGCGGATCGTTACTAAATTGCGAGACTAATCTTAAATCTCTAAACTTATCAAAATCAAATTCTGTATCCCATACGTTACCCGCATCAATAAACAAACTAGTGCGCAAGGAATTATCCAGCTCAGCATCTAAGAAGGGGGTAGGTACAATTAGTTCTAATCCACCAAGCAGCATGGCGTTTCCACCGAGCGAACGACTTGATAAAGTAATGCTATCAGTAGATCCACTACCCAGGATTGGGCGTCCGTCAGGCGTAGTTGTGATAGCGTTAGGTTGGATTAAAACACCACGTGGTCCTACTGTATTATTCTCAAATCCTCTTAGGGTGTCTGCACCACCTGCGGTAAAGTTTTGGGTAAACGGAAGAATCTGATCAATCCCGTTTATATCCCCATAGCCATTGCCATATCCTGCTTTCAAGCGAGCCAAAAACGACCAGCGTTGATTGCGTGACAGTGGAAAATACCATTTACCGTCAAACTGGGTTTTAAAGTAATTAACATCTGAATTTGGAGTAGTAATCCCAAGTGATGCCCGTTGTGAAGAACCTGCAGTAGGGAAGACACCTCGGTTGAGCGTCGAACGAGACCAAGCGATACTCGCTAAAAAACTATCATAATTTATCGCCGCATCAGGGTCATTGGGGTCAACAAACTGATTGTTAAAACGTGTAGTTTGCACAAAAGGTTGATTCTGGAATAGTTCAACATTGGTATACGTTAAACCAAAATTGATACGGTTGAATTGGTCAATTGGATAACCAACATTAGCACCTATAGCGAATTGCTTACTATTAAATTGGATTAGATTGGCATCCCCACCGTCAAACTCACTATAAGAGATGGATCCACCCGCACTGATACCGTCTATAGTGAAGAAAGGATCAGTATAAGAAAGCTGTACGGTTTTCTGGAACGAGGTGGTGTTTATATTAAACGCCACTTGTTTACCCGTACCCAAGAAGTTATCTTGTTGTACACCAAGCTGTAGGCTTAACTTAGTTCTATCACCGTAACCTATACCTGCATTAAACTGACCAGAAGCCTGCTCTTTAACCGTAAAATTCACATCAACTTTATCTTCTTCGCCCGGCAAACGCACGGTTTCGAAGTCGACCTTTTCTAAGTAAGTTAAGCGCGATAAGCTATTTTTTGAGACTTCTAGTACGTCATTCGACAACCAAGCCCCTTCCATTTGGTTAACAGACTGACGTAAAACTTCATCTGCAGTATTGACGTTGCCTTCGAAGTTAATTCGACGAACATAAATACGTTTACCTGGATCAACAGACAGCACCAGTTTAACCGTTTTATCTTCGTCGTTAACGTCAGGGATAGTGGTAACAGTTGGATAAGCATAGCCAAAACGACCTAGATACTTACTGATAAATTCTTCTGCGTAAGTCACTTGCGCTTGGTTGTATAATCCACCTTTACGTAAAGGCAGTACAGCGTTTAGATAATCTTCGAACCCTAACAAGTCACCAATTAACTCAACGTCAGACACTTGATATTTTTCACCTTCGTTGATGTTGAGGGTGATATAAATGCTCTCCTTATCAGGGGTCATAGTGACTTGAGTCGATTCGATGGCAAACCTCAAATAGCCTTGATCTTTATAATGACTAGTGATGGTTTCCATATCCCCCGTGAGGGTTTGCTTTTGATATTGCGTTTTTGACAGAAACTTCCACCAAGGCAAATCAAATTTCAATTCAATTTTACTTAACAACTCCTCATCTGTGAACAGTTCGTTGCCCACAATATTGATTTGTTGAATTTTTGCAGCGTCGCCTTCTTCAAATAATAATTTAAGGTCGACTCTATTTCTAGGCAAAGGCGTAACGATAGCGGTAACGTCAGCATTGTATTTACCTATGCTATAAAAAAAGTCTTTCAGACCATTTTCAATGGATGTAAGAACCGTTTTATCCAATGGCTCGCCCACCAAAATGTTACTGTCGGTCAAGCTTTCTTGAAGTTGTTCGTCTTTAATATCATCATTATCTTCAAATTCAATATTGCTGATAGTTGGGCGCTCTTGTACATCAACAATAAGGGTATTACCTTCGCGTAAAACCCTTACACTTTCAAAGTGAGTTGAGGCATACATAGAGCGAATGATTTGAGCAATACGGAAGCTGTTCATGCGGTCGCCAACATTAACAGGCAAGTGTGTAAGGGCCGCACCAAGAGCTACCCTCTGTAACCCTTGAACTTTAATATCTTTTACCACGAAATCTGATTTCGAATCGGCTTGTGCAATGCTAGCAAGGGATAAAATCAACCCTGCGATAACTAACTGTCTAAACTTCATTGATTAGCATTCTTCCTAAACGCATCCTATGGATACGTGATGAGTCAATAACGACCAGTAAAAACTACAAACGCGCAATATCGTTAAAAATTGCAACACTCATTAATAACAGCAGCAACACGCCGCCAATCTTAAACCCTGTCTCTTGGATAGCGTCAGGTACAGGCTTACCTCTCACCAACTCAACCAAGTAATACATCAAATGCCCGCCATCTAAAACAGGTAAAGGCAATAAATTGATAATGCCCAAATTAACGCTAATCAGCGCTAAAAAACCCAAAAATGCAACGAACCCATAACTTGCACTAGTTCCAGCCCCTTGAGCTATAGCAATAGGCCCGCTCAAGTTTTTAACCGACACATCACCGGTAAACAGTTTGCCTAACATTTCGACGCTTAAGGTCATTAAACGCCAAGTTTTATCCACTGCTTTGGCAAACCCGTCGATTATCCCATATTGGTGAGTAAACACCAAACCCTCTGGCCAAGGCTCGAAGGTGGGAGTAAAGCCCATAAAACCTTTAGCCGATTCACCTTCACCTTTGACGCCGATTAAGCCCTCTAGCCTAACATTTTGCATATTTCGCAATACGTCAATCTGAATAGTCTGTTCTGGTCTCGCCACAACATAACTGACTATTTGTTCCCATTTGTCGACACTAGTTCCATCTAGACGCAATATTTCATCACCAACTTGCAATCCGATCTTTTCTGCTGCCGACTTTTTCGCCACATAACCAATGATATTTGAGATGCTAGGTCGAAACGGAACCAAGCCCAAACTATCAAAGGGAGTTTGCTGATCAGGGTCAAACTTCCAATCCTTAATATCAACAGAGGCAGAGTTTATTTGCTCAGTGTCTGGCTCACGCCAAGTTAACTGCAAGGTATTATCACCTATGTGTGACATGAGTTCGTAGTTTACATCTTCCCAATCTACGACCTTACGCTTACCAACTGTCATCAAGGTGGCATTATTCGGAATTGCAGCCGCACTCAATACACTGCCTTCTTGTATATTACCCACTACAGGTTTAATTGTTTGCAAGCCAATTAAATACATAATGAATAACACGAGTATCGCAAATAAGAAATTAACAATGGGCCCTGCAGCGGTAATGGCAATCCGCTTTAATACATGTTGATTATTGAAGGCTTGCCCGCGGTCTTGTTCATCTACATCATCGACCCGTTCATCGAGCATTTTTACATATCCACCAAGGGGGATTGCTGCGATTACGTATTCAGTATTGTATTTATCTCGGCGCGACCATAAAGGCTTACCAAAGCCAATAGAAAAACGCTCAACTTTGACACCACAGCGCCGAGCAACCCAAAAGTGTCCCCACTCGTGAACCGCTACCAGTAGCCCTAGTGCTACAATAAAAGACCCAATGTTCCACAAAATATCCAACATTAGCTAAGTACTCGGTTATTAACACTGCTATTCAATTTGCTTTTGGCCACCAATGCACTGGCGAGTTGTCTCGCTAATCGATCAACCTCTAGCACCTGTTCAATATTAGTTGGGCTTTCAGAGCAGAGTGTATTCAAGCACTCTTGATTAATTTCAGCAATTTGGGTAAATCCAATATGCCCGTTTAAAAACGCAGCCACAGATACTTCATTCGCCGCATTTAAGGTGGTGGTTGCATGCTGACCATGACGACTGGCTTCAATCGCCAACTTAAGATTGGGATAACGTTCAAAGTCAGGTTTAGCAAAACTAAAGTTTGATAACTGACTAAAGTCTAAAGGCTTAACTCCAGACGCAATCCGTTCTGGGTAGGCTAATGCATGGGCAATGGGCGTGCGCATGTCTGGGTTACCCATTTGCGCGATCACCGACCCATCTGTGTATTGCACCATAGAATGAATAATACTCTGTGGGTGCAACACTATTTCAATATCTTCTACGGCTAACCCAAATAGATAACGCGCTTCAATAAACTCTAAACCTTTATTCATCATAGTCGCGGAGTCAACAGATATTTTGCGGCCCATATCCCAATTCGGGTGAGCACAAGCCTGCTCTGGTGTGACCTGGGGCAATTCTGACAAGGGTTTGGTTAAAAATGGTCCGCCCGACCCCGTCAATAGGATTTTAGACACCCCTGAATGAGGTAAATCGCCATAACGAAAATCAGAGGGCAAACATTGAAAGATAGCGTTGTGTTCACTATCTACGGGCAGTAGGGTAGCTTGATGATCATTTGCCGCTTGAATAAACAAATCACCAGACATTACTAAGGCTTCTTTATTAGCAAGCAGTACCTTTTTACCCGATTTCACTGCGGCTAAAGTTGACAACAAACCAGCTGCACCAACTATTGCAGCCATTACTGTATCTACATCTGCGTGGCTGGCAACAAGGGCTAAGTTATCAAGGCCAACTAACAACTCACACTTTAGGCCTGCTTCTAAAAACGCTTGTTTAGCTTTTGCGTAGTATGTCTCATCAGAGATAACCACATATTCGGGCTGACAGACTTGAGCTTGAGCTACCACTAAATCGATATTGCTGTGGGCTGTAAGTGCAAAGACTTTATATTTGTCAGGGTGACGGGAAATAACGTCTATGGTGCTCTTCCCAATCGAACCTGTGGCACCTAGAATTGTAACTTTCTGAACAGAAGTTTGCTGCATTAGGCCATCCAAGTTAGATAACAAAATGCAAATACCGGGAAAGCAGCGGTTAAGCTATCAATGCGGTCCATAATGCCACCATGTCCTGGCAACAAATTACCACTATCTTTGATACCTGCGCAGCGTTTAAACATACTCTCGTTTAAATCACCTAGGGCTGAAACCCCCACGGTTAATGCCCCAACTAATACATGTAACCAAATTCGGGATGGTTCAACTTGATAGTGTAAAGCAGCGAACGCAATAATCGCCGACGAAGCAAAAATTCCGCCCATTAGGCCCTCGAACGTTTTACCCGGTGACACTCTTGGCCTTAGTTTATGTTTACCAAATTTAACACCTACAAAAAATGCCCCTATATCCGCAGCCCACACAATACCCAACACATAAAATATCAAGGACGCGCCGTAAAACGGGTCAACATCATAAAGGCTCGTGCGTAATGAGACCACAGCAACCCAAGTTGGAATTAAGGTCAATAAACCAAAGATCCCGCGTAAAACTTTGCTTTGAAACCATACAGAGCTGTACTTAGGATAGGCGATAATCATGGCCAAAGAAGCCACCCACCAAATGCCACCAATGGTTAACACATAGGTGTAAAGGGGGTTTAACTGACCTTGATACCAAATCATTTCAGTAGGCAGTAAAAATGCTAAGACCAAACACACCCCTGCCACTAAAGCGGCATAGGCACTTTTGCTGACTTGCCTAGTCATACCAGCCATACTAGACCATTCCCAAGCACCTAAACCCATGATAAGGGCTATCATGACTTCAAACGCAAAGGGCGGGAGAAACAGAATCGCAAAGAGCGCCAGAGGCGCTAATATTAGGGCTGTGATAACACGTTGTTTTAACAAAGGATCATCCTAATTCTAGTTAAACCAATCTATCCTATTGGCTAACTTGTTCACCGGTTTTTCCGAATCGGCGCTGTCGATCACAGAAATCGTCTACTGCTGTTTGAAATAACGTCTGGTTAAAGTCGGGCCAATAACTATCGGTAAAGTACAATTCGGCATAAGCTACTTGCCATAGCAAAAAATTACTAATGCGCTGCTCACCACCCGTTCGGATCAATAAATCAACGGGTGCTAAGTCAGCTGCACAGGTATGTTGGCCAAACGTATCTTCGTTAATGTCGTCTATACTCAATTGGCCGCTCTGCACTTGCTCCATTAACATTTTGGCACTGTTCACTATGTCCCATTTACCGCCATAATTAGCGGCTATATTTAGGGTTAAACCGGTATTGCTAGCTGTTAACGTTTGCGCAGCCTCTACCTTTTGAATTAACTTTTCGTCAAAGCGGCTGGTATCACCAATTACTCTCAATTTGACGTTATTCTTGTGCAGCTTTTTCACTTCGCTGCCGAGTACAAGCTTAAACAGTTCCATCAATACCCCAACCTCTTGTGCCGGGCGGTTCCAATTTTCACTGCTAAATGCAAATAACGTCAGAGCGCTAATATGATGTTTGACCGCATAAGAGACCGACTCTCTTACCGCTTTAACACCAGCTTTGTGGCCAAACGTTCTGATTTTACCTTTTTCTTTCGCCCAGCGCCCGTTGCCATCCATAATAATGGCAACATGCTTAGGGTAGCTAGGATTGGGTGTTACAGTAGAATTCATAATGGTCAAATACGCGACTTACACTTCCATTAAGTCTTTTTCTTTTACCGCTAATAACTCATCTACCTGCTTAACGAATGCATCGGTAGTTTTTTGGATTAACTCCTCACCTCTTCTGCTATCGTCTTCACTGATTTCTTTTTCTTTTAATAGCTCTTTAATATCGCTATTAGCGTCACGGCGAATATTACGTATCGCGACTTTACCCTGCTCCGCTTCGTTACGAACCACGCGGATTAAATCCTTACGTCTTTCTTCTGTAAGTGCTGGCATAGGAATGCGCATAACAGCACCTGCACTCATGGGGTTTAACCCTAAATCCGATTGCATAATCGCTTTTTCGACCGCTGTGGCTGCACTTTGATCGAACACAGTTAACGCCAAAGTACGCGCATCTTCTGCGATAATATTTGCTAATTGTTTAAGAGGCGTGTCTGCGCCGTAGTAAGGCACCATTATGCTATCTAAAAGACTGGGGTGAGCGCGGCCTGTGCGAATTTTAGTAAACTGGCTTTTCAGTGCATTAATGCTCTTTTCCATGCGCTGACGCGCATCATCATTGATATCATCAA
The DNA here is from genome assembly GCA_947498355.1 of uncultured Paraglaciecola sp. Taxonomy (GTDB): domain Bacteria; phylum Pseudomonadota; class Gammaproteobacteria; order Enterobacterales; family Alteromonadaceae; genus Paraglaciecola. Next base: position 137,803 of record CANMKA010000004.1, on the reverse strand, counting down.
TCATTATTATTGTTCCTATTAAATAGTTAGTCTTGCACTTTGTGCGTGATCAATGTTCCGTCTTCACTGCCTAGTACAACTGACTTTAGGCACCCAGGTGTGTTCATATTAAACACACGAATCGGCACACTATGATCTCTCGCAAGAGTGAATGCAGATAAGTCCATAACTTTAAGCTCTTTCTCGAGGACTTCATCATAAGATAAGGTTTTGTATAATTGGGCATCTGGATTTTTGGCGGGGTCGCTATCATATACGCCATCCACTTTAGTACCTTTGAGAATCACATCGGCTTCTATTTCGATACCGCGCAAACAGGCTGCTGAATCAGTGGTAAAGAATGGGTTACCTGTACCCGCAGAAAAAATAACAACACGTCCAGACTTAAGTAAGCTAATTGCTTCGGCCCAGTTGTATGCATCACATACGCCATTTAATGGGATGGCAGACATCAAACGTGCATTGACAAGAGCTCGGTGTAAGGCGTCGCGCATCGCAAGGCCATTCATCACTGTCGCTAGCATACCCATGTGATCGCCGACTACGCGATTCATGCCTGCTTTCGCTAAGCCTTCACCTCTAAATAGGTTGCCCCCACCAATAACCAAACCAACTTCAATTCCAAGCTCAACTAACTCTTTGATTTCTTGAGCCATTCTGTCGAGAACTTTAGGGTCAATACCGAATCCTTCGTCCCCCATTAATGCTTCACCACTTAGTTTTAACAAAATTCTTCGATAAGCAGACTTAGATACATTACTCATAGATTGGCATTTCCTTAAGATAAAAAGTGACCATGGCTCAAAGTGAATATTTTACCCATTGCCAATGACCTCAAAGTGTCACTGAAAATTTAATTTTTAACATATAAAAAAGCACCTCATATTGAGGTGCCAGTATTATACCCAAACAACTTTAAAATGCATGTTTCATGCAACATTTAACGTTGAATTGGTTGATTAGTCATAGCCCAAATTGCTATTCGCTAACTAACCGTTTATTTTTTAGCCGCTTCCATTTGTGCGGCAACTTCAGCAGCGAAGTCTTCTTCTTTCTTCTCGATACCTTCACCTACTTCGAAACGTACGAAGTTGATTACGTCAGCACTTTTAGACTTAAGCAAGTCTGCAACTAACATAGAAGGATCTTTAACGAAAGGCTGACCTGTTAAGCTGATTTCGCCGGTGAATTTCTTCATACGTCCAGCAACCATCTTCTCTGCAATCTCAGCAGGCTTACCAGATTTGATTGCGATATCGATTTGAATTTCTTTCTCTTTCGCTACCACTTCTTCAGCTACATCTTCAGGCTTAACAAACTGAGGACTAGAAGCAGCGACATGCATAGCGATGTCTTTAGCTAACTCTTCATCTCCGCCTTGTAAAATAGCGATAACACCAATACGTGCGCCATGTACGTATGCACCAAGGTTGTCACCTTCTACAGAGATAACACGACGTGGGCTGATGTTTTCACCAATTTTAGCAACCAAAGTATCGCGAGCTTCGCTTACCTTAACGCCATTTAGGTCAGCATTATTCAATGAATCGATATCGCTAATTTTATTAGCAGACGCTACGTCGATTAGGTCATTACCAAACTTAATGAAACCTTCATCACGTGCTACAAAGTCTGTTTCACTGTTAAGTTCCATCATAGTTGCTACGCCATTAGCAACTTTAGTCAAGATAACGCCTTCAGCAGCAATACGACCTGCTTTTTTAGCGGCTTTAGCTTGACCATTTTTACGCATATTTTCTATTGCTAGCTCGATGTCACCATTGGTTTCAACCAATGCTTTTTTACAATCAAGCATACCCGCGGCTGTACGCTCGCGTAATTCTTTAACTAGGGCTGCAGTCACTGCCATTTTCGTTTCCTCAGCAAAATTTTTTCAAACATTCAAAAACAGGGGCGAACGCCCCTGTTACTATCTCGACGATAACCTAGAGCAAAAATTCACTCAGAATAGGTTTGTAGCCTGTTGCTTATTCAGCAGCTTCTACGAACTCACCTTTTTCAGCAGGTACTTCGTTTGATTTGTTACGACCTTCGATAACCGCATCAGCAGCAGCGTTCAAATATAGTTGAACCGCACGGATCGCATCATCGTTACCAGGAACGATATAATCAACACCATCTGGGTTAGAGTTAGTATCAACAATAGAAACAACAGGAATACCAAGGTTGCCCGCTTCAGCAATAGCAATGTGCTCATGATCAGCATCAACAACAAAAATCACGTCAGGAAGACCGCCCATGTTTTTGATACCACCTAAGCTAGTTTCAAGCTTAGTCATTTCACGTTGAAGCATAAGTACTTCTTTCTTAGTCAGCTTGTCGAACGTACCGTCTTGGCTTTGTTGTTCAAGATCTTTCAAACGCTTGATTGACTGACGAACGGTTTTCCAGTTTGTTAACATACCGCCTAACCAGCGTTTGTTTACATAAAACTGACCACATTTTTCAGCTGCTTCTTTTACTGCATCACTTGCAGCGCGCTTAGTGCCAACAAAAAGAATTTTTCCTTTTTTAGCAGACGCGCTGCCAATAAAGTTAAGTGCTTCGTTGAACAAAGGCACAGTTTTCTCTAAGTTGATGATATGAACTTTATTACGTGAGCCAAAAATGAAAGGCTTCATTTTTGGATTCCAGTAACGAGTTTGGTGTCCGAAGTGTACGCCTGCCTGAAGCATGTCGCGCATAGATACATTTGCCATTATAAAGATTCCTCAATATGGGGTTAGGCCTCCATACATCCCAGATTTCGATCCGTTAGGTTTCCCTTACAGACACCCCGAAAAATGTGTCGATGTATGTGTGTTATTTACGCTAAATTATTTTAGCTACTTCGCGATATTTATAAGTGAATAATTCACCATTAAATTCAGCGGCGCGTTTTATACCATGACGTATCTGTATATTCAAGCCTAGTTAAATAATTCTGCGGCCTTACTGGCAAAAATCAACAGCCCCTAGAGTTGGATGCCGGTATTTTAACGGGCAAGTATGCAATGTGCGCCATTGATGGTCATGTATACCTCATATAGGCAAATCATTGCGACCTGGTAATAAATTCAAGGACAACTTCTTTTACAAATTTTTGGCAATCTAGATATGTACTAGGATCATAGTGTCCAGTTTAAATACAGCAGATCAAAGTATGCCGCACTAAGCCCAATGGACTCCACTACGCAAAATTACTGCAATAACCAGCTAAGGTAAAACCTATTTAACCAAAAGCTAATAAAAACAATAGATTACTATGAATTTTTCGAGTTCTCCCCTGCGGGTGAGTTGAATAAGATAAAATGAAGCTGCAAAATTCCCGCGACTCTAATTTTCCCAAAAGACGGAATAGCTTGTCTGATAAGCAGGCATGGTTGCCGCAAATGGCTAGCAGTCGGTTATCTGAATCTGTACAATACGGTAGTTTTCATCATTCGTTATTAGGAACAGGGCTTTGCCGGGAACAATTAAAACAGCAAGTGAAATCGAAAAAATGCGCGTTGCAGGGCGACTTGCGGCTGACGTATTACAGATGATTGGTCAGCACGTCAAAAAAGGCGTCACAACTAACGAACTCAACCAAATATGTCACGATTATATCGTTGATGTGCAAAAATGTATTCCAGCCCCGTTGAACTACGGCAACCCGCCTTTTCCTAAGTCTATATGTACATCCGTTAACCACGTGATTTGCCACGGTATTCCTGCCGATAAAAAGCTGAAAGACGGCGACTCAGTAAATATAGACGTGACTGTTATCGCAGATGGTTATCACGGCGATACCTCTAAAATGTTCGTAGTTGGAAAGCCTAGTATCCTAGCCGAACGCCTCATTAGGGTAACCCAAGAATGTTTATATCTAGGCATAAAGATGGTTAAGCCTGGAGCTAGATTAGGTGATATCGGCCATGCCATTCAAAAACACGCAGAAAAACACGGTTATTCTATTGTTCGAGAATACTGTGGCCACGGTATTGGCGCCAATTTTCACGAAGAGCCGCAAGTTGTACACTATGGTAAGCCGAATACAGGAGAGTCATTAGAAGCAGGCATGTGCTTTACCATTGAACCTATGGTCAACGCAGGCAAACGCTACTCAAAAGTACTGCCTGATAACTGGACTGTTGTCACTAAAGATCGCAGTTTAAGTGCACAATGGGAGCATACCCTATTAGTTACAGAAACAGGCGTCGAAATTCTCACGTTGAGAGACGATGAAGCCATAGAGCGCATTATCAATCACTAATTCGGTATCTAGTTTATAGATACCCACGGCCAAATCACTCATACTTTTTGCGTTATAGTGGCTTGGCATATCCTTACGCCAAAAGGAAAAAAAATTGTCTTTAAAAAGTTTGCTCGATCAAATAAAACTCATCAACAACACTGACAACATTTCTGCCTATAAAGAGATTGTTGCCAACAGTTATGAATGGCTAGATACGGAATTTTGCAGCACGCAAATTGAACAGTTAGTCACAGGTCGAGCCACTTTTATTGATGCTTTGCTTAAACATATATGGCAACTACTCAAATTAGATCAGCAGAAAAAGCTATCACTCGCAGCAGTAGGGGGCTATGGCCGTGGTCAGTTACAACCCTACTCAGACATAGATTTGTTGATCCTCAGCGAAAAACCCCTAAGCCGGGAGCTACAAGACACTGTTGGTCAGTTTATTACGTTATTGTGGGATATAGGCTTAGATGTAGGCCAATCAGTACGCACTGTCAAAGAAACAGTCGCTTTAGCTAAACAAGATGTCACTATCGCCACAAATTTAGTTGAAGCCCGCTTGCTAACGGGCAGCCATGAGACCTTCGAAAAACTGAACAAAAAATTGCAGGGCAGAGGCTATTGGAGCAGTAAAGACTTCTTTTTAGCCAAATACGAAGAACAACTTAAACGCCACGCAAAATGCAAAGACACCTCATTCAATCTAGAACCAAATGTTAAAGAAAACCCGGGGTGTTTGCGCGATATTCAGTCTATTGGCTGGGTGGCTAAAAAACATTTTAGGGCACTAGGCGGCAACGAATTGGTCGAAGCTCAATACGTGACTGAACAAGAATTCGAAGAGTTACTCGAATGCCGCCGGGATTTATGGCGGATCCGCTTTGCGTTACATTTGGTAGCCGGACGCAGTGAAAACCGCTTATTGTTCGACTATCAACAAGATGTGGCGGCACGGCTAGGCTGTGGAAGCGAAGGCAGTAAAGCGTCTGTCGAAATCATGATGAAAGCCTTTTTTAGAACGGTGCGCAGGGTAAGTGAATTGAACGAAATGCTATTACAGCGTTTCAAACAAGACATCCTTGACCTAAAAATTAAGCACACTCAACAAATTAATGCCGACTTCGAACTGCTCGATGGTCTCATTGCCCCCAAGCACCAAGAAGTTTTTAACAGTCCAGAGTCTATCTTGCAGTTTTTACACGTTATTGCAGATACTCCTCAAACTCAGGGTTTACATTCGAGTTGCTTGCGCTTACTGCGCCAGGCCAGACGACGTTATCACAACCAGTATTTCGCCGAACGTCAAAGCTGTAGAGATATCTTTATGGCCTTAATGAAACATACAGAATTTTTTGGGCTAGCGTGGAATATCATGCATAAACACGGGATATTGCAGGCGTATATTCCTCAGTGGGATCACATAGTGGGTATGATGCAATTCGATCTGTTCCATGCCTACACAGTAGATGAGCACACCCACAGACTAGTGAAAAATATCTATCATTATGGTCTTGCTGAAAATACCCAATTCCCCCGCTGCAAAGAGATTGCCAAAAACCTCGATAAACCAGAGCTATTGTTTATTGCGGCAATATTCCACGATATCGGAAAAGGACGAAACGGCGACCACTCTAAATTAGGCGCAGTTGACGTTAAGATATTCTGTGAAACTCATGGCCTAAATGCGAAGGATACCGAGCTCATCCGCTGGCTAGTCGAAAGTCACTTATTAATGTCGGTTATTGCCCAGCGCCGCGATATATATGACCCAGAAGTAATAAACGAATTTGCCCAAGCGGTTCGCACCCATAATAACCTTAATCACCTTTATCTACTAACGCTGGCAGACATACGCGCAACGAATGACAACTTGTGGAATGACTGGAAGGCCTCTCTACTGAGAGAGCTTTACTTACTTACACAGAAAGCCCTTGAAAATGGACTTGAGTGTCAAGTTGCGCTGCAAGAAAGAGTCGAAGAGCACCAACAAACCGCCCGTCAACTGTTAGCCGATAGCGGTATGAATGACACCCAAGTGACCCAGTTCTGGAAACGTTTGAACGACGACTATTTTGCACGCTTCAAACCTGCCCAAATTGCTTGGCACGCTAATGTTATTTTGGCCTCGCACCCCATGACAGATGATTTTCTGTTGGTAGGCACCAGTGCAAGTACGTCTAAAGCCGGTGCTGAATTAATCGTTTACGGCAAAGACAAACCTAAAATGTTTGCTCAAATCGCATCTGTATTAGATAGCCGCAACTGTACCATTCGTGATGCACAGGTTATGCACACTCACGATGGTTATGTATTCGATAGTTTTATTATTCTTGAGCAAAATGGCGATAGGATCACCTCTCCATCTCGTTTAGACAGCCTCAGAGAAGCCGTAGAAACCCAACTAAATAAACCTGGGGAAGAGCACAATAATAACCGCAAGATGTCACGTCAAATGAAACAATTAGATGTAGCGACTAAAGTGCGTTTTTATCCTTACAAAGACACAGGCACTATCATAGAGCTAGAGGCCCTCGACGCCCCCGGCTTATTAGCCAACATTAGCGAGCAATTTGTCGCGCAAAATGTCACCCTACATATGGCAAAAATATCAACTATTGGTGAACGAGCAGAAGATATATTTGTGGTCAGCAATGAGAGTGGCTTACCTTTGACTCAAAACGAGCAGGTAGAACTGAAAAAACGCCTCAATGAGAACTTAGACTAGCAAGGGTAAAAGTTAGGTAACACCTGTGTTATCAGGCACAATCTCTTTATCTCGCTTAAAATACAAAGCGGTCTAACAATCGACCGCCCTGTATTTTGTTTTTCTAATAAAAAACAGCAAGTCTAACGCGCTAACTTTATTTATGCCGCAGGGGCTACTCTATACTTATTGGTATTGGAGGCGCGTCTGGCATATACCTAGCACGTTTTTTTGCTTTTAATGCGCGAATGTCGCCAATCGCTAAACCGTCGATACAATCATTAAAGTTTGGATCAATACTAAAATCGACAAACTGCACGCCGCCCTCTTCGTACGTTTCTGTATATTGCTTGTATAAGGTAGGTACTGCCATTCCCATATTAGCTAACAAATGTTTGAGCTGACTAAAGTCAGCTTTATAATTTTCCCCACTAAACGGTGAAACATAATCCTTGGGTAAGGCATAGGGTAGTTTAGCTTTAGCTAAGGTATTGTTCTGTTTAAAGTACAGAGAATAAAAGCCAACCAATAAATCTTTGGCCGCTTTTGGATAATGGTCACTCAAGCTCACTGGCCCAAATAAGTAACGGTAATGCGGGTGGCGAGTTAAAAACGCACCTATGCCAAACCATAAGTAGTCTAAACTCCGTTTCCCCCAATACTTAGGCTGTACAAAACTTCTACCCAACTCTAACCCTTGCTCAAGGTAGGGCTGCATGTGTTGCGAATAGTCGAACAAGCTTGCAGAGTACAAACCAGCAACCGAATGCTTGGCAATAATGTGTTTGGCATCACCAAATCGGTAGGCCCCTGCAATCTCTAAATCATCTCGATCCCACAAAATCAGGTGGTAGTAATTCTGGTCGTAACTATCTAAATCTCGACGTTTATTTGTCCCCTCTCCAACAGCTCGAAAAGAGACTTCTCTTAGCCTACCAATTTCGCGTAAAATGGGAGAACTACCCGTTGGAGTATATAAGTACATAAGCTTGCCGTCTGAGGTCTCACCAAGCCTCTCACAGGTATTCTTAAGAGCATGGTATAACTCAGCCCTATTTTCTGGAAGGGCAATAGCCGTTTGAGTAGAAAAAATTCCAGGGCGATCATGGCCAATTCGATATAAGTGTTTTTTGAATAGCTTAACTTGCTGAGGACGACTAATGGCTGTTTTTGCGTAAGACTCAAATGGGATAAGCTCCCCTACTCGCATCGGCAAATGATTGCGTTTTTGCTTGAACATTTCTTTCACTAGCAGCAGGCCTGCTAGAGGTTTATACAGCATAGATAAACCATAAAACAAGGGAGAGTTTTTACCGTCAATAAACACGGGTAATATCGGCGATTTAGCCTGTTTAGCAATCCGCAAAAAGCCACTTTGCCAACGGGTATCTCTCACTCCTTGTAGCCTTAATCTAGATACCTCTCCCGCAGGAAAAACAATCACCACCCCCTCGCCTTGCAAATGTTGCTGAATACGCTGAATGCTCTGTTTTGCAGTTCCCCCCTGAAGGTTATTTACAGGCAATAACATACTATGTAAAGGTGGTAAGGCCGTGAGCATTTGATTGGCAACGACCTTGATATCCCGCCTAACTTCACTGACTAACTTAATTAACGCTAAGGCATCCAGAGAACCAATCGGGTGATTGGCAATAATGACTAGTTTTCCCTCACTAGGGATGCGTTCTTTTTCACTGTTTCGAACTGAATAACAAACATTGAAATATTCAAGCACCTGCTCAACAAAGTCTAGCCCTTGATGGTGGGGGTAGTCTCGAGCGAAAGCCTGCATTTCTTTTTCATGCAGCAAATGACGTAAAACTAAGCCAACAGGCTTAGACAATAAAGGGCGATTAGCGATACTTGGATAGTGCTCGGCTAATACCTCTGAAACGGTAAACATAATGGTCAAAATAGTAGTAGGACTATTTCGCTAGGGTAATCACCCTTTATGACGATAAGGTTTAAGCTGAATGTAGGTTTTATGACAAATCAGACTCACCCTTTTTAGTTTGATCTTTGGATAACCTAAAAATAGTTGTTAAATTTACTACGATTAACACAGATTCCAATAAACTAAGACCTATTGACCCAATAAGCAGATTATTTAGCAGCCAACACCCAGCCCCGACTAAAAACGCGATACGCATTTTAATCCCTTCAAGCAAGAAGATAGCGTACGTACCTATAATGCTGCCTGCAATTGGCAGCATATCCGTCCAGCGCTCCATCACAATCAAGCCAAATACCAAGGTGATAGCCATAAATCCGTAGGCGACCAAGGATGAAGAGGTTTTAATCGAAAGCCAAGTCCTAACGATAGCTAGACTAGCCCCCAAACACGCTGCCATAGCGCCCATCATGGCAAAGTGCACAGCATGACTAATACACATGATAACCATGGTAATTTTTAGTCGTGTGTCATCTTTTTGATAAAAACACAATATACCTAAGAAAAAACTCAACATACCCACAGCTTGAGCTAAATCAAATTCAGGAAGGGAAAACAAAGTTAAAGGAGTCCTGCCATTTGGTCGATGACGTTAGTCTAAGGGTATTGTCGGCTAATACCAATAGAGATAGCACACAAACCTGTACTAAAAAAAACACTTAGCGCATTCACGTCTCAGATAAGTAATGCTTTTCACTGGGTGGCTACGTTGTTAAATTGGTTTTAACAAACCCCATTGTTTAATTACATCCGTTTAACTATCATAAAAAACAAATATGATAAAAATAAAATAATAATAAACTTCGGTCTTGGAGCGCTATGAACATTATCAACCAATTTAAGATTAAAACACGGATCATTGTTTTAGTCTCTATCCCACTGATTGCCATACTACTTTTAGCTGCAGAGCGTTATATTTCGGCACAATCTGAAGTAAACAAAGTTAGGCAGCTAGACGTTTTAGAAGGCTATATCGGTGCCGTTTCTCCAGTAATATCAAGCATCCAAACCGAGCGTTTTTTTTCAAAGTTGTATATGGGCCCGACCACCCCCTCAAATCCAGAAGGACTGCAATATAAGCAACAGTTGCTCGATAGCCGAGTTTTAGTCAATAAGGCCTTGTCCGAATACCAAATATTCATAAAAAACAGAGAACCACTAGAGCAATTTCCCACCTTGTTAGAAGACATTGATAAAGTCCTAGTACTATTAAAAAAATTCGAATTTACTCGAACTTTAATTGACCAGCGACTTAAAAATGTTCCAGATCCAGATAGGGAAGAAAACAGTAAAAGAAAGTTTTGGAGCTATCTAACCTTAAATAGCTTAGTAGGTGCGCTTAACAATAGTACGAAGCAAGTAGTGCTATTGGCCAGCAGCAACGAACAATTGTCTCTTCAGGCCAATGCTTACCATAATGCAATATTGGCTCAAGATGCCTTAATGCGCCAAGTGCTAAACGTTTACTCAGGCATTACCCAAAATTTATCAATAACCACTTTTAGTGGCGTAATGACACTTGAGGGACAAGAAGATATTTACCGAGACAACCTTAGTATGTTTGCCTCAGCCGAAACACAAAAATTGATCAACCAAACACTTAAAAAGACTGATGCGTTTCGTATATCTCAACAGTTATATTTTCAAATGCGCAAGCACATTAAAAAAGGATTAGACAACCCCATAGAACTAGACAAAGACGAATGGTTAGCCCATGGCGATGTATTGCAAGAGAGTTACGGGACGATTATAGACCATTTACTTTCTGAGTTATCCGCCACCAAAGAAGCCTTATTGTATGAGGCAGAATCTAAAGTACGTAACACCATAATCGCTTTGGTAGTGGTTTCACTGATACTCGTAGCCATTTCATCAAAAATTATATCTAGCATTAACACTCCCCTCAAAAAGTTGATTGAAGACTTAACCACTCTAGCTCAATCTAAAAACATGAAGATCCGTAACCAAACCAAGGGTAACAACGAATTGAGTTCTGTGGGGATAGCATTTAATTCGCTCATCGACACCTTCGAACAAACCTTACTCAAAGTGCGTGAGCAAATTATCTCAATGGATAACACAACCAACAATGTGAACAGCTCAATGAATGAGTCCATGCAGCTAATCGACAATCAAAAAGACGCAACAGAAAGTATTGCTGTAGCCATTAAACAAATGACGGCGACTATTTACGAGGTGGCGAAAATGTCTTCGTCCACGTCAGAGACAGTGAAACGGGCTTATGACTTATCTGTATCGAGTGAGCAAGATGCTCAAGCAACCAAAATCAGTATGGACGGTTTAATTTCTGACTTAGGACAAACCAGCGAACTAGTCGAAAATCTCAATGAAGAAGCCAACCAAATTAGTAATATTTTACAAGTTATTAAGGGTATTTCGGAGCAAACCAATTTATTAGCCCTCAATGCTGCAATAGAAGCAGCCAGAGCGGGGGAAATGGGTCGCGGCTTTGCTGTGGTTGCAGACGAAGTAAGAGAATTATCTAAACGTACTCACGATTCAACAGAGCAAATCCAGGCGCAAATTGAAACCCTAACGGGTGGTGCTGCTCGGGCGTCAAGCCAAATGGAAGTACTTCAAGCCAATGGTGCCAGTGCAGTCGAGACAGTACAAAAAAGCACAGATGCATTTATGGCAATTAAAGTTGAATTAGATCAAATCACAGACATGGCATCGCAAATAGCCGTTGCAGCAGAGCAGCAAACTCAAGTTGCAGATGAAATAGACGGACGGGTTGATACTATCAGAAATGACTCCGAAACCATGTATAATCAAGGAAAAGACACCTTGTCTTCAACTAAACAGCTATTGAAAAATGGCCAAGACTTGAAAAACGATATCGAAGTTTTTCATTTTTAGTATCTAAAAGCTGATCAGCCACCTATTTAATGGTTGGTCAGTCAAAATCTGCTTTACAATCTATTTAACCAGAAATAGATGCACGAACTCCAGCCCCCAAAGCTTAGCTAAAGTGGTGTCGACTAAAATCAAAGGAGTCCGTGCATAGAGCTGTTTTTTTAACACTATTCGAGTTAATTCCATGCAATTTATCACTTCAGTCAACAATCGTATTCAGCCTAAAGCCATATTTTTTGACCTTGATGGCACACTACTAAACAGTGCCCCTGATTTAGCCGCTGCCGTCAATTTAATGCTAAGTCACTTTGAGTTGCCCCATGTGTCACTAACCCAAGTAGGTCGTTGGATTGGCAACGGTGCACCCAAATTAGTTGAGCGCGCATTGGCACATCAATCTAAAAGTCAGTCAGTAACTAGAGAAGCTCTTATTTTACCGAGCCAAGAACAGGCTCTAGCGCAATTTTTTGCTGCCTATGAACGGGTACAAGGCAAGCACTCAGTGTTGTACTCGGGAGTGCTTGATACACTAAATCAGTTGCAACAAGCCAAGGTTAAAATGGCGGTTATTACCAACAAGCCTAAGCAGTTTACGCCAAAGGTACTCAAAGCCCACGGGTTAGATACGTTTTTTGAATTTGTACTGAGCGGTGACTCATTACCAGAAAAGAAACCCTCAGCTATGCCCCTATTGCATGCCCTTAACCACTTTGAACTAGATAAAAGTGAGGTAATCATGGTAGGTGACTCTGCCAGTGATATTGGCGCAGCGAACAATGCAGGAGTGCGCTCTGTATGCGTCACTTACGGCTATAACCACGGAGACGATCCGCGCCAGCTCCCCGCAAACGCCCACATAGATGAATTTAAGCTACTAGCCAGTTAATTAAACTCTGTTAGCCAAGACGAGTGCCTTAGCGTATTAATTTGCTCAGTAAACTCAGTGTCCTCAGTGGTGCAAAGTCTTTTGCTTTTTCTATCTACTAACTACTAGCTCCTAGCTACTGCTTTTGCCCCTATCCACTGCTCTTGAGCTTGGATTCCAGATCAAAAGCCCTCTGGAATGACGGGGCTTGAGGGTTGTTGGTCTTTCACTGCTGGAATGACAAAGGTGGGGGCTTGTTTGTCTCGGCTCTTTCTTGTCGCTATTTACTATCTACTGCTATTATCTGCTTTTCTCTGTGCGCTCTGTGTCCTCTGTGGTGCAAAGTCTTTTGCTTTTGTTTTTCTATCCCCTAGCTACTATTCACTATCCACTGCTCTTGAGCTTGGATTCCAGATCAAAAGACCTCTGGAATGACGAGGTTGGAAATCGTTGGCCGTTCACTACTGGAATGAAAAAGGTGGGGCCTTGCTTGTCTAAGCTCTTTCTTGTCACTATTTACTATCCCCTGCTCTTCTGGCTTCCCTCTGTGCGCTCTGTGTCCTCTGTGTCCTCTGTGTCCTCTGTGGTTAAAAGTCTTTCGCTCTTGCTCTTGCTTTTGTTTTTCTATCCCCTAGCTACTATTCACTATCCACTGCTCTTGAGCTTGGATTCCAGATCAAAAGACCTCTGGAATGACGAGGTTGGAAGTCGTTGGCCGTTCACTGCTGGAATGAAAAAGGTGGGGGCTTGCTTGTTCTCTGCTTTTTCTTGTCGCTATTTACTATCCCCTGCTCTTCTGGCTTCCCTCTGTGCGCTCTGTGTCCTCTGTGGTGCAAAGTCTTTTGATTTTGCTTTTGCTTTTTCTATCTACTAGCTCCTAGCTACTGCTCTTATCTGCTTTAAGCCTTTTTCTTTTCAATATCCACTACGTCAGCCTTTTCGGCACTTAACAAAGTTTCTGCTTTAGAGCCTTTCAATAGCTTAGTTAAGGAATCTTTGTTCTTTGACAACATAATAGACAGGTCTTCTAATACTGATGCTTCAAGTTCGATGCCTTTACCCTCTATGTATTCACATAGATTATCGGCAACATCTAACATCTTGTCGTACTGATCGGCTTCTTTTTTATCTGCTGTCACAAACTTTTCTACCCCTTTGTGCTCAACTACATAACGCGTAATAACGGCCATAATTTATACTCTCTTACTATACTCGTCGCTAATGAATATCACCTAATAAGGCGACACTTTTATCTCTCAGTTAGCATACAGATTACGAAACAATATAAACACTGTACAAACCACTGTATAAAAAGTCAATAAAAAAGCGGTTTGCACCGCTTTTTTAAATATCTTAACACTATTCACTGCTAGATTTTACGATGACGCATCACCATTAGCACAAAAGCAAATCCCATCAAACTCCAGATGGCAGGTACGGGCACCTCTGCTACCACAGACGCACTGACATCCTGATCGGCCGCCGTCACATCAATAGGTGTTAGCGAACCACTAAAAAAATCAAATGCTCCAGCAACAATTGCCGCTGGTGCAAAACTGCTGTCACCCGATTCAATAGCCGTAATATTGAATAACGCTAAAGTAAAATCACCACCAGCAAACAAAGCGAAATCGACAAAAGACAAGGCAACGCCAAATGCTTGGCTACTCAGTGCAAGGATCCCACCAGAGCTGACCAAGTCCCCTCCAACAAATGCAGAGTCAATATCACCCAACAAATCGAGGTTATCAACATCAAACAAGCTAGTATCAAATTCGATATTTAAATCTAAGGTATCGAAAGGAGCAAAGTCTGTACCTGTTACAGTCACCTCAATTGACTCACCAATACTTGGTGAATCGTTACTTAAATCAATACTAATTAATCCAGCGTTAGCCTGAAATCCAACAATTAATGTCATTAATGCGATAAATTTTTTCATTTGTTTTTCCTATTTTTCATTTTAATCATTGGAGTAGTTGATCTTTACTGTGAACACATAATGGCTAACCTAATTGCCAAATCATGCAACAAAGACCAAGCACTCCTTATTACTTTTTTAACTTGTAAAATACGTTTTTAAGGTGCGCAGCGTGCCCGCGAACAGAGTGAAAACATAGCTCGCACATCTAAAATATTGACTACACCGTCATCAGTAAAATCAAACTCAAGGCCTATGGGCTGACGAGTTTGCACTGCTCTTATGACGCCTCTCACATCATTAATATCAACATCACCGTCACCGTCTAAATCACCCTGCACAGCGCTAGGATCAAGTTGCATGGCAATCATCACTGGATCATGGTCAGACATCCGATAAGGATCAGGCGCAAAGAAATCAGTTAACTGCGCATCCGATTTAGATTCAGTGTTGTAGTCAAGGGCAATAGGCTCATCGGCATTGATATGCCACTCAGTTACATCCACCACTTTCTCTGTTGCCAGCGCGTTACCTAATGCGTGGTCTAGATACCCAAACTCGCCATTAAACGCGAACGAATATGCACTATCACCATTAAACTTGCTGATTAAATTGGTGTAGCCAGCTTGCTCAATCGCTTGGATAGGTTGCTCTTTCGCATAGGCGTTTAAATCACCCAAAATTAACGTAGGAGCATCAGCAAAGGTGTCACTTAAAAAGGCGGTTAACGCCTGTGCGGCACGAGTACGGGTAAGATTACAATTGCCTTGGCCGGTAGTCGTATCGTCGTCACCAGCACCACAACCTGAGCCTTTAGATTTCAAGTGGCTAACACTTACCACTAACTCTTCACCATTGGTGTTCAACGCAAACTTTTGAGCTAGAGAAGGACGATTTCGGCCATCGTTAAATAAAGGCCCTTGTTCATCTGTAATCGAATTTTGACTTGTCAAAATCGCTAATTCGCCTACCGGTTGCACAACCGCTGATTTGTAAATTAGTGCTACTGTGATAGCATCTGTGCCAATTGGCCCAGCTGCGCTAAGCGCAGTATAAGTCCCCTCACCCAGAGCCTGATTTAACCGAGTCACTAAGTCAGTAATAGCGGCAGATTCACCAAAACCGTTATTTTCAATTTCCATCAAACCCACAATGTCTGCATCCATGGCAACGAGGGCTGCCACAGTTTTGACTTGCTGACGGTCAAACTCTTCAGCGTTATCCGCGCCTCTACAGCCAGACGATCCAGTTGGACCACAAATAGAACCTGAATTATCAGGAGTATTGAAGTAATTCAATACATTCAAGCTGCCTATGGTTAAGTTACCTAAATCTAACTTTGGCGCATCAGTGCGTGGGTTGGCGTTAACGAAGGTAGGTGCTTGTATTGGCACGACTCGATATTGGCCAAAACTAAAATCAACTGGACCAACCAAATTCGTAACAATATCGCCAGAACGCAACGTATTTACCGCAGACAAGCCGCCAGTTGGGAAAATTACGGGATCAGGGTTCGAAAAGTTAATGCCATCATCTAATACAATCTTATCTAGGACGTTAGCTTCGGCCAAAGCAACTGCCTCAACACTGCCCGGCAAAAACTGATTGGTAGGATTAAACAAGCGTTGACTCGAAAGGGTCACTTGTCCAAAACGCGCTAAGGTAAAGTTGTTGGTTACCAAAAGCTCTTGAGCGCTAGACACTAACATCCCCTCTAAAGCTTCGGCTGCCGCAAGGCTAACAAAGGGCAAGGTCAAGCTAGTTGGTTCGACACTGCCTGTGCCACAATTCAAAACAGGCTCAGTTACGTTAACTTGGGTACGAGCGAAAAACTCAGACACAGTACCCAATAATCTAACGCGTTCACCAGACGCTGGGAATTCACCCGTAAAACTTACGTAAACTCCTTCTGAGGTCATAGGATCATTATCATATTCACTCACTGCTTGTTGAACAAAGAATCCACCAAGATCTTCAAAAACGGTCGTCACCACCCCTTCAACAATCACAGTTTGGTCAACCAAAGGCGAGGCATCTCCCGCCCCTTGGACTTGACTGATCAAGGTAGCAGGATCAGCACATTGCCCCAAAGACACAGTGCCGCCGTCACCACCAGCATCACCGCCCGTGTCACCGCCAGCGCTACCCAGACCAAAAGCTTGACCTGTGTTAACATCACCAAACGTATTTGCTGTCGCACCCCGCCAGCTAAAATCAGTGTAAACCACACCACTACCTGATAACTGCAGAGAGTCTCCAACTGTAGTAGCGCTTGCTTCAGAGACACCAATATCTTCACTGGTTAAGCCTAATGCAGGCCCGTCAGTCCCTTCGAATTCACCTTCGTAACTCAAAAATTGCACAACCCTGCCGGACGCATCGACTAAAGCTAATCCGTCTGGCGCACCATTTTGAATACCAGATATTGCAAAAAATAACGTACCAAATCCTTGTTGCTGATCACTAATAGTACCCGTTAGCGGTGTAGTGGAATACTGAGTACCATTTCGACCGTTATATAAGACTATGCTCATACCAGACAAATCCAGACCTGCTACACCCGCTATCTCAATGCCTTCGTCAATATCGGCACCACTATTGTCATAATGAATTTCATTAATGAACGGACTTGGCAGTACAAATGTTTGACCAGAGTTAACGCTGCCAAAACTGTCTGCAGCGGGAGCTTGCCAGGTAAAGTCAGACAACATAAACCCGTTACCAACTAATTGTAACGACTCGCCAACATTACTCGAACTGCTCTCGGCTACGCCAATGTCTGTGCTAGTCAGACCTAAAGCTGGGCCATCTGTTGCCTCAAACTCACCCTCGTAACTCAAAAACTGTAAAACTACACCTTGGGCGTCAACTAAGGCTAGGCCATCAGGCGCGCCATTTTGTAGACTACCCACATCAAACGATACAGTACCAAATCCATTTTGCTGGCTAGGGATGGTACCTGTTAGGTCGGTTGTACTGTAATTTTGCCCGTTTCTGCCGTTGTACAAAACTAAGCTCATGCCAGTTAAGTCAGCACCTGCTAAACCCGCGATTTCGACTCTTTCGCCTACATCGGCACCCGCATTGTCGTAATGGATTTCGTTAATAAAAATTAACGACGAAGGAGCGCCTGCATCAGGCTCTGGTTCAACTGGGTCGGGGGTGTCATCTCCTCCCTCGTCAGGAGCAGGATCATCGCCCCCCACAGAAGCGCAAGTATCAGCGTCATACACATTGGCAACCCAAGTTGGATTGTCTATATATGGGTTACGATTACCTTGTAACTCGTAAATTCGACTATTTCTAAGCTGCTCTGCATCGTCTACAGGATCAACTTGATGCCAGCCAATTAAGGTACACAAGAACCCTAATTCAGGTTGGCCAGTAGAAGTAATACGATTAACTAACTGCAAATCAGGCGTGACATCCGAACCAGAACCTTGATAACGGGTGTCCATGTAAAACATCATGCGCGCCACGTCGCCTTTAATATCGTCTCTGGGCTCAAACGAATCCGAATCAATGCGGTTAATCGGGCTTTCTGATAACGGGCTGTCGCTATTATCAAAATCTAAATTGCCTCGAGAGCCGTTAATGCTGATATCTGTCGCTCTTAAATGATGAAGATCAGTAAAGGCTTCGTTATCACGATCAGAAAAACCATGACTACTCGGCCAAGAGTGCTCACGATTCCAATTATCTGGATTAGAGCTCGCAGACCCACTGCCATTGGTACTTTTAGCTTGAGAACGGTTGCTATACCACAAAATCACATTGTCAGAATTGGCAGGGTCTTCGTCTGTGAAGGTTAACGCGGTCCAGACTTCTGAGTAACTCAGTACTGTCTGACCCGAAGATATAGTATTTGTAATAGCGTTCTTTATCAGAGCCGCAGACGAACCTAAATCGACTTCAGTTTGAGCATTGGCATAATAACTTGCAGCATCAAATGTTTGGGCATCTGCGACTTTGCTCAAATCAGGGCAGTTAGTACATACTTGGCCGCTAATAACATTAGGATCTTGAGGCGAATCATCTGGTGTACCGCCATCGTCGCCAGGCGTATCATCTGGAATGTCGTCGGGAGTGTCGTCTGGCTCAGCCGCAGAACCATCAGGTCCAGTCCCTGGAGTTCCCGCATCTCCAGCACCAAATATTGAACTAGAGGTTGACCAGTTGGTGCCATCATTGTTGTCGGCACTTGCACTATTTAACACCATAGATGCACCATTTGGATCAGGAAATGTTGCACCGTTATCCCATTCTACGCGATCAACTTCTTGGCCTGACGGGTCGGTCAATACTAATTCATCTGAGCCATTGGCTAAGCTCATTCCAGAGTATGTATAACCTACTCCAACCCCGCCATTAGTGGCTGTGTCAGCATTATTTCCCAAAACTATATACTGGCCTGCGGGCACAATTACCGATTGAGCAATAGTAAACGAATCACTGTCGTTATCACTCACAATCCAACCCGACAAATCAATATTATTTGTCCCAGTATTCAATATTTCGAACCACTCACCGCTACTGTCAGACACTGAGCTTGGGTTTTGCATGATCTCGGTTATCACCAGATCGGAGGCACTCACTGAAGATGCTACACACATCGCCAGTAGCGCAGGATACGCTCGCTTCATAACTTTTCCTCATTCTGTTTTCGGATTCAAATTGGTCAGAGATACTCCACTAAAATTATGACATTCGCATGACAAATAAGGGGTGAAATATTTTTCTCAATGAATTTATTAACCATTCGGACAGGTTTGTTAGCAAGAAATAGTCCCGATATGTCAGACCAGACAAAATATAAATTAAACCGTCTTAATCAGTGCTCAATAAGTGCAATCAAGGCAGGCAAAAACCTCATCTCACGCTGGCCTAAATACCTAGCTGAATTCGATAAGTGAAGAATCAAACCTACCAGTAGCACTTGCACATACAAAAAATTTGACTTAAATTAAGTGACATCAAAATGATATCACTTAAGGATCTGTCATGATTATTGAAAAGAAAGGCCTGTCGATTAACGGCTATGTCGCTTTTTTTATTATTCTACCTGCGCTACAAGTATTCTTTGCTTACCTGTTGTTTAGTGAAACTAACATCACCTTAGGCGTATTTGGTAGTTTAATTATGCTAGTATTATGGGCAGGCTTTTTTATGGTTCAGCCTAATCAAGGTAAGGTATTAACCTTGTTTGGAAGCTATATAGGCACAGAAAAACGCACAGGTTTGCGCTGGACGATCCCTGTCATCATGCGTAAAACCGTGTCGTTACGCGTTCGTAACTTCGAATCGGCAAAAATTAAAGTCAACGACAACCTGGGAAATCCTATCGAAATCGCCGCTATAATCGTTTGGTCAGTCACCGACACCGCAGAGGCCATATTTCAGGTAGACGACTACGAAAGCTATGTGACTATTCAAAGTGAATCTGCCTTGAGAAACATGGCCAGTAGTTTTTCTTATGATCCTCAATCTGACGATCAAAGTGATATCGCCCTACGAAGTCATCCACAACAAGTCTCAGAAATTCTAAAACAAGAAGTACAAGATAGACTGCAACAAGCGGGTTTAACCGTTCACGAAGCCAAAATCAGCCACCTAGCCTACGCACAGGAAATTGCCAGTGCCATGTTACAACGCCAACAAGCTTCCGCAATTATTGCCGCTCGTAGTCAAATCGTAGAAGGTGCAGTGGGTATGGTTGAAATGGCCCTAGACAAACTGAGTGAAAAGCATGTGGTTGAACTAGACGAAGAACGAAAAGCTGTAATGGTCAGTAACCTGCTAGTGGTACTATGCAGCGACAAAAACCCACAACCCGTAATAAATAGCGGCAGTCTTTACTAAATAGTTGGTTAATATGGCTAAAAAAGCATTTCCACTCAGAATCAGTCCAGATGTACTGGCTGCTATGCAGCGCTGGGCTGACGATGAGTTACGCAGTGTAAATGCACAAATCGAATATGTGCTGCGAGACGCTTTAGTCAAACAGAAGCGCGTTAAGCTAGTACAAAAAGTGATGACTGTAGTTGAAGATCCTGACGATATCAATCCTTCATCTAACTAGGGCGTGCTGGTCTTCTCTGTATGTTTTTGCAGCGAGTTGCGCGGTATTTATACAATGAAGCACGATTGTGGTGTAGTTGTTCTACATGAATGAGTGCTAAAGCAGTAGAAATGCTGCGCAAACGCTGTCCTTCGGATTCGTCTCAAAAGATTTTTACTCTTTGCTATAGCATTTTGACTTATATTAATAGGCCTTCAATGCTACGCCGTGACTAAAAAGCTTTTATACTTCACTAAGTGTAGAACAAAAAGTATACAGAAAGGTCCAACACGCCCTAGCATACCCATAAAAAACGGTTGAAGACCTATCTTCAACCGTTTTGTTTTTTATTACTAGTTTGAAGAGCGGATAAGCCCTGAATAAACTTAGAAGCTAATAGGTGACAATAAAGCAGGATTGGTCACTAAGTTTCTTACACCATGGGCGTGATCTTCGTCGAAGGCATTACTCTTACACCACTCACCGACAGTCTCAATGTTAACCTTAGCCACCTTAGGGCGCATGCTCCACGTTACTTGCAAAGGCGAACCCGCTTCGTTATACGAGGGACCTGTTGTTGAGCCACTATACACAACTGGCACACCAGTATTCGATGGAATACCAAGGGCTTGTTCATAACCACCTACTACACCAAGCTTGGTCAAGTCGGCAAAGTCCAATGCATTTTTATCGTTCACCAACACATACACTTGCCCTTCAACTCTTAGCTGGGGGTTGCCGATAGAAGGACTCAAACATGCGCCCAAAGTTGGGCCTGGTTTAACGTCAGCAGACGAGTGCACATAATGCAGCTCTATGGTATCGCCAGGATACAAACCGCCGTGCTTGCTCGGGCAAATTGGATTTGCAATTTTTTTGGTCTCAGCGCTAGTCAACTTACCTGAGTACAAGAAACCTGTTTGAAAGCCTTTACCGTCGCCATTACCTGCATATTTAGTGAATTCTCCACCTTTATGCTCAGCGTTTTTGTGGAAATGAATATTACAGAGGTTCATTTGGGTGTGAGAAGGCGCATTATTGAAGGCAATTTGGTTTATCCCTGCTGTAGCGTCTATATCTCGCGGTGATTGTGGACCAAAGCCCTTGCCAGCGGTATTTTTAGCTAAGTTGGCTCTTTGTTCAGCAATAACGCTGTCTGCGACATGGCTATGATGCCCAGCATTTGCCGCTAAACTTGCCGAAATAGCCACAGCCGCCAAAGAAAGCAAACGTGTAGTTTTGTTTTTCATATGCACTCCAAAAGAACATTGTTGTTAAGTTTGATGACATGATACGGAATTATCAAATTTTTAGATTAACTTACAAGTGAATTATCAGTTTTTCCCGATATGTACTTTTGCAAGTACCTTAACGGCTATGATTAAGGTTTCAATCAAAAAATAAAAAATTATCCCTTTACATGAACTAAAATTTAGCAATAATCGTATTTGAACTTCATTCGAATAGCGTTATTCATTCGAATACCTGCTTATAAATAAAAGAGTATCCGTATTTTTAACTAAAGGATTTAACATGGCTCCAGCTGCAAGACATTCTGCTGAACAACAACAAGCGCTAATTGTCGATGCCGCTGTACAAGCCATTGGGCAAAGCTCTTTGCTCGACTTTAAAATGTCTGACATAGCTAAACTGGCAGGCATTTCCATGGGTTCCGTTTATAAGCACGTGCAATCCAAAGAAGATGTATTACTCGCATTAGCAACCGAGCACCTAAAACACTTGAGAGACTGTTTCAGTAAAATTAATACTCTGCCCTTATCGACCCCTGAGCGCTACATTGCGATTAATTTAATAGATAAAAATAAGGCGGGTTTATATTCTTTTGGTTCTCATTTAGAAATGTTGATAACCAACGACGCTATTTTAAGTAAGGGCTCTGAAATCTGGAAACAGCGCTTTTATCATGCCGACAGCGAAGTAGATGGAGAATGTAAATCCTGCTTGAACATGGCAATTGCATCAGGTGAACTCACAATACCTGAGCAGGATACAGATTACGCCAATAAATTTATTTTGGGGCTTTGGGCCATTTCAGTTGGGTTTATTCATGTGAGCAAACAGTTGAGAGGCAAACATTTATTCGGTCAACTTACTCCCGATAGTGAATTACTCAATGCAGATAGTTTACCCATACAAACAATTAAAACGTATATCAACGCTTTCGCATGGCAACACCCCTTGACTGAGCTTGGTATAAACAATGCGATAAACACGTTAACCACTATTAACCTACGCTAATTTTCGACAATAAGGATTTGTTATGAAAACCACCAGCTCAGTTTTACGCTGGCTTATCACGCTCGCTGCATGCGCCGCAATTGCCGCTGTTTTATATTTGTATAACAACAAGCAAAGCGCTGCGAATGCTCCTCAGCAACCTCCCGAATTCCCCGAAATGATCGAAGCCGTAGCTGTCAGCGGCACCACTTGGTCGCCTAAAACCAAAACCCAAGGAGAAGTGGTAGCCACTCGTAGCCTAACCTTACGCAACGAACTAGAAGGGGCAATCATTGAACTCAACTTGCCCTCGGGCGGCACAGTCGAAAAAGGCCAAGTATTAATTCGCTTAGACATTCGCGAGGAAAATGCCCGTTTAGCCAATGCCAAAGCCAATTTAGAATTGGCCCAAATCGAGCTAAAACGGACCAAAGAATTAGCCGATAAAAAGCTGGTCAGCCAAGTTCAATACGACAGTGCTCGGATCCAAGTTAAAGTCCGCCAAGCAGAAATCCAAGGCATCACCAGTGTAATTGAGCGCAAAACTATTGTTGCTCCATTCGACGCCCAAACCAGCTTACACACCTTAGAAGTGGGTCAATTTTTGGCTTCAAATTCAGTAATTAATACGCTAGTGGGAATAGATGACAAAATTTGGGTTGATTTCAATCTGCCTCAGCAGTACGTCAATATTGATCGCCAAACAGAGGTATTAATCGAAGCGCCGTTTACCGAGCAACCCTTGACAGCAAAAGTCGTGGCGCAAAATATTTCGTTAAATCGAGCCTCCAGAAGCCTAACCTTTAGAGCGGAACTCGACAACTCAGCACAACTCCTCAAGCCTGGAACAGTCGTCAACGTATCTGCCCCAACAGCCGCCCCTACTTCAGCGTTAAAAATTCCAACTTCAGCGATTATACGAGACCAGTTTTCAACGTATGTCTATCGTTTGTCGCCCTCCAAAGACAATAAAAACTACCGTGCCAATCGTCAAAATATTCAAATAGGCGGCGAATATGGCGCGCACACGGTAGTGACGTCAGGTCTTGAGATGAACGACCTAATCGTCAGCATAGGCGGATTTAAACTACGACCAAATATGTTGGTTAATTTCACGCCCACCCCAGCCCTCGAACCAGCACAGCAAGGTCAATAATTATGGACCATAGCAAAAAGAGCATCATGGATATGTTTGTGACCAAACCTGTGCTAGCAATAGTGCTGTCTTTGGTCATAGTACTAATCGGCCTGTTGGCAGCAACCAAACTGCCGATTTTGCAGTATCCTCAGATCGAAAGTTCATCCATCGAAATCCGCACCTTTTATGTAGGTGCTTCAGCCAAAGAAATTCAAGGCTTTGTAACCGAACCGATTGAGCGTGCAGCTTCGTCCGTACCTGGCATTGATTACATTGAATCTAACTCTGTTGCAGGAAGCAGCACAGTCACCTTATTTTTAGAACTGAATCAAAACAGTACCATGGCACTGGCCGAATTATCGACACGCTTAAGCCAAATAAAATTCGAACTCCCCCAAGGTGCAGAAGATCCTGCTGTATCGGTTCGCCGTGCCGATCGCCCTCACGCCAGCTTTTATTTAGACGTTGATTCTAAAGAAATGTCTCGTGAACAACTGACTGATTACCTGACGAACCAAGTTAACCCTATTTTAGCCTCAATCAAAGGTGTGCAAAGGGTTGGACTTGAAGGCGGACGTGCCCCCGCCATGCGCATTTGGATTGATCCAGATAAGCTAGCCGCCTTTAACTTAAGTTCTGTAGACGTGAGAAATGCACTGCTGAGCAATAACGTCTCTGCCACTATCGGTCAAAGTGAAAACCAGAAACAACGCATTGACTTAATCGCCAATACCTTGATGAAAGATGAGCAAGACTTTACCCAATTAATAGTCAAAAATGTTGATGGGAGTAATATCACTATAGGCGATATAGCAACCGTCGAACTGGCAGAATCAGAGGGCACGATTAATGCTAAGTTCAATACACGCCAATCTATCTATATCTCAGTTTGGCCTTTACCCGGAGCTAACGAAATTGCCATAGGCGACGAGCTATACAAAGCAGTCGCTAAATTAAATCCTACGCTAGTTGGCGACACTAAAATTGGCTTTGCCTACGACGCAACCTTGTATATGCGCGATGCAATTCGAGAAATCTTTACCACCTTAGCCGAAACCGTGATTTTAGTGGGCATTGTGATTGTGGCGTTAATGGGCTCGTTTCGAACCGCAATCGTGCCGCTGATCACCATTCCAATTTCAATTTTGGGCGCAATGGCGACTATGGCTCTTATGGGGTTCTCGTTAAATCTACTCACTATATTAGCCATAGTATTATCCGTTGGTCTAGTGGTTGACGACGCCATAGTTGTAGTAGAAAACGTGGCCAAATATATGCGCCAAGGCATGGGCCGAATCCCCGCAGCCCTCAAAAGCTCACGGCAATTATTAAAACCCATAATCGGCATGACGATCACACTAGCGGCGGTATATGCACCCATTGGTTTTATGTCGGGTTTAACGGGTATGTTGTTCAAAGAGTTTGTGTTCACCCTCGCCATAGCCGTATTGTTTTCTGGCTTAGTCGCGCTAACCTTATCACCTATCATGAGCGCATACTTGTCGCCAGAAGGAGGAAAAGAGGGCAAAATCACCCATTGGGTCAATAACCAATTTTCTAAATTAGAGCAGCTGTATGCCAAACAACTCAAGCTAGCACTGTCTTGGCGTCCTCAGTTAATCGCCGCAGCACTTTTTGTCAGTTTGTTAACCATACCTTTTTACCAAGAGTCAAAAAAAGAACTCGCCCCAACAGAAGATCAAAGCACGATAGTCATTATTGCGCAAACACCTCCCGAGTCATCTTTGGCCTACAGTGATAAAAACATGAATCAAATAGTCGAAAACCTCCTATCCATAGAGGGTGGCGACGAAATGTGGCAAATCGTCATGCCTTCTGGTGGCTTTGGCGGTATTGATTTTGTACCTAGCGACGAGCGGGATTACACCACAGCCGAAAAGCTCGGAGAAGTATTCGGTCGCGTATCCTCTGTGCCTGGTATTCGCGCCCTACCCGTATTGCCTCCCCCTTTGCCCACTGCGGGTAACTTCGACGTCGAGATGATTGTCACTTCACCAGATTCACCAGAAAAAATGGTGCAGTATGCCAACCAGATAGTCGGAGCAGCCTTTGGTAGTGGTCAATTTATGTTTGCCGATACCGACTTGAAAATCGACTTACCTCAAGCCAGACTCGTCATAGACAGGCAGAGAGTCGCCGATTTAGGCATGAACTTAAACGACATCAACTTACAAATGTCGACCTTGCTGTCAGGTAATTTTGTCAATCGCTTTAATTTAGGCGGACGCTCTTACAAAGTGATCCCTATGCTTAAGGACGAAGACAGAACGACCCCAGATGGCCTGCTCGATTTACAAATTACTACGCCAAATGGCGATTTATTGCCTCTATCTGCTGTTGCTAGGTTAGAGAAAGTAACTGGCCCTCGCTCGTTAACGCGCTTTTCACAGCAGAACTCATTCAAGGTTTATGGCGGAATTTTACCCACAACCACCAAAGAACAAGCCTTAACCGAATTAGAAAACATCGCCACCAGTATTATGCCTGAGTCGTATAATATTGATTACGCAGGAGAATCGAGACAAATTCGACAAGGCGGCAACAGTTTAGTCGGAATACTCGGCGTGGCTTTGGTGTTTGTGTATTTTGTACTTGCGGTGCAGTTTAATAGCTTACGTGACCCGCTGGTGGTGTTGTTAGGCTCTGTTCCTCTAGCCTTAGCAGGGGCCATGTTGTTCCCTTTCTTGGGCATGACCACAGTCAATATCTATTCACAAATAGGCCTGATTACCTTAGTCGGATTGGTTGCCAAAAACGGGATTTTGATTGTCGAATTTGCCAAAGAACTGCAACTAGATGGGTATAACAAACTCGATGCCATAACTGGCGCGGCTACTTCACGTTTACGCCCGATACTCATGACAACTGCGGCCACCGTCCTAGGGCACTTCCCCCTTATGTTAGTGACAGGTGCAGGGGCAGAAGCCCGAAACAGTATCGGTTTGATTTTGGTTGCAGGCATGATGATAGGCACCTTGTTCACGTTATACATACTGCCAAATCTGTACGTATTGCTTGCACAAACCCATGAACCAGAGCCTGATTTTGACCGTGTGATGCGCGAAGAAACGACAAAATCGTCCCATATTAAGCAGATTATCGAGCAAACATAGGCCAGCTTGTGGTAGGATTTTTGTTAATCAAGTTAGCGAGTTGTACGACTAATGAAAAACAAAGCAACATCTCTAGATATAGCCTTTCAAGCGGGCGTTTCTCAATCCACTGTATCTAGGGCGTTGCGCAATAGCCCTTTAGTTAACCCTGAAACACGTCAAAAAATACAACGC
Organism: uncultured Paraglaciecola sp.; assembly: GCA_947498355.1. Taxonomy (GTDB): domain Bacteria; phylum Pseudomonadota; class Gammaproteobacteria; order Enterobacterales; family Alteromonadaceae; genus Paraglaciecola. The sequence goes on along the minus strand of CANMKA010000004.1, from coordinate 110,500 downwards.
CTTGCCAAAGAGCTAAAGTACAAGGTAGACAAAAATGCCAGTAATTTACGTTCTCAACATACTGGTACCCTAGCCCTGCTGTTATTTGAAGATCCGACTTCTGATGATTCGATGATAAATCCGTTTTTCTTGTCTATGCTCGGCTGTATCACCCGCGCAGCAGCCGTCAACGGTTACGACCTGTTGGTTTCATTTCAACAACTTAGTGAAGACTGGCACGCCGATTACGAGGACGCATCTAAAGCCGACGGGCTAATTTTACTCGGCTATGGTGACTACATAGATTACGCAGAAAAACTGAATCAACTAAAGGAGCAAGAGACCCATTTCGTTCGCTACGGCAGCGTAGAAGACGGCCAAACAGGGGTCTCACTGGGTTGTGACAACTTTGATGGGGGCTACGTTATGACCAAGCACCTTATCGCACAAGGTCATAAATCGTTTGCCTTTTTAGGCGGCGCTGACGCTCACTGCCCAGAATTTCAAGCTCGCTACCAAGGCCATTGTAAGGCTATCGTCGAAGCAGACTTACCTGTGAACCAAACCATGCAAATCGATGCTATCTCTACAGAAGACTCAGGCTCTGACGCCGCGCGCACTCTGCTTAGCCTCGATGAACGTCCAGACGCCGTGTTTTGTGCATCAGACATGATAGCCGTGGGGGCCTTAACGCAATTTCATCGTCAGGGTTTATCTGTCCCTGACGATATTGCTTTGGCTGGGTTCGATGATATTCCTGTTGCTCATCTAACCTCTCCACAACTAACAACTATGCAGCAAAATACAAAATTAGCAGCAGACAGATTGGTTGAATCCTTGATCAAGCAAATCCATAACACACCTGTCGAATCAGCCTTAATTCCGGCTAAATTAATTGTTAGGGAGTCCTGTCGAAAATCTAACTAATCTGAATACTGGATTAGACGCATCGTTTACACTTAGCCTGTCCTTAAATTTCAAACCGCTACTATTTTCTAGCAAGGCAGGTTATACCAACAAGTCTAAAGTGGTATTTACCATAAGTCAGGCTACTTATTAGACATCAACCTGTCCAACTCTTGATACAAACCTGTATCATTATTGGCCTGATTCAATACCCATACGGCTAGGCTATTTGGCGCAACCTCCACAGTCATACTTCCATCAGTCACAACTTTGGTGCCGCCATTTAGCTGACTCAGCCACGCCCCGTTTGATAGCCATTTATCTAATTGAATAGTTTTAGGCTGGTCAGACTTATTCAGCACAACAAGCGCCGTTTGCTTAATCTGTGATTCCTCCAACACCCGTAAAAAGCTCGCCGTATCTTTAGTAAAGGCCAAATTAACTTGCAAGCCACGTTGCAAGGCTGGGGTGCGCTGGCGTAGCCAGTTAACCCGCTTTAGCTGCTGATAAATAGGGTGACTTGATGCTTGTTCGATATTCTCTTGACCAAAATAATTGCGGTTACCCTCATGCTCTTTTAAACCAACCATAAAGCCGACTTCAGAACCATAGTACAACACGGGTATTCCTCGTGAGGTAAACAGCCAATTGTTGGCATTAATAAACCCACGGGAGTCAGTCTTCATTCGTGCCATATCGTGATTGTCATAAAACGTCATGAGTTCGTATGGGTTATGGTACGGGCCATGGGTCAAATGCAAATAAGACTGGATATCAGCGTAGTTCGACTCAGGGTTTTCAAATATTTGCGTGATGGCACGCTGACCGGGAAAATCCAGCACACTAATTTCACCGTTTTTCGGTAAGGTATGTTGAGCAACTTTGGTCGCTTCGTACTCAAAGCTCTCTCCAAACATGAAAAAGCCTGGGTGTTTAGCGCGGATCCTATCGCTAAACTGTTTCCATAGACTGTGGGGCATATGACGTATAGTGTCGATTCGAAAAGCTTGAGCGCCTTGCTCAATCCAATGTAAATAGGCGTCAACAAAATAATCGAGTACCGCAGGGTTATCGGGATCCGTATCCGACAATTGAGCCAAATCAGGGGCAGTATTATAAAATTGATGCAAAGGGTTAGTTTTATCTAACTTGGTAGGATGCAAATTTTGATGGTCAGCAATCAACTTACCTTGCTTGTCATATATCTCGCCAAACTTGGGTAAGTCGGTCGTCATGGTATACGCTGGAGAGCCGTGATTTAACACTATGTCCATCACAGGTAATATGCCTTGCTGTTGCAGCTTTTTATTCAAGGCTTGGTAGTTCAGCCCTTGTGAAACTAAGTGTTCATCTTCTTTAAAAAAATTCACTCCCCAATAGCCGTGATAACCGGTTTTGCCGCCATCTTTAAATTGCCCAGCATAGGTGATCTGTTCACCACCATTAAATGCCATATCAGGATTATCGACTATGGGGGTGATCCACAGTGCACTAAAACCCATGTCTTTTATGTAATCAATATTATTGACTATGCCTTGAAAATCACCTCCCATGTAGCCAACATTTGCATTGGGTCCACCGTTTGGGTTCACTAATTCACGATTAAAAGTAGGCAGCTCCCCGCCCTGCTCTGGGTAATTATTGCTGGGATCGCCATCGACAAACCTGTCTGTCATCAAAAAATACATAGAGTTTTTAGCAAAGCTATTTTGCGTACCAAAGTATGCTTTGCTTTGACTCAGGTTATTTGGCTTTTGCGCAGGGGCCGATTGGCACCCAATTAACGCGGCTGAACAGAAAAAACTAAGGGTGGTAAGGGTAAATCGGCGCATGATATGCCTCCAGTTAAGCAGCGTGAAGTTTAGTACGTAGAGTGAAAAGCCCAGCAATCGCAAAGCTCACAGCTGCCAAATAAAAGGCATGAATAGGATCTGCGTCAAACAACTTGAGTGCCAAACCCAATAAACTCGCGGCTAAAATCTGGGGGATCACAATGAAGAAGTTAAAAATCCCCATAAAGATACCCATTTTGTGGCTAGGCAAGCTATTAGAAAGCATGGCATACGGCAGCGACAAAATAGAAGCCCAAGCAAACCCCACCCCCAGCATTGAGAGTAATAACCAATCTGGATCACGAAACAAAGTGATACTCAAAAACCCTAGGGCTCCCAACCCCAAGTTCACACTGTGGGCCATACGTATTCCTACGAGCTGCACCAGTTTTGGAATAAATATCGCAGCAAGGGCAGCAAAACCATTATATGCAGCAAACAATACACCTACCCAGTCCGCACCTTGGTTATAAGCTGAGTCATTGGCTAGCTGGCTTCCAAAATGAAAGCGAGTAATGGCCGAAGTGCTGTAAATCCACATAGCAAACAAGGCAAACCAACTAAAAAACTGCACCACAGCCAAGTGTTTCATAGTCGTCGGCATACTCAATAAATCGTGCATCACGACAGCAAAACCATTGCTGTGTTTGCCTTTATTTATGAGCAAGGCCGCACACCAAAAACAGCCCCCTACTACTAACAAGCCAATGGACAAGATGTACAACTGTTTTTCCCAACCCAAGATATTGATTGCTAGGGTAAAACTGGCTCCAGCGGCAATAAACATCACACTTGGAAAACTGAACTTGTGCGACGTCAACTCATCACTAGCCTCAGCTTGCTGTGGCACTGAATCAAACTCGGCAAGCTGCTTAGGCGAATACTCTCGGCTTCTCAGGGTTGTCCAACCTACAGCTAAGAGCAAGACTGCCGCCCCCCAATAAAATGCATACTTAACCGAGTCTGCAATTTCTCCCACAGGAGCCTCATTGCTCACCCCAAACCAATTGCTCATCATCCAAGGCAGAGCAGACGCAACCACTGCGCCAATTCCAATAAACCAACTCTGCATGGCATAACCTAGTGGGCGCTGTTGCTGGTTTAGGTTGTCACCCACAAATGCTCTGAAAGGCTCCATAGAAATATTGATCGATGCATCGAGTACCCACAACATACCTGCGGCTATCCACAGGCTTGGTGAGTTTGGCATGAAAACTAAAGAGACTGACGCTAACAAAGCGCCAATAATAAAGAAAGGCCGTCTGCGTCCGAACTTACCCCAAGTGTTATCACTTAAGTAGCCAACTATGGGTTGTACCACCAGCCCCGTCACTGGCGCTGCAATCCATAACAGAGGAATGTCATCAATCTCAGCCCCCAAAGATTCGAAAATCCGACTAACATTGGCGTTTTGTAAAGCAAACCCAAACTGGATCCCCAAAAAGCCAAAACACATATTCCAAATTTGCCAAAACGACAGTTGCGGTTTTTCATTCATGAATTGTCTCACTCCAATAGCGGGTTATTTAGCAACGACCTAAAGCCTAGATAGGTTAACCACTTTGCACTCATGTTAACATTGGGTTGCAATATATCGCCCCTGCCCTTTCATTGACAATTTTCTGCATACGTATTCAAGCCCTTGCGAATAATCGAATACGGAGCGTTTTTCGACTATCCAATACATTCTAACAATATGATTAATATATATTTTTTATTAATTAAACGGATAATATTGGGAAAATTAAGACAAATTACATACGATTGCATAAGATTGAATTTAGCCAACCAGATCTCTAACCTAAGCCGCAATCGAGTTTTAAGTATTAAGAAAGGTATAACATGAGTCAGGAGCTTTGGTGGAAAGGAGCGGTGATATATCAAATTTATCCCCGATCATTTTGTGACAGCAATGCTGATGGTATTGGTGACCTCCCTGGCATAAGAAAAAAACTACCCTATATTGCAAGCTTAGGGGTGGATGCCATCTGGATCTCGCCCTTCTTTAAATCGCCAATGCGTGATTTTGGCTACGACATCAGTGATTACCGTGCGGTCGACCCTATGTTTGGCAGTATGGACGATTTCGATCGGTTACTCGAAGAAGCCCATGCCCTAAATATTAAGATCATGATAGATCAAGTACTCAGCCATACCTCAGATCAGCATCCTTGGTTCGAAGAAAGCAGACAAAACCAAACCAATGCCAAAGCCGACTGGTACATGTGGGCCGACTCTAAACCCGATGGCAGCCCCCCCAACAACTGGTTATCCATTTTTGGTGGAATGGGTTGGCAATGGGACTCAAGGCGTCAACAGTATTACCTACACAATTTTTTGACGTCGCAGCCAGATTTGAATTTTCACAATCCAGAGGTGCAGCAAGCAGTACTCGACAACATTGAGTTTTGGTTGAAAAAAGGCGTAGATGGACTGCGTTTAGATGCGATTAATTTCTGCTTTAACGACCAAGAACTTAGAGACAACCCTGCTAAACCCATTAGCGAACGCAATGGCCGAGGGTTTTCGGCTGATAATCCCTACGCCTACCAATATCATTACTACAACAACACCCGCCCAGAGAACCTAGCCTTTATGGCTTCTATCCGCACGCTTCTTGACCGCTACCCGGGCACTGTGGCTTTGGGTGAAATTAGCTCAGAAGACTCTATCCAGACTATGGCCGATTACACCCAAGGTAATCGACTCCATATGGCCTATAGTTTTGAGTTATTGACCGACGATTTTAGCGTTTCGCACATTCGCGACACAGTGGAGCAACTAGAAAGCAAAATGACAGATGGCTGGCCTTGTTGGGCCATCAGTAACCATGACGTAGCTAGGGTTGCAAGCCGCTGGGGCAAAGAGCACGCTCATTCTGTTCAACTCAATAAAATGCTTACCGCCTTAGTCACGAGTTTGCGCGGTTCTGTGTGCAGTTACCAAGGCGAAGAACTAGGTTTGCACGAAGCCGAACTGCCATTTGAAGCGCTGCAAGATCCATTTGGTATTGAATTTTGGCCCACCTTTAAAGGTCGAGACGGTTGCCGTACGCCTATGCCTTGGTGTTCAGAAGCAGAACATGCTGGCTTTAGCCAAGCCACGCCTTGGTTGCCGGTTCCCCAATGCCATCAAAACATGGCCGTAGGCAAACAAAGCCAAGACCAAGCCTCATGCCTAGCCTTCTATCGAGCCTGGATGACGTGGCGCGCCAAACAAGCGGTGATCAAGTTTGGCAAGATAGAGTTCGTTAACTTACATGACACAGTTTTGTGTTTTTATCGCTACGACGACACACAACGCTGGATATGCTGTTTTAATTTATGTGCAGAAAAACAATCTGTAGTATTGCCCGATCGCAGCCAACAAATTAACTTGCCTAATTGCATAGAACTGGCGCAACAAGTCGGGCAAATTGTTAATTTTCCCGGTCACGGCATATACCTAGGATCCTGCACTAAGGCGTAAGCCCAAGGGATTGTTTTGTAAATTAGTCTCGAAGCCCATCAGATTCCTTGGTATATTGCCGCCAAATAATTAGGTTTTTCAATTAAATGGGAATCTGGTGAGAATCCAGAACTGTACCCGCAACTGTAAAAGTACCAAAAGCCTTGCCTTTGTACCTGAGTCAGATACCAGCCTAACTGTTCTACTTAACCTATTCGTAATTGAACACAAGACCAATTTGCGTGAGCCTCTTAGTAAACATAATCCCTGTAATTTAGTCATGGGTTAGCGCAAGCGGTCAGTCATGCGTATGCAGGCCACGAGTCTATTTAACGTTTTAGGTTGCTTACGTTTCGTGCGGGAATACACGAAGACATCAAGATCACTCGGTGCCTGCACCTTGACTTGCCTTGTCCTTCCCGCTTGTTTTTTAGTTACTAGGCTAGCACCTGTACTGAGTGATAATCACAAATGAGCCAGTTAGTTGCCCAAGATCTGAATCTTCAGATTGACCAAAATCTAATACTCGATCGAATTAATTTGAGCGTCACGGCTGGGCAAGTGTTGGGGATTTTAGGTCCAAATGGGGCGGGTAAAACCAGCCTGCTAAAAATGCTTTCTGGTCAAACTGACAGCCAAAGTCAGGTTACTTGGAAACAACGCCCCCTCAATCAGTATTCGTCATCAGAGCTAGCCAAGCAGATTGCCGTGGTTAATCAAATGCACGACAGCGTGTTTGCTCTTAATCTTTATCAGATAGTGCAAATGGGCTTACTGCCTCATAAAACCTTATTGTCACGGCATACCTCTGAAGACGACAAAGCAATCAGCCTCGCCATCGATAGAGTGGGACTGAGTGCCAAAAGCCAACAAACATTTTCATCACTTTCAGGGGGCGAGCAACAACGGGGCCTAATTGCCCGGGCTTTAGTACAACAAGCGTCATTGATTATCTTAGATGAGCCAGTTAATCACTTAGACGTGTATTACCAACATCAAATACTGACCCTACTGGCCGGCCTAGCTCACCAATTTGATATCACTGTAGTTATGAGCCTGCACGATTTAAACTTAGCCGCCGAGTATTGCGACCAAATTTGTTTACTCAATCAAGGCCGTGTCGAGTCTATGGGCGCGCCAATTGATGTACTAAAAGCACCCGATTTAGAAAGAGTATTTGGCATGCCGTGTAAGGTTAGCGAAATCCATAGCCAAGATACTCGTTATCATCATAGCCCCCTGCAAGTCAGTTTTTATCCTCCTTTCAGACCTAAGCCCCCTAAGGCTAACGCCTAGTATGTTACATATTAATCAATCCCAGAAATGGCTGTTACTCCTAGGGCTTGGCATAGCCTCTTTCTGTATAGCATTATTTTTTGGTGCCGCTGATTTGTCACCAACAGCACTCTATCAATGCCTATTTTCAACCTGTGAACAACCGGTTAATCAGTTAATCTTTTGGGAAGTACGAGCCCCTAGAGTATTTGTAGGCTTTCTAGTAGGCGCAGGCTTAGCCGTGGCAGGCGCCACCTTGCAAAACGTCACTCGCAACGGCTTAGCCGACCCATACTTATTTGGCGTAGTCTCTGGTGCAGGGTTAGGGGCAAGCATTTCCACTTTGCTATTTGACAGTCCCTTTGCGCAAACAATTAGCTGGATGCCTGATATCTCGTTTAGCTTAGCCTTGCCTTTTTCAGCATTTTTAGGCGCGCTATTTTCCGTTGTATTAGTGCAAATTTTGGTGGCAAAAACCTTTGGTAGTCGTACCGAACACATGCTTTTAGCCGGGGTGGCCGTGTCTTTCATGCTGAGTGCTGCAGCTAATTTGATCTTATTTTTAGGGGAGCCTTTTGCGGCAACCAAAGTCATTTTTTGGTTAATGGGCAGCCTTGCCAGAGTCGAAGTCTGGTACGCCTGGGTAATGTTACCCGTAGTTTTGATAAGCGTAGGCTTACTCCTGTTATTTGGCCCCCAAATGGATGCTTTGCTGCTCGGTGATGAAAGCGCCAAAACCTTAGGTGTCAGGGTCACGCACCTACGTATTATGTCGCTGGCTATTTGCGCCGCTCTCACGGCTTGCATTGTGTCTTACTGCGGTGGAATTGGTTTTGTTGGCTTAATGATCCCGCACATAGTCAGAAACTGGTTGGGCGTAACGAGCCGAGTGGTCATAATCGGCAGTGTATTACTTGGCGGCTCATTTATGGTGATAGTAGATGTAGTGGCGCGAGTCGCGATACCCGAACAAGAAATTCCAATCGGTATTATTACCTCAGCCATAGGTAGCCTATTCTTCTTACTCGCAATGAAACACAAATCGAGGTGATACCCTTGTCTAGCAGCGACTCAATCAGTGACCAAATATTAACCCAAGAGTATTGGCAAATCAGCCCAGTAGATAGTCAGTTGCGCACAGCTATCCGCGCACAAATCGACCAAAAAACGAAACCTCTTGGTGCCCTAGGTGAATTAGAAACCTTAGCTGAATCCCTAGCGCTGATTTTTGCCTCCCCTTCATCTTCGAGTGAGGGGCAAATTAATCAAATGCAAATCAGCCCCATAACCCCCTGCGTGATGGTGTTTGCTGCCGACCATGGCATAGGACAGCACCCTATTAGTATCGCTCCCCAAGCCGTTACCGCCGAAATGGTTGCCAATTTTTTACGAGGCGGTGCGGCCATCAACTGCTTATGTGAAAGCATGGGAGCTGATATTCATATTGTCGATGCTGGGGTGCTCACAAAAACGGCAGCCCCACGACAAAACCAAACCACTAGCCAGCTGCAATTTACCGAACAAAGGGTCGACTTTGGCACCCAAGATTTATCAGCACAAGCGGCCATGACTCGCGTTCAGCTCAAACAAGCACTGGCATTGGGTGAAAAAATCATGGAACAAAAATTCAACCATGGCTATACAGCTATCGCGTTTGGCGAAATGGGGATAGGCAACACTAGCAGTGCTTCGGCCATACTTGCCGCCTTACTAGGTTTAACGGCCAGCCAAACCAGCGGCATGGGAACGGGCATAACCGACACCCAACTTGCCCTAAAAATCGAACTCATTGATAAAGGCTTAGCAAGGGTCCAAGAACAATTACCCTCGCCTTCGCCCATGGACATATTACAACAACTAGGCGGTTTCGAGATTGCCCAATTGGTGGGTGCCATGTTGGCCTGCGCCGCAGCCAAGAAACTCATCATAGTAGACGGATTTATTGTATCGGTTGCCGCCCTAGTCGCCTATTCTGTGGCTCCAGCCACACGCGATTACATGGTGTTTGCCCATACTTCAGCCGAACAAGGCCATAGCTTAGCCCTAGACGCTATGCAGGCAAAACCCCTACTTAATTTGGGCCTACGTTTGGGCGAAGGTACAGGCGCTGCGCTAGCTATTCCCTTAGTCAAAGCCGCTGCCGCCTTTTTTAATGACATGGCTACCTTAGATACTGTGAGCGTAACAATTGACTAAGCAATGGGCACAGTATCAGGCCAATCTATTTTTACTCGCAGTGAGTTTTTTTAGCCGCTTGCCTGTCACCTCATACGTTATTTATACCCCAAGCAAGATGCGCCGCGCCAGCCAATACTTTCCTTTGGTTGGAGGCCTATTGGCATTAATTTTAGTGTGCTGCTACCAAATATTTATGATGCTATTTGGCATATTGCCAGCCATTATCTTGGTAATGATTGCTAGCATGCTGCTCACAGGCGCCCTCCACGAAGATGGCTTAGCCGATGTCTGCGATGGTGTTTGGGGAGGGTACAGCCGCGAACGCAAGCTAAGCATAATGAAAGACAGTCGTATTGGTACCTATGGCACCTGCGCCCTAGTCTTGATGTTCTTGTTAAAAGCCAGTGTTTGGTGGGAGCTAGCCAACCAAGAGCAACTCATACTTGGACTGTTTGTCGCCTACCCCCTATCTCGGGCACTCGCCATTAGCTTAGTCCAAGATATGGCCTACGTGTCAAATCACGTACCCAGCTCTGGCAGTAAAAGTGAACCTTTAGCCAAACCTATGCCCGCCGCCAGATTAGCCTTTGTTATCGGGTCTGGTGCAATAGCTGTATTTTGGCTGCCAATCTCGACAGTATTTAGTCTATTAGTTGGCTGCCTATTATTTAGGTTTGCCCTAAAGCATTGGTTAAATAAACACTTAGGAGGGTACACAGGAGACGCCCTAGGCACAGCACAACAATTACAAGAGTTGCTGATTTATTTGATCATTTTAGCTAATTTGGGCCGTATAGGATGACACAGTGATACATTTGATTTTGGGCGGAGCCCGCTCTGGTAAGTCTAGCTTTGCATTATCTCAGGTGACTCAGCTCAGTCAGGCGGATCAGAAAAACGTGGTATTTATTGCCACCGCAACGGCCAGTGACGGCGAAATGTCTGAGCGCATTATCCGCCATCAAGCCGAACGCCCGAAACATTGGACGCTCATCGAAGAGCCTTTACATCTAGATCAAGCGATTAATCGCTGTGAATCGAGCATAGTGTTAATCGATTGCCTGACCCTATGGCTCAATAATCAGCTGTTTGCTGACCCCGAACAAGACTTTGCTGTGTTGTTTAATCAGCTCCAAAGCGCATTAGCTCGCTCAAATTGCGAGCTATTTTTGGTTAGCAATGAAGTAGGTCTAGGCGTGATCCCAATGGGAGAAATCAGTCGACAATTTGTCGACCAGGCTGGCTGGTTAAACCAAGCCCTAGCAAAGCAGGCAGACAAAGTAACATTTGTTGCAGCAGGATTACCTATGCAGTTAAAAGGAAATAATCATGACTGACGTAACACGTATAGATTTACTTAGGCACGGTAAAGTCGATGGCCCCGCTGCCCTTTACGGCAGAACCGATGTTTTTATCAGTGAAGAGGGCCTAAAACAAATGCGGGCCCAAACCGAAAATCTTCAGTTTCCCGACAATGTTATTTCTTCTCCGTTGCGCAGATGTAAAGAGTTTGCCAAAGAACTCGCCAATCAAAATCATGTCGATTTACACATAGATCCCGGCTTACGAGAGTGTGATTTTGGTGAATGGGATGGCATTAAATTCGATGACAACTCCCAGCAATGGCCTCTGATGACCTCTTTCTGGCAAGATCCGGTTCAGCACACCCCGCCTCAGGGCGAATCTCTGCCCGATTTTCATCAGCGAGTCATTAAAGCATGGCAAGCCATTACCCAAACCTACCAAGGTGAGTACAGTATAATAGTCTGCCACGGCGGCGTAATCCGACAAATATTAGGCCATCTACTGCCCGTAGACTGGCAAAATGGCGCGTGGTATGGCCAGCTAAACATCGGGTATGCGAGCTTAACGCGGATCACCATAGCTAACTATGAGAATGCCCAGCCTAGAGTCGAATTTATTGGTTTACCTCCTCACTACGGGCAATTTAGTCTTGATTAGCCAAGTTGTCACTCACCCAGTGAAAGGAAAGACCACCAGCAATACAGGAGAGCTAAGCCGATGAAACCCAGCGCTACCCTTATGGTGCAGGGCACCACCTCTGATGCAGGTAAGAGTCTATTGGTTGCGGGTTTATGTCGTTGCTTATACAAAAAGGGCCACAAGGTGGTGCCCTTTAAACCACAAAATATGGCATTAAACAGTGCTGTTACCGCAGATGGCGGCGAAATTGGCCGTGCCCAAGCATTGCAAGCCCAAGCAGCTAAGTTAGCGCCCCATGTCGACATGAACCCGATACTGCTCAAGCCTAGTTCAGATACGGGCGCTCAGGTAATTATCCACGGTAAGGCCATCAGCGACATGCAAGCTAAGGCTTATCACGATTACAAACGAGTCGCGATGGAAGCCGTACTCGAATCCCATCAAAGGCTCACCGCAGCCTATCAAACCGTCATAGTTGAAGGCGCAGGTAGCCCAGCAGAAATTAACCTAAGAGAAGGCGACATTGCCAACATGGGGTTTGCCGAAGCCGTCGATTGTCCAGTCATTATTATTGCCGACATTGACAAAGGTGGCGTGTTTGCCCAACTAGTGGGTACCTTGGCATTACTTTCTGAGTCAGAACAAAACCGTGTAGTTGGGTTTGTTATTAACAAATTTCGCGGAGACATTGCACTGCTGCAATCAGGCATTGATTGGCTGGAAAAACGCACCGCCAAGCCAGTATTAGGTGTGCTACCCTACATAATGGATTTGCGGCTAGCCGAAGAAGATGGCCTACAAGCCAATCAAGCATTAGACAAGCAAGACGTAAAGTTGCAGGTTGCCGTGCCCGTGTTCTCGCGGATCAGTAATCACACTGATTTTGATATGCTGCGTAATCATCCCCAAGTTAATTTAACCCTAGTCAAACAAGGCGACCCTTTGCCCCCTTGCGACCTGATTATTTTGCCCGGCAGTAAAAGCGTAAGAGCCGACCTTGCACTCCTTAAAGAATTGGGCTGGGCTCAGCAATTGGCGAAACACCTAAGATATGGCGGCAAAGTATTAGGTATATGTGGAGGGTATCAAATGCTTGGACAACGCATTCGCGATCCTCAGGGCGTTGAAGGTACTCCCGGCGAATCCGAAGGCCTATGCTACTTGCCCATCGATACTGTGATGACGCCACAAAAACAGCTCACCCATGACTCAGGAGAGTTATTGCTTACCCCCAACAACACTCAGAATAGCCCTAGACCCATCCCAATTAAAGGCTATCAAATTCATGTAGGCCGCACGCAATATTTAGCCGAGCACCAAGGGTTTTGCGCCTTGTCAGACGGTCAATTAGACGGCTGTATCAGCCAAGATAATCAAGTAGCAGGCAGTTATTTACATGGCTTATTTGATTCACCTAAGGCCTTGCAACACATACTATTGTGGGCAGGTGCAAGCACTGTCGAAATACAAGACTATTACAGCCAACAAGAAACCGAACTCGAACGTTTAGCCGATGCCTGTTTAACCCATTTAGACTGGACGAAAATCGACTCATTTATTACTCACTCCCCTAAAAAAGAGACTATCGAATGACTGACAAAGACAACGCCAAACATAAAGCCCGTATGCAAGAGCAAAAAGCCAAAGTCGACGAGCGAATAGCCGCAGCACAAGAAGACAAAGGCTTGTTGCTTGTAATAACAGGGAACGGTAAAGGTAAATCCACTTCAGGTTTCGGCACAGTAGCTCGTGCTGTGGGTCATGGCCTAAAAGCCGCAGTCGTGCAATATGTGAAAGGCACATGGGATTGCGGTGAACGCGATTTACTCGAAAAAAATGGCGTCGAGTTTCATGTAATGGGTACTGGCTTCACATGGGAAACCCAAGACAAACAAAAAGACATAGCTGCTGCCCAAAGTGCATGGCAGCACAGTAAAAAGTTACTTGCAGATCCAACTATCGACCTAGTATTACTCGACGAAATTACCTACATGGTGACGTACAAGTACATTGATCTTGACGAGGTACTAGAAGCACTAAATGCTCGCCCTAAAGATCAGCACGTAGTGATCACCGGACGCGCCTGTCACAGAGCCATCATAGAACTTGCCGATACGGTCAGCGAAGTCAGACCCATTAAACACGCCTTTGACAGCGGCATTAAAGCGCAAAAAGGCATAGATTGGTAATGTACACTCACCACAAAAATAGCATTAGGCCCTTCATTGTGGGCCTTATCTGGCGTATGAATTGGCGTTTAATTCAAGGTTTGGTTCGAGACGTAATTCTAGGCTTAGGCCGAGGCTTGATTAGAGGCTTAGTTCTAGGTTTAGGTTTAGCCCAGCGTTTAGGCTGGAGATTGAGCTTGGGAATAACAGCTCTGCTTGCTGGCCACTCCCTCGCAGAAAACACCATTCCTTCAGCCATTCAGCAGTTAGGCAATGCTGAGCGTCAGCAATTAAAAATCATCGCATTAGCCCCGCATATAGTTGAATCCTTGTTTGAAATTGGTGCCGGCGAACAAATCATTGGCACCTCCCAACATGCCGACTACCCAGAAGCCGCAAAATCAATTTCGCGCGTGGGCAATCATGCAAGTATTCAGGTTGAAAAAGTCTTACAAATTCAACCTGACATTATCATCGCTTGGCAAACAGGTAACCCCCTTAGTGATTTAGAACGCCTCAAAAAATACCAATTTGAGGTTATCGATTCGACCCCAACCACCTTAAAAAGCGTCGCCGACGAATTACTCATGTTAGGCCAACTTACTGGCCGCCAAGCAAAAGCTCAAGATGTCGCAAAACGTTACCTGACAGCCCTAAACGAACTCGAAAACCAGTATGCTCACCTTACACCTGTCACACTTTTTTATGAACTTTGGTCGCGCCCATTGCGCACAGTGGCAAATCAAGCATGGCCCCAGCAACAAATAGCCCTGTGTGGTGCTAGCAACCCTTTTGTAAATGCCCATGAAGATTATCCTGCGGTAAGCTTAGAACAAGCCTTAGTGAGTATGCCGCAAGTTATCATCCAGCCCGGCCAGCATGGAAATGACAACCCCGACCATATTAATTGGGCAAAATGGGCGCATATTCCTGCGAGTAAAAACCAATTTATATTTGGCCTAAATGCCGACAAAGTACATCGCATGACTACCCGTATGCTAGATGAAGTCAAAATCATGTGTGAAAAAATCCATCAAGCTCGGATCTTTTACCAAACCCAGACACAGGCCAAATAAATATGCTTGAGCGCAGCCTATATCTTTGCCGCCATAGCCAAAGCCAATTCAACCATCAAGGCAGGTTACAAGGGCAAATTGATAGCCGGTTATCAACTTTAGGTATTCAACAAGCTAAGCAATTGGCTGAGCAAATTCCCGAGCTAAACCTTAGCCTTATTGCCCATTCACGGTTAAGCCGAGCGACCGAAACCGCTCAGCTCTGCAACGCCAAAGCCGCTATCCCTATAGTTGCGGCTGATGGGTTACAAGAGCGTCACTTTGGACAGTGGCAAGGTCAAAACATACGCGCGCTAACCCCGTTAGCAAAATTCAAAAGCCTTTGTTATCGAGATATTCACTTGCGCCCTCCAGAGGGTGAATCAACCCATGAAGTACGTCAGCGCTTTAACACTAAGATAAGTGAATTATTAACACAGCAGCCAACAGGCAACATCATGCTGATTAGTCATGGTGATGCAATAGCCTGCTTCGCAAGTCAATGGCCTCACCTATTGACTCACACACAAGCATTACAAAACACTGAATACCTATCGATTCAGAACATTGATAAGCTGTTAGCTCAGTTAACCCCGCACGCAGCCTAAGATGTTAGCTACTTATCATATGTATCAATTTTAATGCTTAATCCTCTGTTGATACTGGCTATGCAAATGGCCATAGCCTTGATGCTAGACAGATTGCTGGGTGAGTTAACGCGTTATCACCCTCTGGTGGGCTTTGGCCATCTAACCAATTTTTTAGAAGCCAAATACAATACTCAAGGCCCATCACTGCGCAATAAACTAGCCGGCGTCCTGTGTTTATTGCTACTGACCATACCCTTACCTGCTGCACTTTTTGTTATTGGTCACGATTCCATAATTTATTGGCTAATTGAAACGCTGTTTTTATACTTAGCTATAGGTCAGCGCAGCTTGAAGGAGCATGGAATGCAAGTCTACCGCCCGTTAGCTGAGCATAATATTCAGCAAGCGCGGCACTACACAGGGTATTTGGTCAGTCGCGACACAGCTGACTTAACTCCTAGGCAAATGCAGCGAGCGGTAACCGAATCTATGTTAGAAAATGGCCACGATGGCAGTATTGCTAGCCTGTTTTATTTTGCCTTGGGCGGCGCCCCTTTGGCAGTGTTGCATAGGTTAGTTAATACCCTAGATGCCATGTGGGGATACAAGTCCTCGCGATTTATAGCCTTTGGTTGGGCTGCGGCTAAACTCGATGATCTGCTAGGCTATCCTAGTGCAATCTGTACTAGCCTGTTATATCTGCTGGTTGGCTCTAAACGACGCAAAGCGGCACTGGGTTTACGACTCGCCTTTGAGCAAAGTGCTCGGTATAAAAGCAAAAATGGCGGACTATGTATGTCTGCTGGTGCATTTTCTCTGGGTATTCGTCTTGGCGGCAAAGCTAGCTATCATGGCCACACTTCGAGTTTAGTGCGACTTGGCTTAGGCCGACATGTTCAGCCTGAAGATATTCCTGCCAGCATAAGCCTAGTAATCACTAGCTCTCGACTGTTAGTCGGTGTGTTGCTATTTGCAGGTTTGTTATGGCAATTCACCCTCTATGAGAGCCCTCTATGACATCACCCAGCAGCACTACCTTGCATGGAGGCAACCTACACGCCATAGCCAGCCAGTACTCTATTCCTTTATCTGAATGGCTCGATTTATCAACTGGCATTGCCCCCATTAGCTATCCAGTACCGAGTATTCCTGAACGAGTGTGGCAACGTTTGCCTGAAAAAAATGCAAACTTACAAAACGTCGCCTGCGAGTATTATCAATGCGAAAATCTGTTAGCCACCAGCGGCAGTCAGGCTGCCATTCAGTTACTCCCTAAAGTGTTGTCTAATCAACTATACAAGCGCGCTTGGTTGCCTAAGGTTGGGTACCGAGAACATAAAAATGCCTTTAATCAAACTGCCTTCACTTGTCTTGATTACCAAACACTGCCGAGTGCTAAGCAGCTCAACCAAGGCGACATAGTGCTTGTCATCAATCCGAACAACCCGACAGGTCAAACTTATACTCAACAATCATTACACACACTACTTGAACAACTGACCAAACTAAACGGTTTACTCATAGTCGATGAAGCCTTTATAGACTGCACACCTCAATGCTCCATGATGAAATACAGCCATCGAGCAAACTTGGTGGTTTTGCGTTCAATTGGAAAGTTTTTTGGCTTAGCCGGTATTCGCTTGGGTTTTGTCGGGGCCAATCCCAAGCTACTCAATACATTGGAGCAGCAACTTGGACCTTGGGCGGTGAACCATCCTGCTCAATTTATTGCAGAGCAAGCCCTTGCAGACACAAGATGGCATCAAGGGCAAAGAAATCACCTGGCTCAACTGTGCCTTCAACTCAAACAAATTTTGTCTCAGGCATTTACCTGTAAGCCCGTTGGCACAGACCTTTTTCAAACAGTACTCATCCCAAATGCCCCAGCGGTTCACCAAAAACTCTGTGAACAAGGCATATACGTGCGCTTGTTAGATGAACAAAATGGTTTACGTTTTGGCATCCCCCTTTCGTATCAGCAGCCTCGATTGAGTCAAGTGCTGGGATTAATTGGCTAAGATAGGGCGTGGTAATCTTCTCTGGCTAGTTTAAATAGCGGTGATTAATCTGCGTGTATCTCGGCTCCAGCAGGACTGTCTCATGCAGAACTCTCTCATATAGAACAACTAACACATATTTGCGCTTTATCGTATAAATACCATACAACTCTCAGCAAAAACATGCGGTAAATATCAATAGGCCCAATTAAATCCAAGACTAGATTAAATAAATGCACTAGGATTATGGAAGTCTTAACCTACACAAGATATTAACAGGCAAGGAGCCTGTTGATATGTAAAGTCGACTTTTATGCCAGAAAACCTACTTGATCTGTTTAGCATTCCACCTGAAAGTATCTTAACAAGCACTTTTTACGACCCTTGGTTGGTCACCTTATCTATTGGTATTGCCATTTTTGCCTCATTTATGGGGTTTCAAGTTGCAGAACAAGCCATTAAAACCCAGTCAAATAGACGTAAACAGATCTCGATAAGCGTAGGCAGCATTGCCCTTGGCGGTGGCGTATGGTCAATGCATTTTATTGGCATGTTGGCTCTGGATTTATGCTCAATAGTCAGTTACGACTTTGGCATTACCGCAGCGTCCGTCTTGCCTGCTATAGCCGCATCTTGGGTAGCCCTCAACTTGCTGATAAAAAAAGATATTCACGCAAAAGAGCTTGCCATAGCTGGCACTTTAGTTGGCGCAGGCATAGGCACCATGCACTATTCTGGCATGGCAGCCATGGAAATGGCCCCTCTGCTGCGTTATGACTTAGCCATGTTTTCTGTGTCTATTTTGGTTGCAGTCATATTGGCAATTATTTCGTTATGGATAAGCTTTGGTTTAGACCGCTTTTTTAAGCGAAAAAAATATTGCTATCTAAAAACCATTATTTCAAGCTGCGTGATGGGCGCTGCGATTTCGGGTATGCATTACACAGGCATGGTCGCTGCCAGATTTGTCAAACCAGCGGGCCTAGAAATCTCTAAGCAAACAGAGTCTTTTTCAACCTACTTAGCAGTTGGGGTAACCCTACTCACATTGATAATTATCGCCTTAGTGCTCGCATCAAATCTCGTATTTAAATATAAAGACATTTCAGCACGAGCGCTAAAAAGTGAAAAGCGTATCAAGGCCATCATGGATACCGCAGTTGATGGCATTATAACCATTAACGACCGAGGCATAATTGTTAGTGTGAATGCAGCAGTTACTCGACTCCTCGAATGGCATGAAGACGAACTTATTGGCAATAACGTAAACATGATAATGCCTGAGTCATTTAGGGCTGAGCACAATGATTATATCGCCCATTTTATTGAAACTCGGCAACCCAAAATCATTGGAACTGGCCGCGACGTCGAAGCCATGACCAAAAGCGGAGAAAAAATTCCCGTTCGATTAGGCTTGGGCCATGTAGAGCTGAATAATCAGCATATGTTCGTAGGATTTATTTCTGATCTTCGCGAACGCATTAAAATGGAAGCGGCGCTAAAAGAAAGCGAAGTTAAAATCTGGTCTCTTGTCAGTAATATTCCAGGTATAGCCTACCGATGCATGGATGCACCAGGCTGGCCTAATTTGTTTATTTCGGACGAAGTCGAAAATATCACAGGCTACCCTGCTAAAGATTTTTTACTGCCCCAACCTAAACGGAGTATTGGAGAGCTAGTTCACCCCGACGACATGCAATTAATCGCGAACACCGATTTACGTGCACCCAATGGATTCAAACTCGAATTTCGACTGATAGATAAACATGGCACCACCAAATGGTTAATGGGCCATGGCCGTGCAATCCCTGCTGATGACAAAGGCAATTATTATCTAGACGGCTTTATCATGGATATCAGCGAACGCAAGAAAATGGAATCTGAGTTGATTGCAGAAAAAGAGCGAGCGGAACAGGCCGCCGAGAGCCGAGCAAGTTTTATGGCTAATATGAGCCATGAAATTCGCACGCCTATGAACGCCATTATAGGCTTTAGCGACGTATTGCTTGATGAACAGCTAGAGGGGCCTCAACGCAAACACATTGCAACGATAAACCAATCGGCTAAGTCTCTATTGCACATACTCAATGACATTCTCGACAGTGCGAAACTAGAAAAAGGCAAAGTACAGTTAGAATACAGAACCTTTTCTTTGGTAGAGGAAATAGACACAGTTGTCTCGACCTTTTGGTTACAAGCTAAAGATAAAGGACTCGCGTTAACGCTAAATATTGATAAGTCTGTACAGAAGCATTACTGGGGGGCGCCAGAAAGGATCCGCCAAGTGTTAACTAACCTAGTGGGTAATGCCGTCAAATTTACTGAACGAGGTGAAGTATCAATTTCTGTGACTAGTCTCGAAAATGACCACATGAGCTTTTCGATTAAAGACTCAGGAATAGGCATGACCAAAGAGCAGGTAAATGGCGTATTTGATGCCTTTGCTCAAGCTGATGAGTCTATGAGTCGTCGCTTTGGCGGCACTGGCCTCGGCACCACTATCAGTAAACAACTCGTAGAGTTAATGGGCGGTCAAATCACTGCATCGAGTCAAATAGGCCAAGGCTCTGAATTTATATTTATCATTCCACTAACTGCACAAACACACACTCAACCCGAAGTAAATTCAACCCGTCACCTCGAAATTCATGACCTGAATATATTATTAGTGGACGATATTGATCAAAACATTGAACTTATGTCGGTTATTTTAAAACGCAATGGGCATACTATTTTCGAAGCTCGAAATGGACAAGAAGCCCTATCTATGCTTGAGCAACACCCAATTGATTTGGTCTTTATGGATATCCAAATGCCAATCATGGATGGCCTAACTGCCACCAAATTACGCCGCCAACAAGAACATGAAAACGGTTGGCCTCGCACCCCTATTATTGCCTTAACAGCAAGTGTTTTACTCCAAGACCAAATTTCAGCAGAACAAGCAGGAATAGATGGCTTTGCCAATAAACCAGTCGATATACAACAACTCACTACTGAGATGGCCAAAGCGCTCAACCTGCAAATAGAAGAAAGCGATCAACCAACCGATTCTACTCAGCCTCTATTACAAATAGACACCGATAAAGGCGCGCAGCTTTGGGGCTCTAAACACGCTCACAAAGCCGAAATAAGTAAATTTTTAAACAACAGCCAAACCGAATTAGTTGATATTCGCTTATCTGTTGAGCAAAAAGATTGGCATAAAATTAGCCTAATAGCCCACAAATACAAAGGTTTAACGGGCAACTTGGCGTTAAATTATCTGATGAGCTTATTTTCACAACTCGACACTTTTTGTGATACCCAAGATGCTAGCCAAGCGCTCAAAATACTCAGCGAAATTGAACGTTCTCTCTCTATTTTAGAAGAGGGCCTAGAAACGTCGCCCCAAGCCTTATCCGGTAAACAAGTTAGTCACGAGTCTTGCAATCAAGAGACCTTAGTAGATATATTAACCGCCCTAGAGCACTCATTAAGTAACAATGAATACAACGAAAAGGCATTAGACCAATTAGCTATGATAACGGGTCAACATCAAGAGTCGTTGGCCGATATCATTAGAGCTTATAATGATTTCGATTTTGCCTCCGCCTTAATTAAGGTGCAAAACTTACTCGCTAAACTCGTGCCATAAACTGGATAAATTCGTATGCAACATACAATACTCGTAGTAGATGATGAGCCGACTAACCTAAGAGTGCTTAACCAAGTATTGGCTAACCAATACAGACTTATTTTTGCTAAGAATGGACAAGAAGCCCTATCTCTAACAGAGAAAAATATACCCGACCTTATCTTGCTAGATGTAATGATGCCCCAAATGACGGGCTATCAAGTATGCGAAACCTTAAAAGCCGACAATAGCCTTAAACACATACCTGTGATTTTTGTCACTGCCCTAGATGACCAAGACGATGAGGCCAAAGGCCTTAACCTAGGTGCAGTAGACTATATTGCTAAACCTATTTCAGCCGCAGTTGTTCGCGCCAGAGTCAAAACGCATTTATCACTGGTTCAGGCTGATGAACTCAGGCGTACACGACTACAAATTATTCAACGACTTGGTAGAGCTGCCGAATACAAAGATAACGAGACAGGTATGCATGTTATGCGTATGAGTCACTACTCTCGGATCATTGCAAAAGGTTATGGGTTTAGTGAAATCGAGGCGGAAAACTTGTTTAATGCCGCTCCTATGCACGACATAGGTAAAATTGGCATACCCGACAGTATTATGCTTAAGCCAGGCAAACTCACCAAGGAAGAGTTTGCTGTTATGCAACAACACCCAGAAATCGGTGCCGAGATTTTAGGAGAGTCTGATTCTGATCTAATCGAACTAGCAAAAGTGGTTTCTCTAACACACCACGAGAAATGGGATGGCTCAGGCTACCCCAGAGGCCTAAAAGGACAAAACATCCCAATCGAAGGCCGAATCGTCGCCCTTGCCGATGTGTTTGATGCCCTTACCAGCGTCAGGCCCTATAAAGATGCATGGCCCCTAGACAAAACCTTGGCATTTATTGATGAACAAACAGGTAAGCATTTCGATCCTGAGGTGGTAAGCGTATTTAAGTTAAAATTGGACGAACTCTTAGTCGTAAAAGAACGTTGGAAAGACGAATAGCAAGGATTTAGTCATCTCGCAAAAAATTTAATTTAAAAAAGACTAATTTGGAGCTATTTAAAAGTGAACTTTTTATATAGTTTACGAGTAATTATGAAAACGTTACCATACAAAAAGGTAAACGCAATCAAACATAAAAAGAAATAATAAACCGCCAGAAAACCACCACCACCCCACCATAAATTTGTGTCATAATTAATTGGTCAGGCAGCTTGACATTGTAAATACAATGTTTAAATATGGCGCAGAATTAAACAAAATAAAAACAATATATATCCACCTTAGACTCATTTTGGAGCACTTTAATGCACGTAAGTACCCCCACACAATTAAAGAATAAATTAAATAGAAAACGCCTGCTAGCCTTAGCTGTAAGCTCAGCTTTATGTTTAACGCAGCAAGCCATTGCGCAAGACGCCAACTCTCAACAAGAAGAGGAAGCTGAAATCATCGAAGTACGAGGCATTGCGGATGCTTATCGGAATGCCATTGCCGAGAAGCAGGGCGCAACGACCATAGTTGATGCTTTATCCTCTGCCGACATAGGCGCTTTACCCGACTTGTCGGTAGCCGAAACCTTAGAACGTATTCCTGGTGTAACGGGTGACCGCTTTAAAGGTAACGCCAGTGAAATATCGATTCGTGGTCTGGGCCCATTTTTAGGTTTTGCTACAGTAAACGGTCGCGCTATATCATCTGGTTCGGGTAACCGTAGCGTAGCCTTTAGTCAATTTCCGTCTGAGCTAGTCAACGGTGTAGTGGTATATAAAGCGCAAAAAGCCGATATTTTAGAAGGCGGTGTGTCGGGTACAGTGGACCTAAAAACCATCAAACCAATAGATTACGGCAAAGAGCGCTTCCAAGCTGAATTCAAAGGTAATTACAATCCCTACCAAGCTAAGTTTAAAGGCTCTACAGGTCTAGGTAGCCGAACTTCTGCATCTTATACCAATACATACGAACTCGATGGTGGCGGTGAATTTGGCTTTGCTATTGGGGTAGCGATATCTGATCAATCGACCCCAGAAGAAAGCTATAACACTAGTGCGTCAATCCGAAACTGTAACTCAGATTTCGCTCAAGGCGAGGGATCCAACTCAGGAAACCGACCTTGTACCTATAGTGATAACAATAGGGCTGCTAATGGTGGACTGTCTGGATTCGGAGACTACTATTTTATCCCCAACCTGTTTTTATATCGTCAAATGGAATCGCACGAAGACAGAGATGCTGGTTTAGTGGCATTACAGTGGAAACCTAATGACGATTTAGATATTAATCTAGACGGTCAAGTGTCTAAACGCTTCTTCTTCGAAGACAGACATGATTTAACGTTTGACGACGGTCGTCGCAGAATTGCCAATTGGGTAACCGATGACAATAACGTATTGCAAAGCTACACAGGTGAGTCACGTATTAGCTCATACGGACAATATCGCGAACGTGATGAGAACTATGAGGGCTTAGGACTAAATATAGATTGGCAGGCCACAGACGATTTGAGAGTCTACTTTGATGCCGCATTTTCTGGTACGGTTCGCGACCAGATTGACCAACAAGTTAGGCTGAGATCTGACAGATCTTTTTACGATTGGGAAAACTCTGATGGCTCTTTCTTCCCGCAAATAACTAATGTATATGAGGACATAAATGACCCAGAAGGATCAGCAATAGATTGGACCAGAGAAATTCAAGCATTATCATATTTTGACGCGAACAGCCGAATCAGAAACGAACAGGAAGAAATAAAAGACACCATCAATTCTTACACCTTAGATTTTGACTATGGCTTAGATCATGATAATTTTTATAATCTAAGATTTGGTGCTGCACTATCAACTCGTAAGCACAGAAACTATGCGCAAACTCGAAACGAGGTGAATGGTGGTGACGTATCCGACGAAGTACGCAGAAACTGTGGAAGAACCTTCCCACAAAGAGACTTTGGTGATGACGGTCGATTGGAATTTGAAACTTGGGCAACCTTCGATACCCTGTGTGCATTCGACTTATTAGCAGACGGTGCAGACCTAAGCGAAGACCCGAAAATACCTAGCTCAGGTGATATCAATTTATCTGAAGAAATCACCTCATTTTATGTCATGGGTGAATTTTCAGCAGAGATAGGTGATATTCCTGTAGATGGCAACATTGGCATTAGGTATGTGACTACTGATATCGAATCAGTGGGTATAAACTCAACATTCAATTCTTTTGAAGACACAGTTGATACCGAAGACGGCGGTACTGCAACCATAACTAACATAGCCGAAGTTGCAGGCGCTCAAACGTTTACAACACTGACAAATTCCTACTCAAACCTCTTGCCTAGCATTAACGTGTCATTCGGTCTAACCGACGAACTGCAACTGCGAGCGGCTGCCTACGGCGCAATATCTAGACCCGACATGTGGTATTTTGGTGTAGGCCGACAGATTGATGTCCAAGTGGACGATTTACCCACCAGTATTCCAGAAGCCCTAACTGACGCTGTTACTGGCGCAGGAAACCCATTCTTAGAAGCCTTGGAGTCTGATAACTATGACTTAAGCCTAAGCTATTTCTTAGGTCAAGATACCTTAATTTCTGCTGCGATTTACTACAAAGAATTTAACGCACGTTTCGATTTTGGCAGTGGTGTGGAGCCAGTCATTGTTGATGGCACCTCCTTTGATGCAGTCGTAGGCGGTCGAGTCACTATCGTAGACGACAGCTCTAGCATTAATGGTTACGAGATCAGTGCACTGCATACATTTGACGCAATTGAAGGGTTAGGTGTATCAATAAACTACAACTTCGCTAACTCTGATTTCGAAACGCCAGAAGCTGGATCTGACTTCACAAGTGACGTTCTCGCTCAAATCACCCCAGCTAATATCGCAGGTCTGTCTAAGCATAACTTCAGCGGCCAGATTTACTGGGAAAACGATGTATTTTCGACACGCTTAAGCTACAAGTACCGCTCACGCTACTTAAAACCTTTCGGCCCTGACCTAGGTCAAACTAACCGTTTTGTTAGAGAGCAGCGCACCTTGGATCTAGATGCCTCTTACAACATCAACGATAGTTTACGAGCTAGATTTCAAGTGCTTAACTTAACTAACGAGCCATATGTTGAAGAACGCGTAGCAGAAAATCTATTTAACCGAGTTGAATATTCTGGCCCGCGTATTTTCCTAGGTATTCAATACCGCAAATAAGCGACTTTTATAGTAGTAATATTTAAAAGGAGCGCTCAGGCGCTCCTTTTTTGTTTATATTGCCCGTTACGTCCCCCGACCTTCCCAATAAAAACGTTTAGAGCCAGCTTGCCATTGACTTTATGTGATACTGGCCGTATCTTGCGCCCTCTGTTTTAGGTGCCTATCGGCGGCGAACTAACAAGCGCGGTCTGGATAGGGTAAACGGGAAGTATGGTTCGGCTCATATTTTGAGGCGATTTATCCCATCACTGCCCCCGCAACGGTAATAGTTTAATGCTTTTGATTAAACTGAGTCCGACACCGGCCTAACTATCAGACTTATACGAATGGAGCGGCGGGCTTCATTAGATTGTTGATAAACTTGTCGGCCTACCGACGAGTCGTGAACAACGCATTAGCCTGAATTTTGGCGGCAGTGCATCATTAACAGATCTTACCCTCCCCTCTCGATCGTGCTTTTTATTATGATTGAGGTACACATGAAATACACATCTATAGCTTTAGGGCTAACGTTGGCATTAGCTAATACACAAACCTATGCGCAATCGGCTGATAAAGAACAGTCTATCGAAAAAATTGTGGTGGTCTCGAGCAAAGTTGCCATGCCCCTACGCGAAATTGCCACATCGGTATCCCTAATTACCCAAGAACACATAGAAGCAAGGGGGTTTGCTAATTTAAGCGACGTACTCAAAGATCAGCCAGCGCTATATGTAAACAATAGTGGTAGTACAGGCTCAACCACCTCATTGCGGATAAGAGGCGAAGAAGCCTACCGTACTTTAGTTACAATAGATGGCGTAGACATTTCTGATCCAACAGGCACCCAAGTTGGCCCCAAACTAGGGCATTTGCAAAGTGCAAATATCTCCCGTGTCGAAATCCTACGTGGTAGCCAAGGCTTGTCCTACGGCGCAGATGCGGGTGGTGTAGTGAACATTCATAGCAAGTACTACCAAGAACAACTAGCCGGAAGTCTGTTCGGTGAATTTGGCCGCTACGACACCACCAATGTAACCGCAGACCTAGGCGGGAAAAACAACGACTTGGAATATTACATATCGGGCGCGAGTTTCAGGACAGACGGTTTTAATTCAAGACTCGACGATGACTCAGAAGACTTAGACGGATATAACAACACCACTATCCACTCTCGCTTGGGCTATCAATTAAATGAGCAGTTTTCGGCGCAACTCGTACTTAGAAATAACAAAGGTAATGGCGAGTTCGACAACTGTGGCTTTGGTGCGTCGGCGAGTAATAATTGCCAAAGTGAGTTCGAACAAACCAACATTAGGGCAACCCTAAGCTACGAAACCGACCAACATCAAAGTGACCTGTCTTATTCTAAAAACTTAATCGAGCGGAGTAACCTTAATCAAGGTCAGTTTAGCTTTGGTAGCAAAGGGTTTATCGAAAAGTATGAGTATCTAGGTAACGCCAGCTTGAACGCGCAACATTCACTTGTGTATGGCCTAGAATGGGAGCAAGAGAGCATCACATCTGCTGGGCAAAATCGTTACAACCGTGCTGGTTTTATTGAGTACCAAGGCGAAGTGCTTAACGACTGGTTTGTCACCGCAGCCGCGCGCCACGACGACAACGATGATTTTGGTGAATTTACCACCTATCGAGTTAGCAGTGCTTATATATGGGCCGTGCAGTCTGGTGAGTTAAAACTACGCAGCACCTATGGTACAGGGTTCAGAGCACCAAGCTTATTTGAAATCGGATTTAACCGCGCCTCGACCACTGAACCGGCAGCGAGTACTATTTTAGGGCCTGAAGAGAGTCAAGGTTTTGAAGTGGGCGTAGACTACACAGTCAGCAATGGCTCTTTGTATCAAATCGTCTATTTTGACCAAGAAATTGAAAATGCCATAGAGTTTGATCTACTGAATTTCTCGGGCTATTTACAAGAAGCAGGAAGTTCATCGTCTAAAGGCATAGAGCTTATTGCCAGCCATGTCATTTCAGCTGATTGGAAAATTAACGCCAACTACACCTTCAACGATACCGAAGACGCAAGCGGTCAGCAAAGGGCTCGTCGCCCAGAGCATTTAACCAATATCGGCATAGAATACAGCAAAGATCGTTTGTCTATATCGTCAAATATTCGTCTGGTTAAAAACCTCATTGACGGTGGCGTTAAACTAGATAACTACGAAATACTCGACATAAGCGCAAGGTTCCATGTCAGTGAACAGTTAACGATTCACATTAGAGCAGAAAACCTATTTGATGCGAAATACCAAGATACCTTAGCGTTTTTCACGCCAAGAGAAGCGGCATATGTAGGCGTTCGCATGAACTTTTAAAGCCAAATAAAAAAATAATAAAAAGCTAACCCCTTTCTCCATTGTGTTTCGTTACTCCCAAGAAACCAATGGAGAAAGTTATGACAAACAATCAAGCCATCCCTCAATCATCTGTATTTGAACCAGCAACCCAATTAAATTTGAAAGCCTTAGCAACCATTGCGTTTAGCGCTGCCGTGGTAACCCTAGGTATATTTGTAGGCATGCACAAGCTAATTGAAAACAAACATATCACACGAATTGATCCTACCCCGTCGCCTGTAATCATACTCACCCATAATTTCGAAGAAGAACCTGTTATCGAAAGAACACCCATTAAACCCTTACCCAAACCCATTGAGCAACCCGAACCCTTACCCCTCGAAGTAGAACCTGCGCAGCCTAATGGCTGGACAACCGGCTTGGTCAGTAATACGCTTACTTTACCTAGCATTAAACCTAACCTGAACGACAGCTTTGGAAATACCAACAGCACAGCAAGACCTATCGTCAGAATTGAGCCAAAATACCCAGTGACTGCTGCTCGCGACGGTATCGAAGGTTGGGTTGAGCTATCATTTTCTATTTCGGCTAGTGGAGAAGTAGAGCAAGTGACAGTTATTAATGCCGAACCTAGACGGATATTCGATAAAGCCGCTAAACGGGCATTATCGAAATGGAAATATAAACCCAGCATGGTAGCAGGCAAAGCCGTTGCCCAAGACGGATTAAGTGTCAGACTCGATTTCAAATTAGACGCATAAAAGGCCCAAAATGAGTATTGCGTTAGCATTCAAATCTATTTTAAGCGCACCGAGTAACGAAAAACTCATGGTGCGCTATGCAAAAACGGGCGAAAACACCCTTCTAACGCAACTTTACGATGCCTGCGGCGACGATTTATATCATTTTGTACTGACTTTATCGGAGCCTCATTTGGCCAAAGACATATGTCAAAAAACCTGGTTAAAAGTCATCGAAAAAAAACACCTTTACAGTAACAGTGGACAGTTTAAAGCTTGGCTATTTACCTTGGCTCACAACCAACTAATAGACGAGTTACGCAGCCAAAAACTCACCACAGACCAAACAGATACGCTGCCCAGTCATCAAGCTGGTGCAGCCCAAACCCAAAATCAACAACAGCTCGCCAATCGCTTTGATCAGGCACTTTGTGGCTTGCCTTTTGAGCAAAGAGAAGCCTTTTGCCTGCAACAAGAAGGATTTTCATTAGAACAAATATCGCATATTACCCATTCGAAAACCGAAACCATTAAGAGTCGATTACGCTATGCCAAAATTCAGCTACGCAAACAACTCGAATCACTAGAGGCCTAGGCAGATGCAACCTGACAACGAATCCAAACACGACTTAGATGCGCTCTATGCTAAACGTAAAAGCCAGCACAAATCGCCTGCCTCCTTAAAAAAACAGATATTGCTCTCACATCAACAATCGTTAAGTTGGAGCAAGGTATTTAATCGCATGACCTACATGGCAACGGCAGCCTGCACACTTTTATTGTTTGGTGTATTTATGCTGCAAACTCAAAGCCCACAGCCGGTTACCCCAGATAATCTTGTTTATTTACACAGCCTAGACACGCAGCTACAGAGCTCGACCAATCAAACCCAAAGGTTAGCGACCAATCAAAAATATGTAGATGCCTATCGCAGCTATTTAAATCAAGAGCAAACCTTTGCCCTGCACCACAGTAAACAAGCTAAACTGCTTCTCACCCCATCAGGTTGGAAACTAACCACCTGCGACGATCAAGCTTTGTTAGTAGCACAAAGTTTAATCAATGAGTTAACGCGTGTGCAGCAAATAGAGCTTGGCCTAAATAGTGGTGATGTTGTGGATATTGCCTTTGCTCAAAACGGCATCGTTTTAGGCATACAAAGCAGCCCTCAGCCAATGATATGCAGCTAACCTATTTGGCCAGCTAAAAAATCAGCTAAAAACCTAAAATTAAATGCCACCAAATAACGATTTATTGCTATAAATAAAAGGGTTACAATAAATTTCAACACTAAGAATAAGATATGCAAAAGTACTAGGCCATCGCGAATAGCGCGCCTAAACCGATTGACGCTAACACATTTAGTGCATCAGCCTTATGCTAACAGAGCAAACGTATTTGAGTGATCTACATACTCAATTGCAACACTCTAACGCTTGAGTGGTAAAGTTAACTATTCTTTTTAATGTCAATCTCGCTGGGGAAATCATGGACAGAAAAATCGAAACAAAACATAACGTTAGTGACCGTAGTACCAGTCAAAAAGCACTACGCATCAACTTAGATGAAAAGAAATACGGCACTATAGTAGAGATAGGTGCTGGCCAAGAAGTCGCACGTCAATTTTTCTTAGCTGGCGCAGCCGCCGGAACCATAGCCAAAACCATGTCGGCTTACGACATGAAATTCTCCGACGCCATTTACGGCGTACAAGAAGACAGACGCTACGTATCAAAAGCCCGTGTTCGAGCCATGATGGAGCAAGAATATGAGCTAGTGGTAGACCGCGTAGGCGATGTGCGCTCCAAGTCTTCTCGTTACTTTGCCTATGCCGCAACCGTAGCAGCCAAAAGCTTTAACCGAGACAACGAATGCCATGCTTGGTGCGGGATCCGAGTGCAAATGTATCCTGGTGCCGAACCTTCGGATATTGAAGTACACGTTAGAATGCGTGATGACAACGCCGAAGCTCAGCAACAAGCCTTAGGCGTACTGGGCGTGAACTTGATATACGCAGCATATTTTTATTACGAAAACCCCAAGAAGATCATTGAATCTTTAACCGACAACATGAAGGCCAATCGAATCGAGATTGATTCTATTGATTTTCAAGGGCCTTATTTTGAAGATATAGATAACCGCGCAATCAACCTACATTTAATTCGAAGCTGGAAAGCGCGGGCCATTATGTTTAAGCCCGATGGTAGCGTTGGCGTACCGGCAGAAATGCTCTATAAAAAGAATGTACTCACAATCCGTGGATCATTTCGGCCTGTCACAAACTTAAACGTCGACATGATCGAACAGGGTAAAAAGGCCTTTTATAATTTAGAAGGGGTAGACGAAGAAAACACTCTAGCCATAGCCGAAATCTCACTCAACGACGCCCACGGACACGACAACAATGTACCAGAGGCCGACCTAGTTCAAAGAATTCAATTACTTAACTCTTTGGGTTACAACGTGATGATTTCCGATTACACCCGCTATTTTTCTTTGCGTGCCTACTTTAGGCAATATACCAAACTGCAAATAGGCATAGTGGTAGGTATGATCAACGTTCGGCAAATATTCAACGAAGACTCGTACCGTGGTGTCGAAGGCGGCATACTCGAAGGTTTTGGTAAGCTATTCCCAGACAACACCCGACTATTCGTATATCCGGAGCTAAACGACATAGGTGAAGTCAGTGACTTTACCGATGTTAAAGTCCAAGATCACCTAAGATTTTTATATCGCCATCTACTCGAAAATGGCTTTATTTCTGGCATTGAGTGCAGCGATAAAGACCTATTTAGAATTTACTCACGTGAAGTGCTGAAGAAAATTTCAGGAGGACGCGGTGAATGGGAGTCGGCCCTGCCAGACAAGGTAGTAAACGAAATCATTGAAAATAAGTTTTTTGGTTATCGAGGCTAAATAGCACCCAATTTTCTAAACAAACTCGTAGCCCCGTAAAGGCAGTGGTTTACTTTACGGGGCTATTGTTTACGCCCGTTGCAATAAAGCCCGAATACCTGCCTTTCCCGACAAAAATGCCATATCCTCTGGCTGAATATCACTAACCTCAACCCACTGATAAGCACTCACTTCAGACTGCTGCAACGACAAGCTAGGTAAAGTCGTCAGTTCAATCAAGAAAAAAGCATCCAGCGTTCGATAGTCAACGTTTTTATATTGGTACTCATTGGGAAACGAAAACAGATACCCCATAGTATCGACACTGAGGGCCAGCTCTTCTTGTAGCTCTCGTGATAACGCCTGCTCATTTGACTCATTGTAATCAACAAAACCACCGGGAAAATCCCACTTACCCAGAGCAGGCTGCTCAGCACGCTTCACCAATAAAATTTTATTTTGATATCGAATGACTGCGCACACCCCAGTTGCCACATTATGAAAGTACACAAAATCGCAGGCCTCACAAGCAAACGCTTTTTCACCACTTTGTACTAAGGCCTTTGCCCCACATTTCACACAAAACATAGGGGTACAAGAATTGCTAAGCATAGATTAATCGCATCGTAATTTTTAATAATGCCAGTATATAGTGAATAAGGTAAACTTGCAGAGCCACCAAAGTCGTGAAAATGGAATGATGGATTAATGTTTGACAAATTGAGAGTGGAATACGCCCTAAAAGTGTTTCAAGAACACAAGCTAACCTTTACCTATGTGGTGTGCTTGATGTTGTGCGAAACCGCAGTCAGCTTGAGTATTCCTTTTTTCGCCGGTAAATATTCAGAGTTCTTCATTGCGAATCCTCAGGTTTCTGCCCAGTCGCACATCAATGTGTTACTGCTATGGTGCGTATTGTTTGGCGTACATGCCTTGCTCAGGTTTTTATCCACCTACAATGTATCGTTGATTGGTGCTCGACTCATGGCCGAGTTAAGCTGTCGACTGTACGACCACATTCAAGCCTTGCCTGTTCAGTTTTTTAAAGAAACTAAGCGCGGCGACGTATTGTCAATGCTAAGCACTGACCTAGCCGTTATCAGCTTTTTTGCCTCAAGCGTACTGACGTCATTGGTTCCCAATGTTTTGGTGTTAATTGGTGCGTCTTTTATGATGTTTACTATCGATCCCTACATAGCCCTGATGATCATAGTCATAGTGCCCATCATATTTATTGTTTTAAAATGGGTAGGCCGTGGGGTTCAGCCCATATCTAAAGCGTTAATGCAGCGCCAAGCCGACTCCTTAGCCCTAGCCAGCGAAAATATTGGTGCGATATCCCTTATCAAAGCCTTTAATCAAGAAAACGCCGAATCTAACAAGTTCAAGCATCGTGCGTCTGAAATACTCGAACTTCGCCGAAAACAACTAAAACTACAAGCCATAATGTCACCGTTAGTCCAATTCTTAGGCTCTCTAGGCGTACTACTTATTGTGATTTTTTGTTTTGTCCGCTTTCAACAAGGCACCTTGCTCATTCCAGACTTAGTGAGCTTGATGTTATACGGCTTAGTCTTTACCCGCCCTCTTTCGTCTTTAGCTAGCTTATACGGCCAAGTTCAGCATGTGATGGGATCGTCAGAACGTCTTTTAAAATTTTATCATCTAGAGTCCGAGCCAGACTCAGGCTCAAAACGGGTACTCGCAATTGAGCATGCCGATATTGAATTTGATAAAGTAAGTTTTGCTTATAAAAACAAACCCGCTATCTACGAGTCTTTATCTTTTCGATTGCCCGCTAAAAAAACCATGTTGCTCTACGGAGAAAACGGAGGCGGCAAAACCACCCTAATTCAAATGCTAATGAAGTTTCATCAGCCTAAGTCAGGCAAAATATACATAGGTGGCCACGATATTAGTCAAATTAGTAACTCCCTGATCCGCAGTGAAATCGGCCTAGTATCTCAAGATGTGTTGCTATGCAATGGCAGCATTACCCAAAATATTACCTACGGCGTAGTTAACCCCAACAGCAAAAAATTGCTCAAGGCCTGCCAAGCCGCTGGTGTAGAAAACTTTGTGCACAACCTTCCCCTAGGCTACGAAACCCAAGTAGGTGAAGGCGGGCTGCTATTATCTGGCGGTCAAAAGCAGCGTATCTCACTGGCCAGAGCCCTATTACTTGAACCCAAAATACTACTACTCGACGAGCCTACCTCTATGCTCGACGACAACTCACGAGAAGCCTTCAAACAAGAATTTTCGGGGCTATTTAGTCAATTTACCGTGATCATCATTTCTCACGATCCCGCATTACAAAGTGTTGCGGATCTCGTGTATAAATTAGAAAACAAACAGTTAGTCAAAGAACATTTAAATAAGGACATACACAGTGAACATTAAACTTAATTCAGGCCTATTGATCCAAAAAGTAGTCGACGAAGTGGTCATCCTCGAACCTGATTCTGGCGACTACTACACACTCAATGCCACAGGCGCAATCATGTTAGAGATGCTTCAACAGGGCAACAGCATAGGCGAAATAAGCAAACAAATGAGCGCCGAATTCGACGCAAGCGCATCCGACATAGAGCACGACTTAAAGCAACTCCTAGCCGACCTAGAACGCAATGGCCTAGCCCATTCTGAAGATGCCTAAACTCCGCCTACTCTTTATAAACATGCCATATAGGCACAAACTTATCGTAATCAAAGCTTGGTGGTTATTTGTCTATTGGCACCTACTGATTAGCCGAGTAGCCTACAAAAAATGGCGCAAAAAGTTACTAAAAAGCAACAAAACCGACTCAAATTCTTCGATAACCGAAGTAATCAGCATAATCAAGTTAACCGAAAGCGTCGCACGGCATCACATAGTCCCCATCAACTGCCTACGCCGCTGCGCCGTACAAAAACAACTATTGGCTCAACTGGGCCACGCCACGCAACTCGTGTTTGGTGTCAAAAAATCAGCTGGTCAATACCAAGCCCACTGCTGGCTAACGTTCAACGACCAAATCATCAACGACTCACCAGAAGAAACCAATAAATACACCACACTAAGCAACCAAAACCCCGAACAAATCTTAAAAAGCTTTAAATAATTGTAAGAGTAGGAGATAGGAGGTAGGGGATAGTGACTAGAAAAAGCCAGAGCGAGAAGAGCAAAAGCCAAGACAAAAGCTAAAAGACTTCTGGAATGACGGACTGGGCTGTTGGTCCCTGTCCTTCTAGCTTTTGCTATTTACTAGCCCCTATTCACTATCCCCTGCTCTCGATTGCTTTCCCTCTGTGCGCTCTGTGTCCTCTGTGGTGAAATGGCTTTTGCTTTTGCTGTTGTTTTTGCTCTTTCTATTCACTATCTCCTATCTACTAGTTAGTGTCTTTGATCTTAGATTCCAGATCAAAAGACCTCTGGAATGACGAGAAGGGGCTTTAACTAAAATGGGTATGTACCCAGCAGAAGGTTAAAATTGCGTAGAGTAGGTCTACCTTTAATGAGGCACTGGGGTTATTGACCAAGTTGTCGAATTCTTTGAGCAATAAAGATTGGTTTACCAACCCCATGTCTGCCAATCTCTGGTTATTCAGCATCACTCTTAACTCAGCGGCGTTTTCTCTGACTAAATTACCAAAATGCTGATCAAACGTAGTTTTTTGTAAGTTCCAGCAAACGCTGTCGGGTAGTCGGCCCTGCATACTGGTGCGCAATAACCATTTTGGATAAGCGCCTCGAATGAGTTGTTCGGGGGGAATAGCAAAAGAGAACTCAGCAAGGTGAGGATCGAAGAAGGGGTGCCTAACAGATATATCAAATTGTTCACTCAATTTGTCGTACGAACGCATAGCGTTATAAGTAGACGTGGTTTTAATGCTCAAATAGCGGTTGTACCCCACGGGATCGAGCTTGGGATCAAAAGGATTATCGATCAAAGAGGTATCTTGGGCCAACGCCACAGCCTTGTCTGTTAACCACACTGGCGCAACAAAAGATTGCCCACTGCGCTGCTTTAAGCCGACTGCTTTAGCCAACCACTCGGGAATACTCGGCTTAATAAACAAATCCATTACCGCTCTGCGCCTAGCGACTCCCAAACTAGGGCACGCTTTTATTACTTCGTTCACCACTTGCCAATCGCCTTGCTTAAACCTTTGGGTGTAAGTCAAACTGTGGCCCCAGCACATTTCATCGCCTCCGTTGCCCGACAACATAACATCTGCGCCAGCATCTCGAACTAAGCCTAGCTCTTTTAGGTACCTAGGTGAAAGCACTGTCCCCGGCGAATCTAAGGCGACGGGGTACAACTTAAAAAAGTTTCGGTCTTGACCTTCATCAACCACCAACTTAATACTCTGAGACAAATTTAAATGACTCAGCATGTCGTCTACCAAAACGTGTTCGTCACACTTTTCGGATTGGGTATAAAGATGAGAAAGCGGCAGCACTGTTTTATGTTTTGCTTTGAGTTGCTGATTAGCAATGGCGGTAATACTGGTAGAATCCATGCCACCGCTCATTTGCGACACCACTGTGTTGGCCTCAGAAAGCAGGCTCGCGTCAACACTGGCGGTTAAGGTATCCAAAAAATCTTGGGTATAACCAGACTGGCTTTGATGGCGAATTTTGTAATTGGGGTCGATATCCCAAACCTTGTTCAATACCGGAGTAAAGTCGTCGCCAACATTCAACTCGTAGCCAATTGGCAACACCCCAACATGCTCAAACATAGGAATAGCCGGATTTGGGTAACCACTTAGCCAAGAGGCCAATCCTGCCTCTGACAACACCAGCTCCTCCCCCCTAACTAAGGCAACAGCCTGTATGCAAGTAGAGACAAAAAAGCCGGTTTTTAAGCGCGTCCAATAAACGGGTTTAGGGTTAAATGGATCTTTTAAGACTTTTATTGCGCTTTTTTCTTCACACCAAGAAAATAATACGTATTGCTGGGGTAAGTCAGTAAATGCTGAGGTGGGACTTTGCTCAAAGTTGTCGATCAAATTTGATGCAATTTCGCCCAAAATAGTGCATTTTTTAGGCGACTTGTAATTTTCAGAACAAAACCTTTCTCCGCCCAATATGCCTAACAGTATGTTTTTATTAGCAAAATCTAACTCTCTAAAACCAAACTCCGCTAATGGCTCAATATTTGCTGCAATATTGATATTGTTAGAAGCTCCAGTCACTCCTTGCTCGAAGTCGTGACTAAACAGAGCAAACTGCCCGCTCCTTAGAGGCTTTAGTTGAGAGTTAGGATACAAATTTATCAGAGTCGTTGTTAGTTTATCGGCACAAGGTAAAATTGCACTTTTGTTACATAATTGTGAATTTTTGTCTGATACGAATAAAAACATAGTTTTTCTCTGGTGAGTTATTTAAAATAGCAACAATATCAGGTGAATACGTTACACTCTGATTAGAGTAAAAAACAGCTTTGTTAGGCATCTAAATAGCGGTTGATACAAGTTGTCTGATAATTTTACAATCGATACCTAGTTGAACCGTGTTTTAAATACAAAATGTAATTTAAGCTTAACGCAGTATAGGTAAGTCACTGTAAAAAGGTAGCTTTTAAAAAAACGGATCGATACTTGCTTAGTCTGTTCTGAAGTTAAATGAGTTCAGTAGTTAAACGGGCAATAAAGTCGAGCAGTATTTCGAATGTGACTTAATTAACCGATTAAGGTAGTATAAACGCATCAAAGTTTCATACTTTTGGAGAATGGAAATGAAAAAATTATTAGCACTTGGATTTTTATCGTTATTTATGGGTAGTCAGGCACACGCTGGCTTCATTGGTACAATAACAGGTGCAGATATGGCTGGCATCGAAGTTACAGCCACATTTAGCGATGGTTCTGCAAATGAAGAATTGGTTTGGTCAGCAACCGACGCTGTATCTGGTGGCGTAACGGGTAGCGATTGGTCACTAACTCAATCTGGCGAAACCTTTGGTGAATTTGACGGCGTTAATGTAATCGGCGCGTGGATTTTATCATCGGCTAACGCAGCCCTTGAGTCTGTTATCATCAACTTAGGTTCTGGTTTTGTTTTTGATACCGAATTTGGTGACGCGTCTGCAAATGGTTCTGGTCCGGGTCGTGAATTCGTATCAAGCACACCGATTGGTTGGGACTTTAGTGGGTTAGTTCAAGACGAATTATATTCAACCCTAACATTATCTGATTTCGGCACTGGTGAAGTACAATTTTTAATTGATACCGACCAAGTAACAGTAAATGCGCCAGCAACATTATCATTAATATTGCTAGCACTAGGTGGTTTAGCAATGCGTCGTAAAAAGGCTTAAGGAGAGATAAATGACTGATTTAAATACTAAATCTAGCACAAAGCGTGAATATCAAAAGCCTGAACTTACAAAAGTAGGTACTCTGGCTGAATTAACCCAAGGTTTCGCGGGTAGCATCCCAGACGAAAACGGCGGTCACACTAAGCGCAATCCATTCCAAGGATAAGCTAAAACAGTTTTAAAAAGCCCGCTACGGCGGGCTTTTTTTATGTGTAAATTTTTTCGACATCTACCTCAAGAAGAATAAATCTCGCATATGACCAAGCCAATAGATGCACTAATCGAACATCCCCTGCACGGCGTGCAGCTTATCCCTAACAATAGTCAAAACACTCAAGCTCTAAAAAAACTAACTAATGTTCCCTTCTCGCTCCCAGTAAACTGCCAGCTCGACAAGCAAATCGTCAAACCACCAGCAAATCCCCCCATATGGACATTAACCGACCAAGGTGAACGCTACTCTACCTATATGGCCTTGCACAAACAGCAAAACACAATAAGGCTACATATAGATTGTGAAGGAACCGGCACCTTTACCTACCATCCAAATGAATTAGAGGTCAATTGGCAAACAGCGGGGACCGGTTTTGACCATTACCTGCAAAGTATGGGCATAGCCGTATGGTTAGAAACTCAGGGTATTCCCTGCTTACATGCCAATACCCTCACCTATCAAAACAAAGCCTATTTGGTGATTGCCCCCAGTCGCACCGGAAAATCAACACTTACCACCCAATTGCTAGGCCAAGATCTTAAACTCATGACAGACGACATGGCTGCATTACACCCACAAAGCAACGGCCAATATCTTGTATACCCGAGTTGGCCCAAAGTGCGCTTGTGGCCCGACAGCGCAAAATCACTGCTTGGCCCAAAATTCGCATACACTCAAGCAAGCAGTAACGACAAAGCAGTTAACGTCATTAATACCGAAATTACTTCTAATAAACACAATCACTTAGCCAATGCTCTAGCGGGAACCGTGCACAAACCTGTGCACCAAAAATTTGCAAAACACGAGCTAGACTTAAGCAACAGCTCAAGCAAAAATTGGGGCGATACCCCCGCTAAATTAAGTGGCATCTACTTTTTAAATCGTCAACAACACAGCAATACGCTTTGCGATATTCAAAAGATAAACCCCAGTCAGGCCCTTATGCTATTAATTCAAAATAGCATATTGGCAAATGCCTATTCGGCCCTAGGGTTAGAGCGCAGTCGAGTCACCCAACTCGCTAATATCCTTAACAAAATTCCGTCATTCTCAATTAATTATCAATCTGGGTTAGATTGCTTACCCGATGTCGCAAATAATGTTAAACAGCATATTCATGCTCTGTGATTATTCAGATATACTCGAAATTAGTGAGGCATAAGTGATAAACGCCAGACAGGAAGTTAGTAATGAGTGAGCAAGGCGGCTTTGTCCGCAATAACATCAATCAATTTGCCTTTGTATACCGTTTTTTAGATATCGCGCTCATCCAACTATGTTTAGTGATAGTGAGCTGTTTATATCTGCAAAAATACGACTCCAAATATTTCATTTTGGGGCTAATCGCCAACGTCAGTTTTTTCTTTTTTGCCGAGCTATTTGCTGTATACCGCTCGTGGCGCTCCGGTACCTTAAAAGAAATGCTATTTTATGTGTTCACTAGCTGGACACTGACTATATTCCCGGTTTTTCTATTTTTATTCTTTACCAAAGAATCAGAGTCTTTCTCGCGAGTCGTACTTGGCTTTTGGATCATCACCACCCTACTAGTACTGTGCGCTTGGCGCACTGCGTTTCGTATAGCGCTGTTTTCAATGCGCAAAAAAGGCATGAACACCCGCTCAATTGGCATTATTGGGCTAACCGAGCGCGGTCTAGACTTAGCCAAAGAAGTCAAAGGCCACCCCGAAACCGGCTACAAACTCAATGCTGTATTCGACGAACGCAGCAAAGACAGAATCGACCCAGAATACCTAGACATATATAAAGGCGGCTTAGACGAAGCCGTAGCTATGGCTCAAGCAGGCGAAATCGAAATCTTATTTATTGCCTTGCCGATGTCGGCCAACGGCCGCATCGACAAAGTATTAAAAATCCTCGGAGACAGCACAGTCGACGTGCACCTAATACCCGACCTGTTTACCTTTAACTTACTGCATGCCCGTATGGGCCACGTAGGTGGCATGCAAACCATAAGCGTATACGACAGCCCCATGAAAGGCGGCTCATCCGCGTTAAAACGCATAGAAGACATTATCCTCGCCAGCCTAATTTTATGCATAATAGCTATCCCCATGCTAATTATCTCAGTTGCCATAAAATTGACATCCAAAGGCCCTATCATCTTTAAGCAAGACAGATACGGCATGGACGGCAAAAAGATAAAAATATGGAAGTTTCGCTCCATGACTACCCAAGACAATGGCGACGTGGTTAAGCAAGCCACAAAAGGCGATGCGCGTATTACCCCACTAGGGGCGTTTTTGCGCCGCACCTCACTCGACGAACTGCCGCAGTTTATCAACGTATTACAAGGCTCCATGTCGGTAGTCGGCCCTAGGCCTCATGCTGTGTCTCACAACGAGCTGTATCGAAAACAAATTACCTATTACATGCTTAGGCATAAAATGAAACCAGGTATCACAGGCTGGGCCCAAGTAAGTGGTTGGCGCGGCGAAACCGACACAGTCGACAAAATGGAAATGCGCATCAAGTTCGACTTGTACTACATACGCAACTGGTCACTTTGGTTTGATTTTAAAATAGTCGTGTTTACGATTTTCAAAGGGTTTGTGGGTAAGCATGTTTATTGAAATTAAGGTTAGCTAAAACTCATTCAGTACATATCTCAATTATCAGAAAGGTTAATAAATGCAATTTAAAGATGAGAGCCCTATCATAATCCTAGGGATGCACCGCTCAGGAACATCACTTTTAACAAGAGAGATTTCAAAGCTAGGTGTATTTTTAGGAAAAGATCATGATAGAAATAGCGAATCTAGATTTTTTATCGATCTTAATGAAAAAGTTATTAACGAATCTGGTGGTAGTTGGGATAACCCAACACCGATAAGATGGTTATACGAACATAAAGACACACTCAATCTATACGAGAATTACTTCAAATCTCGTATGCAATCTCCAATGTTTAACAAATATCTAGGTGTTTCTAACTTTAATTCACTTCCGAAAGTTTGGGGCTGGAAAGACCCACGAAACACTTTTACTGTGCCCATATGGAAGAGCATCTTCCCAAAAGCTAAATTTATTATTGTTGAAAGACATGGACTAGATGTAGCTTTTAGTCTGATACAAAGGCGGAATGAATATTATCTAGAAAACCGAAAAAAACTGGAAACAAGAAAACACTTATACTCGATTTTAGGAAAAAGAGGAACCTTCGTTGATAGTGTTAGGTGTCATTCAATTGAAAATGCAGTAGAACTATGGCACGAGTACTCAACCAAAGCGCGAGAATACAAAGATAACGCCATAACTATTAGGTTCGAAGACTACGTGATAAATCCTATTGACACTCTGCATGCTATTAGTGAGTTTTTACAGATACCCATCACCAAAGACATAAAATCAGACGCAATCCCCAACAAAGCATACTCTTACAAAAGCAAAATCAATGATGACACATTCAAAAGTACATCAGAAAAAGAGAGGGTTAGTTCTCTACTTTGCAGCTTAGACTATGATATTTAACCTTAACCTGCGTAGACCGTATATTAAGTTCAGTCTATTTTGGCTAGCGTTTTGTTATGCCTACAGTTCGTTCAGTGCAAGTGTCTATATAATTGGCCCTAGGTTAATAAACGACAATGAATACCACATGATTTGGATGCAACGAGAGAATGAGAGTGCAGACAGTAACCACAGTTTGTCATACGCAAGATCCAAAGATTTAGAGCACTGGACTATTTGTGGGGAAAAACATTCAAAAGCCCCCTTAAACCATACAAACCGTTTTATTGTTGAGAAAGGAATTGATGACAGAACTCGTAAATTTAAAGGGTTACTAAACAATAGGCAAAACTTCAACGTCTTAAAAAATGGTACGGTTATTATTTCTTTTTTAATGCAAGACAAACAAGGTATGCAAGTCTATAACGCTTTTAAACCTAAGGAATCTTGCAACTGGACAACGATAAAAGCAACCAATTGGTGCTCGGGTAGAATTACTTATGGTAGAGGCTCTTTGTCCAATGAAGATTTAGCTAGTTTTAGCCCCGTTTTTGAAAAGCGAAATGAAGAAGGTGGGAGTATTTTGGTTCAAAACTTTAACCCCTCAAGATTTGAATGCTCTGAGTCCAAACCATTAAAAGGAACATGGAAATTAAATTCGCAATTCTCTCCAGAATCATTTATCCCAAATCCTCCTAAAAAAGACAAAGAACCAGAAAGAAGTATTGAACGATATCATGATAGTTCACTCCCTCATTTAACTAAAAACATGGTCGTTTACGATAAGAATAGTAACAGAAAAATTGGCCTAAATTGGCTGGCGAAAGAAAACACAAGGGATTTAGCCCCAATTTGTTTAGGCTTTACATGTAAAACAAGAGATTTTGTTTCACCTTTATACTTATTAAAAAAAGATACGTTAAACGATTGGACTTATATACGCTTAGTGGATCGATATAAACAAGGAATAAAAGCTTGGGGGGGCTCTCAGTCAAGGTATGAAATTGGGAAAATAGGGGATAAACGCTACGCAATTTATTACGCTGAGGATTATTGCCTTACATTCGGGATCATTGCAGGTAGAACAATCACCGAATCAATTTGTCTAAATAAAGTCAAAAATAAATGGGACTCTCACAATTATGTAACGTCGTTTATTATTGATGATCAATCATTGTATGTTGCCGGAAACATGCATAACTCACCTCTTGAACTTTATAAAATAGATATCGAAAGCCTGAATATCACTAAATTCAATTTAGATAAAAACCTAGCATTGACTTATCCCAAATTTTTGAAAATCGATAATAAAACTCTATTGATGTTAAGAAACGGGAAAAGCGGAAATGGTAGCCAAATAATCTATGAAATTTTAGCAAATGGGACAGTAATCGAGCATAGTAAACTTTTTGATCATAAGTTGCGGAAAGGACAGGACTAACCGTGATAGAAATTCTCACAATAACTTTTTACTTATCAATTAGTGGCTTGGTAATCAGTAAAGCTAAAGAGTTCACATTACCGTTTTACATCATTTTTAATGTATTCAATGATTATCTTTTTTACTCTATAGGCTTTAGTGCCGGCGAAGGGCAAATATATAAAACATTTAATGAGGTATTTTTTACGGTACTTTTAGCTGTGTATTTAGCTAACAAAGTATTGGAAGGAAGACTGAACCTCCATAGAGGGCTATTTTTTTTATTAGCCATCGGAGGTTTAACACTCGGATATGGGGCAGTCCAAAATGGTTTACTGAAAGCTTACTTGGATTTTAAAGAAATTTTTCTACCAATTTTGACACTTTTACTTCTCTATGAACTAAAAGCTTTTGACACCAAAACCTATAAGTTTGTTACTTACTTATTTCTCAGTTGTGCTCTAATTAACTCACTTATTGCAATAATGGATTACATGTCATTTGATGGCAACTATCTGAACTATTGGCGTTATGATCTTCTGCTTTCCGCAAAAACGAATAGGGATGACAGTTTCATTACGCACTTTATTGAGTATCAATTAGTTAGAAACGGAAACCTCAGAGCTTCTGGTTTATTTGCCTCTGCTTTAGAGTTCGCTTTTTTTACCGCCGGGAATCTGATCGTAAGTCTACATTTTCTGTTGAAAAGTTCCTCCCTTAGAAACATATGTATACTAGCGATAATATCATGCACATTAATCGTTGGCATTTATGTGTCTCAAGTTAGAACAGCATACCTGATAGTTTTTGGGTACATTGCTATTCAAATATTTATAAAGCATATTAAAAATTACAGGCATGTAATGAACTCGTTATACATTGCATTCCCAATAGGCATAATATGTTTGTTTTTTTTACTTGAAAATCAATTAGACTCGTCCTCCATCCAACGTGTTTACCAGTACAGGCAAATATTAAATAGCCCTGCTCTCATCATTCCGCAAGGTTTGGGGACATTTCCTCAAGCTTTCGATTCGTTTTTCTTATTTTTATACGCAAACATAGGGATTCTATCCCTTGTAGTATTTTCTTACTTTTTTAAGACAATGGGGATGGCCATACGCTCATTTTCTGCGAATGAAGACAAGTGCTATGCTTACATAATGGCAATCCTAATTACAAGCTTCTGGGTTATGTCTATTCAACACTTTGCTGGCTCTCTTTACTATATATTCATCATTTACAACATGTTAATGATAAGACCGCTGTTGGATTTAGGAAAACAATAATTTATGGACATTAAACTACTTGTTTTAATCGTGAGCTACGAAAGTAAACTATCTAAGTGCAACTCATTGTTGTCCCTCTTGCCACAAATAAATCATTCTTGTTTTAGAAATCTAATAATTTGGGATAACTCTCAAAAAAACATGTGTGATCTTCAACTTCCGAG
This sequence comes from uncultured Paraglaciecola sp., assembly GCA_947498355.1. Lineage (GTDB taxonomy): Bacteria > Pseudomonadota > Gammaproteobacteria > Enterobacterales > Alteromonadaceae > Paraglaciecola. The sequence goes on along the minus strand of CANMKA010000004.1, from coordinate 66,492 downwards.
CAAATGCACATACCTATTTGAAGGAAAAAATGAGAGTCTCGCTAAAGTGTACAATAAAGTTTCACTCAATTATAAAAACGAATACAGTCATTTGTTAATACTAGATGACGATTCTGTTCTACCTAGTGATTTCATAGATAAGGTATATAAATCAGTTAAAAGTAATCTCTTGATAGATTTATTTGTACCCAAAATATTCAATAATCAACGTTTAGTAAGTCCCGGAAAGATTGATTTTATTAAAGGTCGTCTATTGAATTCAGTTACATGCGGTATCAATCCTACTAAAGATATGACGATTATATCGAGTGGAATGTGTCTTTCGAAAAGATACATTTCTGAGCACAACTTTCGAATTTTTGATGAAAAACTAAACTTATATGGAATAGACACTCGCTTCATGAAAGTTTTTAGAAAAAAGACTCTCAATTTCTATATCTTCGATATCGAAATCCAGCATGATACATCGTTAAGAACCGAGGTTTCAGTTGAAAAATTGGCATTTAGATACAACAACCTCCTTAGATCTTGGTTAATCGTATACTCTGATACATTATTTGAGAAAGTGTCGATTAGGCTTTATGTTTTGTACCACATACTCAAGTTTACACTAATCCACCGCAGTTTAAGGCTTATATCATTAATGTCAGGACTAAAGCATGACAAATAATCAAAAAAGATTCCTTTTAATTCACCAAGGGAGTGAGCTTTATGGTTCTGATCGAAGCTTCTTAACAACTACTGAAATCCTCAGAGAAGCTTACCCTGAAGCATACATCGAAGTTCACTTACCCACTAAAGGTTCTTTGGGTCCTCTAATTGCAAAAAGTGCTGACAAGATTATCTTTGACGAAAAGGGTTACTTGAGAAAAGCTGACTTTAGGAAACATGGACTTCAGGCAGTTTTTAATATTTTAAGCAAAGTAACCTATTATTTTAAACACTCCAAATCCTTCGATCTGGTATACATCAATACGATTGTTTGCATTTCAGCAATTATTGGTACAGGTTTGCTGCGCAGACACAACAGCATTGTCCATGTTAGGGAGATTCCAACGGGAATTTTTGGAGTGTTCTTTAAAGCTTTATTATTAGTTTCTGCATCTCGATTAATATTTAACTCTGCGGCAACCAAAAAGGCGTTCTCGTTGCACGGCGAAGTAGTATTTAATGGAGTAGAGCCTGTATACGAAGATGCCGTTTACCCAACCCTTGAAGGTAGCGATTCAATAAACTTTCTCATTATTGGCCGGATTAATGGATGGAAGGGTCAAAAGTTTTTTGTGGAATCGTTAAGTGGCACAACGAAGAAAATTAATGTTCGAATAGTTGGGGACGTATTTGACGGTTGCGAACACTTTAAAGATGATTTAGTACAAGCAGTTGACCAATCAAACTTAAATGTTCAGTTTTTTTGTTTTGAAAATGACCCGAGTACTCATTTTGAGTGGTGTCACTACGTCGTCGTTCCTTCTACATTACCAGAACCGTTTGGCAGAGTAGCAATCGAAAGTATGTCCGTAAAACGCCCAGTAATCGCGGCTAATCATGGGGGCTTATTGGAGATAATATCTGACGATGAAAACGGGTTGTTGTTTGAAGCAAACGACAGCCAATCGCTACGTAAAACTGTAGAAAATGCCACAGGCTTCACTGAAGAAAAATACCATTCTTTATGCACAAAAGCCTACGAGATATATTTAGAAAAATTCTCAATACATTCATATAAAAAAGGGTTCTTGAATGCCTTCCAGCTCAAACAAAAGTAAACAATTAGTAATTACCGGGACACGAGGCATCCCAGCTAAGCATGGTGGCTTTGAGACATTTGCAGAATACTTAGCGCTTTACCTAGTTAAAAGAAATTGGGAGGTGCTGGTTTATTGCCAAGGTGAGCCAGGTTCTGAATACAGCGAAACACACTGGAATGGCGTGAAATTAATCACCATTCCAGAGAACCGTACAGGTCCTTTGGGTACCATTATTTTTGATTTTAAAACCACTATTCATTCGCTAAAACACACGGGACTGATTTTAACTTTAGGGTATAACACCGCAATATTTAATATTATTTACCGCTTATATGGCCGAAGAAACCTTATCAACATGGATGGCATAGAATGGAAGCGCGAAAAGTGGGGGGCAATCGCTAAATCTTGGTTTTGGCTAAACGAGCGTTTTGGCTGTTGGTTTGGGCATCATCTTATTGCCGATCATCCAGAAATAAAAAATCACCTGGCGACAAGAGTTAACGAGAAAAAAATAACTACCATTGCTTACGGCGGAAAACAAATTCTTGACGCTGATGTAAGTGTGTTAGAACAATTTGGTTTGTCTCAAAATGGTTATGCTATTGTCATTGCCCGAGCTGAACCAGAGAACTCCATACTAGAAATTGTTGAAGGGTTTTCTAGTGCAAAGCGAGAGAAAAAACTCGTCGTTTTAGGTAATTACGATTTCGAAAATAATGAATATCACCAAAAAGTTAAAGAAGCTGCGTCTGATGATGTTTTATTTTTGGGCGCTATTTACGACAATCACCTAGTAGGCAGCTTACGCTACCATTCATGTGCTTATGTTCATGGTCACCAAGTTGGAGGCACTAACCCATCACTTGTTGAAGCAATGGGCGCAAATAACGCAGTCATTGCTCATGACAATAAATTTAATCGCTGGGTAGCAAATAGCGGCGCTTTATATTTTACGTCTAGTGAGACCATCGCCTCTTGCTTTACTAAAATATTTTCAAACAAGGACCTACAAACAAAGTTACAAGAAAATATCGATAGTCGTTTTAAAAGTGATTTTACGTGGGAAAAGATTTTAGCAGAGTACGAGTCACTATTCGAAGAGTGGTACGACTATTAATCCTTTATTAACTTTCAGCAGAACTACGCATCAACTTAAAGAAAACAAAGAGGTTATTGTTGCATCTGCGATTAGCTTTTTTGTCAGAATTCTAGCTGCCTTTGCGGGCTTTATTGTCAGTTATTTTTTGGCAAAAAAGCTCGGGATTGAAGAGTCTGGATATTATTTCTTGGCTTTTAGCATAGTTACATTAGTTGCAGCAGTGAGTAAGGTAGGCTTAGATAACACTGTTCTGAGGTTTATAGGAGCTAATCAAGGCGAGCTAGAGGGGTCTATACTTAATTCACTGATAAAAAAGTGCACAATACTAAGCTTAGTTTGTAGCCTGACAGTTACTAGTGTCTTATTTTTATGTTCAGACTTTATTGCGGTTAATTTATTTAACAAACCTAAGCTAGGTCCAGTATTGCAATTTGTCGCGCCAGCAATAGTTGCAATAACATTTTCCTCCCTTATCGCGATGATTTTGCAAGGAATGAAACGAGTTATATCCTCAGTGTTCATTCTGAACATTGCAAGCAATTTACTACTTGTTATGTGTTTATTTACTTTTTCGCTAGCAGACGCCAAATCTACTGCCATAGCATTTTCTTTAGTAAGTGTTGTAACTTTAATTATTGCCCTAATTTTACTGAAAAAATCCTCTGATAAAGGTACTGGTGTGATTGAATGGGCAACTTTATTACAAAGCTGCCTTCCTTTATGGCTAGTCGTAACAATGAGTCAACTAGTCCTGTGGGGCGGGCAAATTATTGCTGGTATTTGGGAAGAGGGCGCTATTGTCGCTCAGTTAGCAATTGCTCAACGTGTAGCTATGCTTACAAGCTTCGTTCTCATCGCCATCAATATGGTGGTAGCTCCGAGGTTCGCCGCCATGTATAAAGCAAATAAGATGGAAGAGCTTAAAAACCTAGCGCTTTTTTCAGTAAAAATAATGACAATCGTATCTCTACCCATAGTAATAATTATGCTACTTTTCCCCCACTTTATAATGAGTATATTTGGTGAAGGGTTCGACGATGGGGCTGTCTATTTGCAGATTTTAGCAATAGGTCAATTTATCAATGTAGTAACTGGTTCAGTCGGTTACTTACTATCAATGTCAGGTCACGAAAAAGATTTGCGCAACACCACTTTGTTTTCTGGTGTATTAGTGATTACTCTTTGTCTAGTCCTAACTCCAATACTAGGTGCATTAGGTGCAGCAATAGCTACTTCAGTCGCCGTAGCATCACAAAATTTAATTGCCGTATTTTGGGTGAAAAAAAGACTTGGCTTTAATACCTTAAGGTTTTGGTAATGCCTAGCATTTATCATGTCGGTGGACGTGCTAAATTTAAGCTCTTCGAATTTGACTATGAGTTAATATCGTTACCAGAGCTCATCAATAACGTTTTAGAGCACTCCGAAGTACGCATACTCGTCACTCCAAACATCGATCATGTTGTACGAGCATCTAAATCCACCTATATCAGAGATTACTACAGTCGTGCAGATATATGCATAAATGACAGTAAGGTACTCAGCACTATGGTTAAGCTATTTCTAAATAAAGATTTAGCCACTGTTACTGGAAGTGATCTAACCCGAAATTTAATTAGACATAAAAAAATACTAGAAAAAACTATTACGATTGTAGGTTGTGAACCTCAACAAGTTACAAACCTTCAAAGACTTGAATATCCAGTGGCAACTATCAATCATATCAACCCACCAATGAAGTTTTATGAACAAGACGATGAAATTAACAAGGTATGCAACTTTGTCGTCGAATCGAACGCTGATTTTATTTTTTTAGCGGTTGGAAGTCCGCAACAGGAGATGCTGGCTCATAAACTAAAACCACTTTTATCTAAGGGGGTGATTTTATGCGTTGGAGCATCCATCGATTATTTAACCGGTAAAGAAAAGCGCGCACCTATCTGGATCCAGAATATTAGGATGGAGTGGTTTTTCCGTTTTCTCCAATCACCGGTTAAACGATTCAGGCGGTACTTTATTAATTGCCCACAAATTTTTTATTTACTTTGGAAAGAGCGAAAAAAGGCCACTTAGTTAGTTTTCCAGTGTGTCTATTTGCTTTTAAAATACTGAAATAACGCAGCAGTGAATTTCATACCATTATCTACTATAAATAAGTGACAACACATCTGCTTGAAACGATGTAATAAGCTTTTATCTCTGCATGGGATTGGCAGAAGGTTTTGTATCAAGAACAATGAGATCTTATACCTGACTAAGCGCCTTTTCTTTTCACCTTTTAGTTCTTTTTCGCCGCGAAATGTCTGATTCATCAATTCAAACATCACCTGACAAAGGTTAGCGATGCCCCACTTGCATGCATTGGTACTGATAGACTTATGGTCTATTTTCGAAAGTTTGGACAGTAGTGCAATGTCCAGCAAGTTGTAATGGTAAAAGTCTAAATCATTGAGCATGTGGGTGACGAGGTGGCATATGGTATCTTCTGTGCCTAGTACTCTTAATTTGGGGTTGGAATATGCTGGATGAGGTATGCTGCGCTCCCAGAGACCATCATAGGGGATATCAAATAAGTAGGGGTTGGTTAAGTATGTATGTACATCAATTAAGTGCTGCTGGTTTTTAGAACGCCAAGTCTCTTCATATAAATCATCAAACGCATACTTTTTTTCGACTTCAACTTTTGATGCTAAAGACAGAAACACTCGCTCAAAATGCGCTATATCTCTAGGGTGAACCAAAATATCTATATCCGATACCCCTCTCGGCGCAGCTTCGCTATACAGACTATGATTAAAAGCCATTCCTTTAAGTAAAATAACAGGTATACCCGCTTTACTAAGTAACTGACCTAAGTCTTTTATCAATTTCTGTTTTGCCGCGACGTCAACAATATTATGAGTGGCACTGCTAACCAGCAGTTTTTGAGCATGTGGGCTAAACCAATCAAAATGATTACGTTTTTTAGCTCGATTTAATATTAGGGCGCTTAAACGGCTCAAACTCTTATCTTGTAAAAAAGTGGATTCTATTTGGCTGACTGCTGATTGGTCCCAAACTTCCTCTTTATTAGTTGATACATAGCGAAATACATCTAACCTAGCTTGAATACTTTTCCGCATGTAAAACTATCAGTTTAACGTCGTTAATTGAGTAGGTACTTGATTGACGCACTGCATTACTCGTGGGTCATCTAAAATTAATTTGGCTGCACTAACTCCCTCATCCAAATTAGGCTTGCGACCTTTTAAATTATGACAATCAGAGGCAATTGCGCTTACCCTGCCCTCTGTTAACAGGAGTTCAGCATTCTGCTGAGCTTCGTCTCCAAACTGACCAATTAAGCTGCTAGCAGTGATTTGCAGAGGGCAGCCCATATCGGTTAGCACTTGCAGTTTTTGCGGTTTACGCACAAAGGTTTGATTACGCTCTGGGTGAACAATTATGGGTAAGTAATTTTTTGCAATAAGCCACTTGACCAAGTTTTCATAGCCAACGGGCACTTCAATACGGGGAAATTCGAGTAAAAAGGTTTTCTTACCTTGGTATACGCCGAGTGTAGGTATAGCATCTTGTGCCACCAGCTGCATAATCTCGCTGCTAATACGCACTTCACTACCTAATTGCAGGCCAATTTTTATATTGGCTTGGTCAACTTGTTCTTGAAAAATAGCAAAGCGCTGCTCTAAATCGGCTTTTTGATTATCAAAGCGCCCAAAGTGAATATGAGGAGTCAATACTTGGATAGTCACCCCTGTATCAACGGCCATGCGCAGCATATCAAGGGCCTCGTCTAAGGTCCGCGCCCCATCATCAACCCCAGGTAAAATATGACTATGAATATCGATCATCGCTTTTTCTTCTTTAATATTAAGAGAGTAATCTACCACAGAGGGCACAAAGGACACAGAGAAAAACGAATGAACATCACACAAAAAATATGCCTAACCCTAGACACTAAAAGCAGTATAACTCAAGCTGGATATTCCCGCATCCAATCAAGTCACCTTGCCGATCGCATATAAAGGCAATCTAATTAACAATGGCTATCGGGTTGATATACTTGTCTCTGAGCAGCTCATCATTGAACTAAAGGTAACAGAAAGCATATTTCCCATACACGTAGCTCAAACGCTGAAGTATATGAAGCTCAGCGGTATTAAAACTGGCCTAATTATCAACTTCAACATGCCAACTCTGATAAAGGGCATCAAGAGACTTAGCCTTTCCTCTGTGTTTTCTGTGCGCTCTGTGGTGCAAAGTCTTTGCTTTTAAAGGCGATTGGATTCCAGACCAAAAGCCCTCTGGAATGACGACAAAGGGCCTGCTTTTCTTCTTTAATATTAAGAGAGTAATCTACCACAGAGGGCACAAAGGACACAGAGAAAAACGAATGAACATCACACAAAAAACATGCCTAACCCTAGACACTAAAAGCAGTATTACTCAACTAAATAACTGCACGTTATAAGAGCGTTGCAGCTACCCAGCTGGCAAAGATGGCAATCCCTGTTACGCTCAAAGCAAAAGGGAGAAAACATGCCTAGTAACAATTTGACAGAACAAGTTATAGGATGTGCAATCGAAGTTCATAAAGCCCTTGGCCCCGGTTTGCTCGAGTCGAGTTATGAAGCGTGTTTAATGTACGAATTACTCAAGCTGGATATTCCCGCATCCAACCAAGTCACCTTGCCGATCGCATATAAAGGCAATCTAATTAACAATGGCTATCGGGTTGATATACTTGTTTCTGAGCAGCTCATCATTGAACTAAAGGTAACAGAAAGCATATTGCCTATACACGTGGCTCAAACGCTGACGTATATGAAGCTCAGCGGCATTAAAACTGGCCTAATTATCAACTTCAACATGCCAACTCTGATAAAGGGCATCAAGAGACTTAGCCTTTAATTCTCGCAAATGAAAAAGGCTATTCTTAAATAGCCTTTCCTCTGTGTTCTCTGTGCACTCTGTGGTTCAAAGTCTTTAGCTATTAAAGGCCTATGGATTCCAGATCAAAAGCCCTCTGGAATGACGACAAAGGGTTGTTGTTGTTTCTTTTCCTCTGTGTTCTCTGTGCACTCTGTGGTTAAAAGTCTTTAGCTTTTATCGACTCCGTAATACCCTTCTTGGTAGTAGTGTTCGCCGTAGTAACTCATTTTTTGTGGTGAGGCTTGGGTTAGTACTACGCCTGTGATATTGGCGTTGACTTTGCGTAGGCGGGTTACGGTTTCTTTTGCCATGTTAATCTTGGTTGCTTCAGCCTTAACCGCGACTATAGTGGCATCTGACAGTTTAGATAATACGCATGCATCACTCACAGGCAGCGTAGGTGGACTATCGATAACAATATGGCTAAATTGCTCTTTTAATGACGCTAATAAGTTGGCAAAACGCTTAGACGATAACAACTCCATGGGGTTGGGCGGGATAGTGCCGCATGTCAGTACCCGTAAGTTAGGCGCACCGTCTATTTTGGTGAGTTCGTCGCCTTTGATTTTCATATTCACTTCGCCCGTCAATATGTCGCTTAGGCCTACTGCATTCTTTAAGCCTAAATCTTTGCTAATGGCTGGTTTGCGTAAATCAAGTTCAATCAATAAGGTTTTGTCTAGCTGACTAAAGGCCACGGCCAAATTAATGGCTAAGGTGGTTTTGCCCTCGGAGCCAACCGTAGAGGTAATCAATACCGTTTTAGGTGGGTTGTCTATGTCACTAAACAACAAACCCGTGCGAATAGTGTTAATGGCCTCAGCAAAGGTTGAACGCTGATCCGCAATATATTGCTTCTCGGGTTCCACAGATTGTTTATTCTTTTTAACCAAAGGCGTGACCCCCAAAGAGCTGATGTGCAGTTGCTCTTCAATTTGGTCTGGGGTTCTAAATACATTGCCTAGAGCTTCGCGGACAAAGGCCAAGACTACCCCTGCGAATACGCCAAACATCAAAGAGGCAGCAAGTATTAAGGCGACTCTGGGTTTAACAGGGAATTGGGGCACAGTTGCTCGGTCGATAATTCGCACGTTAGAGGCATCGTAATCCCCCGATACGTCCGCTTCCATTAAACGGCCTAAAAACGATTCGTAGACCCTACGGTTATTTTCGACTTCGCGCTCTAGGCGCGTAATCTCAAAGGTACTGCCCTGAAAAGACTGTAACTCGGCCTTATTTTGAGCCATGAGCTCTTGAATATTTTCAACTTGTACTTGAGCTAAGCGGAACTCCTTTTCGACATTTTGTACAATTTTGTCCACTTCGCGGTTTAAATTGTCGGTAGCACCGGCCAATTCAGAGCGAGCCGATATCATTTTAGGGTGCTTTTCACCATAACGCTCACTCAGCTCGTCCACTTGGCGCGAAATATTGGATTGTTCACGGACTAAATCCCGTATTGTTAGGTTTTGTAAGACTGGCCCCAAGGATAAGTATTCGCCCTTCGACCGATCGAGCTTTTGCACTTGAGAATACAGCTCTTGTGCTTGAGATAACTGAGTTTGCGCTCTTAACAATTCGGTATTTAAGTTAGACAATTGCGTATTAACAATACGCGCTTGCTGCTCGGTATCCATCAGGCCAGACTGGGTGCGCACTGCAGATAATTTATCTTCAGAGTTTTTTAAAGTAAGGCGTAAATCTTCTAGCTGCTCCGTTAGCCACTCAGCTGTGTCTTTTAACGTACTTAAACGTGCCTCTAAGCCAAATTCTATATAGGCATCGGCTACGGCATTGATAATTTCGGCTGCTTGTTCAGGGTCGTCAGACTGGTAGCTAATATTAATAATTTGGCTCTGAGTACCACCTTCTACACTTAATATGGCCTGAATACCCGTAGCTAACATTATTCTAAGTTGGGCATCGGTCATAGCTTGGGCTTGTTGACCATCTTCACCCTCTGGCTGTGGCAATAACGACTTAATCCAGAGCTTTAAGGATTCGCCTACTCCTTGCTCTTCACCTAAAGCTTTAAGTTCAGCTTGTTCTTGCTTGTACCGCTCAACCAATCCTAACTCGTCGACGACCGTCTCGGCAATTTTACGGGATTGAATAATTTCGTACTGGGTTTCGTAAAACAAAAACACCATAGAATTCATGATGTATTGGTCTTGGGCCGAGGCATTGGGCTGCATGGGGTCGGCTTGAATTTTAGCACTCGCTTGATAGATGGGTGTCGATTTTATGGCAATAAATACCCCTAAAATTAAACACAACACGCTGACGAAAATAATACTCCATTTGCGGCGTTTTAAAATTCGCCAATATTGGGTTAAATCGATTGTGCTGTCGTCACTCTTGAGGTTATCCAGTCCAGTGTTTTGATTTAAATGATTAACCACGTATTTTTTATTCCTTTTAACAGCGCTGCTTAGCTTTTAAATTATGCTCTAGAAACAAGCTCTAGAAATAGGTTCTAGAAAAAACTTTCTTCAACGGTAATCACATCACCTGGGCGAATTGGCGTATTTAAATCAACTCGGGTTTCTCTTTCAGGCGAATCTTCTCGAATTAATTTAATTTTGTTGCGGGCAGCTCGCTCGGTAAAGCCTCCAGCCAAAGACACAGCGCGCTGCACTGTCATGCCCTCGCGAAAGCTAAAGCCACCAGGCTTGTCGACTTCGCCATTTACATAAAATTGGCGATACTCGACTACTGCCACCGAAATATCCGGTTTTTTCAGGTAGTCCCCCAAATACAACTTAGTAATTTTTAGCTCAACTTCGTCTATGGTTAAGCCCTTGACCAAAATTTGGCCAATCAAGGGCATAGAGATGGTGCCGTTAGCCGCTACTCGAGTAGACTCTAGGCTTAAATCTGGTTCGTTAAACACACTTACCGAAATTTGGTCGTCTGCCGCCAAGCGATATTGTTGTAGGGTTTGTGCGCTTGCTGCATTTACCACAACGGCCATAACCATTAACAGCCAGCATAACTGCTTAAGACCCAATACTCTATTTGTCAACTTTTGCATCGCTCGCTCCACGTACCCTATAAATTAGTCAAATGATAACTTAGCAGTAAGGTTCACACTGTTAACTTCGTACTCTGCAGATACTTGGGTCGAATCTCGGTTATCGTGACGAACATTAACGCCTAGCTCAACCCAATATAGCAAATTGTGCGTTATTCCAGCTTCAATAAATCTACGCTCATCTTCCCTATTATCAATAAACACTAATTCATCTTTGCTATAGCCAATACTGCCTTTAAGCTTTGTTAGCTCAGTTAGCCCATGAGATACATTAATGCCGTAAGTGGTACGTAAAAACCCACCTGCCGATTCTATAGACGAGTCAATACTCTCGCGCCTAGCAACCAATCCTATCTCGGTAAAGGTATTGGGCTTCCACTCTAAATCCGCTTCGTAAGACAAACCATCGACATCTCGTAAATTATCTAATCTAAAATCTCGGTCTTGGTAACCGACTTTTACAGTACCTTCGAGTTGATTAGTAAGCGCCCATTCCACACCAGCTTGATATACTAAATATTTGTTATCTAAGTCCAAAAATCCAAGTTCAGGGTTGAATGAAAAGTCTTGATGAATTACTTCAGCTAATAAGCGAGTACGAGGGGCTATACGATAATAAAAGGCTAGAGATGCTAAATCACGGTCGTAACTTCTGAACTCCTGACCGTTATTTTCATACTCTCTATCTGTCTTACCAAGTCGGAGGACCAACTGACCAAAGCTGTCTTGGCGACCATAGGTTAACTCACCATTAACTTGCTTTTCTGTATATAAGTTAAATTCGGTGAACCCATCAAAAATATTATCTAGCTCACCGAAATCTTCATGTTTATCTTTATATTGAACATTAAAACTTGAGGCTAATCTGGGAGAATGGTCAAAATCCGCTCTTAAGCGAATGTCGTGATCTGTGTAATCAACTTCTGAGTTGTCAAAGTATTTTGCATACTCACCTTGATAAGTTGCAGAAAAACGCTGCTTACCGACTATTCCAGCAAGGGTAAGCTCTGGTGCGACCACTAAGCTAGTATCGCTTTCGGCATTGGCATCCGATGCACGTAAAATATTGTCTTCGTAGGTTAGACGCGAATCTACCTCAGCTAAAAAACCAGCTTGCTGAGCGTGGGTGGTTTGCGACGCGATACATAGGCCGGCGATAAGTGTACTGAGTAGCGTTTTTTTCATCTTGATTATGTCCATAATGTTTTAAACCAGGTCCAAATTCCCAGTGAGAAGTTTTCAAATAAGTTAATACCAAGGGCCGACTTTAATAAGTACAGCGCTAGCAAACCAAATAATATTGAGAAGATTACAAATAGGGTAATAAAGCCCGCGACTGTGAGGGCAGAAATAACTTGCTCTTTGCGGGTGAGATTTCTGTGGTTTCGGCCCATCAAAAACACGTAATAAATACGGCTTTTAAAAAATGGAATAGGAAAGGTGCCACGAAAATCGATCTTGTGCTTGCCCCACTCGCGAGAACCAATAGCAGTTTTAAGGTGAATAAGCTGCTCTGCCGAGAAACTGTTGGCAATTCGCTCGGGCATTCTGCTTAGCAGTTTTTCGACTGCTGGTTCTTGCTTAATGTCTTGTGGGTCGCTAGCCATTTTCCCTCTGTGTGCACTTTGCTAGATTTGAGACGTCCATCTTACGGCTTTGGGCTGTGGATTGCCAAAATACTCGTAAATGACTCTTCACAGTTTGTCGAATAATACCGCACTTTTTTTCAATCTTATATTGTGTTTGCGCAAAAAACTGGCTTTTCAGCAATATTTTTTGGCCCGTCCAGTACGATTATCGTAAACGTATCTGATTCACTACACTTTTATTGGATGAACACTTAGCTAATTGTTAATTTTTTATTAAAAAACAAGTTACTAAGGCGCTTTATTGACTGGTTATGAAATAATCATCGATACAAACTATTGCGTGTTTAGCCTAACATTTTTCGCTTTTACATGAGGTAAATCGAGTTTTCGCTCTGATTACATTGTGACATGGATAAAACTTAAGCTTAGTAGAAACAAGTAAACTAGTTTTAGTTAAAAAGTAAGTCTAAAAATTTAATTTGATACATGGCATACTTGCACCCGATTTCGAATAAACTGATTTTACGGAAGAATGCAATGAAACTATTAGTGACAGGCGGCGCAGGCTTTATTGGCAGTGCTGTGGTTAGGCATATACTTGAGTCGACCGACGACACAGTTATTAATCTCGATAAATTAACCTATGCGGGTAATCCTGAATCTATCCCAGCAGCTTTGCACACCAGCCACTATATTTTTGAGCGGGTAGATATTTGTGATGCCGTTGCTTTAAAGCGTGTATTTAGCGAACATCAGCCCGATGCTGTGATGCATTTGGCCGCTGAGTCCCACGTTGATCGTTCTATTGATGGCCCCGGCGAATTTATTCAAACCAATGTGGTTGGCACCTATACCTTATTAGAAGCCAGCCGTGCCTATTGGGCGGGGTTGCCCGAAGCCAAAAAGCAGAGCTTTATTTTTCATCATATTTCGACAGACGAAGTGTACGGCGATTTACCTCACCCTAACGAGCACCCTGCAGGCACTGAGTTACCCTTATTCACCGAAGACACGTCTTACGCGCCTAGCTCACCTTACTCAGCCAGTAAGGCTAGTTCTGACCACTTGGTAAGAGCTTGGCAACGCACCTATGGCTTACCGACTGTGGTGACTAACTGCTCAAACAACTATGGCCCGTATCACTTCCCAGAAAAACTGGTACCGCACATTATTCTTAATGCATTAGCTGGCAAAGCGTTACCAGTATACGGCGATGGCAGCCAAATTCGAGATTGGTTATTCGTAGAAGACCACGCCAGAGCGTTAGTGCAAGTGGCTAAGTCTGGCAAAGTCGGCGAAACCTACAATATTGGTGGGCACAACGAAAAACGTAACTTGGAAGTGGTAGAAACCATTTGCGACCTATTAGACGAACTTGCACCTAACAAGCCAGAGGGCGTTGAACATTACAAAGACTTAATTACCTTTGTCACAGACCGCCCCGGTCATGACGCAAGATACGCCATAGACGCGGACAAAATCCAAAAAGAATTAGGCTGGGTTCCACAAGAGTCATTCGAGTCGGGTATTCGCAAAACCGTAGAATGGTACTTGAATAACAAAGACTGGTGGCAACGAGTGTTATCTGGAGCCTATAAATTGGATAGATTAGGGGCTTGAGGGCAGGGGCTAAAAGGCAGTGGCTAGGAGATAGTAAATAGGAACTAGAAAGAGCAAAAGCAAAGCGAAAGCAGAAAAAAATAAAAGCGAAAGCAAAAGCAAAAGCGAAAAGCGAAAGACTTTGAACCACAGAGGACACGGAGGTCACAGAGGGAAAAACAGCAGTTAGTAGGTAGGGAATAGTAAGTAGTAAAAGCCAAAACGAAAAGAACTGAGACATGCAAAGTCCCCTTCTCGTCATTCCAGAGGTCTTTTGATCTGGAATCCAAGAGCAAGGGCTGTAGTGGATAGTAATTAGTAGATAGTAGCTAGAGAAAGCAAGAGCTAGAAAAAGCAAAAGCAAAAGCAAAAGCAAGAGCAAAAGCAAGAGCAAGAGCAAAAGCGAAAGACTTTGCACCACAGAGAACACGGAGGTCACAGAGGAAAAGAAAAAACAGCCTCCCTCTCGTCATTCCAGAGGGCTTTTGATCTGGAATCCAAAAGCTTAAAGCAGTAGCTAGTAGATAGGGGCTAGTGGATAGAAAAAGCAAAAAACAAAAAGCGAAAGGCTTTGCACCACAGAGTACACGGAGAACACAGAGGGAAAAACAGCAGATAGTAGGTAGGGAATAGTAAGTAGTAAAAGCCAAAACGAGAAGAACTGAGACATGTAAAGTCCCCCTCTCGTCATTCCAGAGGGCTTTTGATCTGGAATCCAAGAGCAAGGGCAGTGGCTAGGAAATAGTAAATAGGAACTAGAAAGAGCAAAAGCAAAGCGAAAGCAGAAAGAAATAAAAGCAAAAGACTTTGCACCACAGAGGGAAAAACAGCAGATAGTAGGTAGGGAATAGTAAGTAGTAAAAGCCAAAACGAGAAGAACTGAGACATGTAAAGTCCCCTTCTCGTCATTCCAGAGGTCTTTTGATCTGGAATCCAAGAGCAAGGGCAGTGAATAGAAGCTAGTCACTATCTACTATTTACTATTTACTTTTTTAGCCCAGCAGTGGGCTGGTTAACAGTACAAAATTAAGGTTTTAATAAGGAATAAATATGGCGAATTATAAAGGTATTATTTTAGCGGGTGGTTCGGGTTCTCGATTACACCCTATTACACAGGGAACGTCTAAGCAGTTACTGCCTATTTACGACAAGCCTATGATTTACTACCCGCTGTCGGTTTTGATGTTGGCGGGTATCAGAGAAATTCTGATCATTACCACGCCTGAAGATCAAGCCAACTTCCAAAAGCTACTTGGAGACGGCAGTGCGTTTGGCGTAAGCATCAGCTATACGGTTCAACCTAGTCCAGATGGTTTAGCCCAAGCCTTTATTTTGGGTGAAGAATTCATTGGTGACGATAATGTCAGCTTAGTCTTGGGTGACAACATTTTCTACGGCCAACATTTCTCAGACAAACTAAAAGCCGCAACTCAAGTAGAGACTGGCGCGACCGTATTTGGTTATCACGTTAGCGACCCAGAGCGATTTGGCGTTGTTGAGTTTGACGAAAATGATAAGGCCATTAGCATCGAAGAAAAACCTGCCGATCCTAAATCAAATTATGCCGTAACGGGTTTGTATTTTTATGATAATTCGGTAGTCGAAATTGCTAAGAGCATTAAGCCTTCGCCTCGTGGTGAGCTAGAAATTACCGATATTAACGTGGCCTACATGCAGCAAAATAACTTAAATGTGTCTTTGCTCGGCCGGGGTTTTGCTTGGTTAGACACGGGCACCCATGATTCACTTCTCGAAGCGGGGCATTTTGTGCAAACCGTTGAACATAGGCAAGGTCTTAAAGTCGCTTGTTTAGAAGAAATTGGGTTCAACAATGGCTGGATCACTGCTGAGCAATTACTCGAACAAGGCAACAGTTTGAAGAAAACAGGCTACGGTCAATATTTAATAGAACTAGCTGGGGAGAGCAGATAAGAGCAGTAGCTAGGGGCTAAAGAGCAGTGGCTAGTAAATAGAAAAAGCAAGAGCAAAAGCAAAAGACTTTGCACCACAGAGGACACGGAGGTCACAGAGGAAAAGAAAAAAACAGTTTGGATTGTTAAGAAGAAAGACAAAAGGCAGGAGCGAGAAAGAGTCAAAAGACAAACAAGTCCCCTTCTCGTCATTCCAGAGGGCTTTTGATCTGGAATCCAAGAGCTTGAAGCAGTGGATAGTAATTAGTAGATAGTAGCTAGAGAAAGCAAAAGCAAAAGACTTTGAACCACAGAGGACACGGAGGTCACAGAGGAAAAGAAAAAACAGCCTCCCTCTCGTCATTCCAGAGGTCTTTTGATCTGGAATCCAAGATCAAGGGCAGTGGATAGTAATTAGTAGATAGTAGCTAGAGAAAGCAAGAGCTAGAAAAAGCAAAAATAGAAAAAGCGAAAGCGAAAGCGAAGCTAGAAGAAGAGAATATTAGCGTGCTACAAAGTAATGGTGTGGGCGTTGGCTGGGTTTAACATTAGGCGATTACAATGAATGTGATTAAAACAAAATTAAACGATGTATTGATTTTTGAACCCAAGGTCTTTGGTGATGAGCGGGGGTTCTTTATGGAGACCTTTCGTCAAGATATGTTTAGCCAACATACTGGTGTGCCTGAGTTGGTACAAGACAACCACAGTAAGTCGGCGCAGGGTATTTTACGGGGTCTGCATTACCAAACCGAACATACCCAAGGCAAGTTGGTTCGTGCCACTCAGGGCAGTGTATTTGATGTGGCGGTAGACTTACGCAAGTCATCTTCGACCTTTGGTCAGTGGATTGGTGTAGAGTTATCTGCCGAAAACAAACGGCAACTTTGGGTGCCTGCTGGCTTTGCACACGGGTTTTATGTGACCAGTGAGCAGGCTGAATTTGTGTATAAGTGCAGCGATTACTATTACCCACAGTCTGAAATATCCATAAAATGGGATGACCCTGAACTTGGCATTGACTGGCCTTTGGTTGAGGGTGCTGCTCCGAACTTATCGGCAAAAGACGCGCAAGGCATGGCGTTTGCCGATGCGCCAAAATTTGATTAATACAAGGTTGATGTAAGATGAACGTTTTAGTGACAGGGAAAGGCGGACAACTCGCTTGGGAACTTGAGCAAACCTTACCTAAAGGTTGGCAATTGACAGCTTTGTCTGTCGACGAATTAGATATCACTCAAGCTAGCCAAGTTGAGCGGGTGATTGGCGAGCAACAACCCGACTTAGTGATTAATGCCGCTGCTTATACCGCAGTCGATAAGGCTGAGTCTGACCAAGACACGGCATATGCAGTTAACGAAACTGGCGCTAAAAATATCGCCCAAGCGTGTAAGCAAGTGGGCGCGCGTTTATTACATGTGTCTACCGACTTTGTGTTTGATGGAACGCACTCAACACCTTATGCCACAGATACAAAGCCCAACCCGGTTAATGTATATGGAGCCTCTAAACTGGCTGGAGATATTGCAGTCATGCAGACTTTACCCGAGGCTGTGATCGTGCGTACCGCTTGGGTATATTCAACTAACGGCAATAACTTTGTAAAAAGTATGCTCAATTTAATGAGCAGTAAACCTCAGTTAGGCATAGTTTACGACCAAGTTGGCACACCTACTTGGGCCAAAGGTTTAGCCCTTTGGTTATGGGCGGTTGCTGCTAAAAAAGACGTAAGTGGCGTGTATCATTGGACCGATGCAGGCGTTGCGTCTTGGTATGATTTTGCCATCGCAATTCAAGAGCTGGCTATCGAAAAAGGCATGTTGAATGAAGCGATTCCGGTTAATGCGATTCCGGCTAGCCAATACCCTACCCCAGCAAAACGACCGAGCTTTTCTGTGATAGACAAGGCCTCTGCCGAGCAGGCCAGTGGTGTTAAAACGGTTCATTGGCGAAAACAGTTATCAATGATGTTAGATGAACTGAAAGCTAACCATTAATACCAGTAAGTATAATAGGTAGCCCGCTACTCCCCTGCCCTAATTCAAATTTTTGGGGCGGGGATCTTCTATTAAAGAAATCAATTCGGGTGAGAACCTACAACTAAACTCTGTGCCTCTACCCACCTTGCTGTCGATAACCAATACCGAGTTATGGTGAGACAATACATGCTTAACAATCGATAAACCTAACCCCGAGCCACCTGTTGTGCGCGAACGCGCTTTGTCTACTCGGTAAAAACGCTCGGTTAAGCGCTCGACATGTTTTGCTGGAATACCTTCGCCATTGTCTTTTACGCTGAACTTGGCTTGCTGCCCTTCAAAGCCCCAAGTGACTTGAATTACACCACCAGCTGGCGTGTAATTAATGGCGTTAAAAATTAAATTCGAAAAGGCACTGCGTAATTCGGTTTCTAGGCCATACACATATAAAATTGGCGACACATCAAAGAAAATTCGATGCCGCTTTTCTCGGTTGAGTGCCTCGGTTTCGGCTTGAATTTGCCATAAGACCTGAGGCACATTGACGAGGTTTTCAAAAGCGTGCTCTTCGCTAGATTCGATACGCGACAAGGCGAGTAAATCTTCGATTAAGCTTTGCATTCGCGCAGATTGCTCACGCATCTCTGACATGGCTTTTTTCATCATATGCGGCGGCATTTCGCCGTCGTCGGGGATCATCTCTAGGTAGCCATTAATGACTGTCAAAGGCGTTTTTAGTTCGTGAGACACGTTAGCCACAAAGTCTTTACGCATTTTTTCAATTTGAGTCAGGCGCGTCACATCTCGCACCAGTAGCATTAAATGCTCTTCTTCGTAGGGTACGACCCGTATTTCGAGGATTTTATTGGCATTAACCGGAGATTTTATTTCGATGGGCTGTTCGTAAACCTGTGCGTCTAAAAAATCACTAAATTGCTGTTCACGAATATAGGCCTCAATTTTTCTGCCTGTGTCTTCAGGCCAACGAATACCTAATTCGATTCTGGCTAGGCGGTTACACCAAGTAATTTTGCCTTCTTCGTCGAGTACTAGCGCGGCATCGGGCAGCGCTTCGGTGCCTTCGCGAAAACGTCGAATAATTTCGCCCAAAGATTTGCGCTTTTCGCGATTTCTGAGTTTTGACGCATACACGCCTTCGTAGATATTGGCCCACACACCTCTGGTAGAGGGCGGACTAATTTTTTTACTGTGCCACAACCAATAGTTAAGGCGATAAAGGCGTAAATACTGCCACGCTAATAAAGCTAGGCCACCAACAATAATACCTAGGGTTAAGTGACCCAAGTAGTGACCCAATAACGCCATACCAACCAAAAATAACACCACCCTAGTGATGCTCTTTAACCAGATATATTTTTGGTACATATAAAACTGCGTCCTTTAGATGGCGTTTACAATTGGCGTGTGTAGCTAACCAGAATCCTGGTTAACTAGGTTTTAGTTGAATAACGGTAACCAGCGCCGCGAACGGTTTGGATCATGTCTTCGTGGGAAAATACCGAGAGGGCTTTACGTAAGCGCCTAATATGCACATCAACAGTGCGATCTTCGACATAAACATTAGTGCCCCAAACGTTGTCTAACAATTGCTCGCGGCTATACACACGCTCGGCATGGGTCATAAAGAAGTGCAGTAATTTAAATTCGGTCGGTCCCATGTCGATAGGCTGGTCATTTGAGGTGACTCGGTGGGAGACTGGATCTAACTTCAGGCCCTTGAATTCGATAGCATCTTCACTCGAGGTAGGCGCAACCCGTCGAATTACCGCTTTTACCCGTGCAATCAGCTCTTTTGGCGAAAAGGGTTTGGTTACGTAATCGTCGGCACCGGCCTCTAATCCGCGAATTTTATCTTCTTCTTCGCCTTTGGCCGTGAGCATAATAATTGGAATATCGCGGGCATATTCTTGTTGCTTAAGCTTTTTAGCAAACTGGATCCCTGAGCCACCTGGCATCATCCAGTCTAATAAGATCAAATCTGGGTAAGGTTCGATAATTTGGTCTAGGCCAACTTGAAAATCTTCGGCTTCAATTGCTTCGAATCCCGACTGCTCAAGGACAAATTTGAGCATGTCTCTAATTGGAGCTTCGTCTTCTACTATTAAAATGCGTTTTGCCATGTGTGATACCTTTGAGGTAAACCCTTGATTTTAAAAACCCGACGATTATTCAGGCTAACTATTACAGTAATATGAAAGTTATCATTTAACTTTCATAAACGCTAAGTTATTGGTTTATCCATAATTAAAAGCCTGTGTCTTGTACTATGTCGAGAATCAGCATATTCTTTTAGCATCTAATATTTGTCTATATTTGAGGTAGATACAACTCTATGTCGGGCGTTCGAGAGGGATTATCAAAAAAACTTTTAGCAAGGGTCTTGTCCGTATACTTTGTATTAACCTTATTGGTTACAGCAGGTCAAATATTTACCGAGTATTTAAATGCCAAAAGTCATATTCAAGGCGAACTGGAAACCTTAAAAAATACTTTTAGCACCAGCTTAACTCGGGCTATTTGGGAGCTAAACACCCCCCAGGCTAAATCGATAGCGACTGGCCTAATGGAACTCCCTATAATCGAAGGCGTACAAATTCGCGATGAAAACGGGAGCTATGTAGCTGACCTAGGCAGAACCACGCCTATTGAAGAAACCTCTATTACTAAAGGCCTAGTGCGAGATTTAAGCGGTGGCACCTTTGGTTATAGCTTTCCGTTAATCTTTGAATTTTCGGGCCGAACGTCTCTGGTCGGCGACGTAACCTTGTATTCGAGTGTCGATGTGGTGTTTAGTCGCATAGAAGTCGGGCTTTTCTTTTTAATCGGTAATGCCATCATTAAAACCGGTTTTTTGGTATTTTTATTTATGAGTGCGTTCCGCTCAATGTTAACCAGCCCCCTCAACGAGCTTACCCAGCAAATTTCAGATTTTCATTTGGATGATCCAGAGTCGTCCAAACTCGATTTAGGTATTTCTGACAATAACGAGTTAAAACTGCTTGAGACCTCTTACAACCGCCTAATCGACGAAATGGTGGAGTTTCAAAGCAAACTTTCTGATACGCAAAAAGAATTGCGAGACGCTAATCAAAAGCTAGATGAGCAAAATATATCTCTCGAAGAAGAAGTGGCTAAAAAGACCGCGACCCTTAGCAAAATTATGCTGGATTTAGAGCAACAAAAGGATGAGTTGCTAATTAATCAACGGGAGCTGCGCCAAGAAAACGAAAACCGTCAATTTATCGAAGACGAGCTGCGCCATCGTAACCATGAACTGGCTGAGTCGATGGAAACCATTCAAATGGCGAAAGATCAGTTAATTGAATCTGAACGCATGGCCTCTTTGGGTGGATTAGTCGCGGGCATTGCTCACGATGTGAATACACCTTTAGGTGTGAGCATTACCGCCACGAGTTTTTTAGAAGAGCGTTTAAATAAGTTGGCCAAGCACTACGAAAACAAAACCTTAACAGGCAGTGCTATGTCGGCTTTTATTGATGATGCTAATCAAACTACGCACTTATTAACGACTAACCTCAACCGAGCGTCGGACTTAATCTCTAGCTTTAAGCAGGTGGCCGTTGATCAAACCAGTGAAGCCGTACGCGAAATTAACGTAAGTCAGTACTTAGGTGAAGTAATTCAGTCGCTGACCCCTAGCCTAAAGAAAACCAAGCATGTCGTTAATATTGAATGCCCCGACAATATAGTGATTCAATGCGCCCCCGGTGTATTAGCTCAAGTATTCACTAATATGATTATGAACTCCTTGATCCACGGCTTCGAAAATATTGTTCAGGGCACTATCAATATAAACATACAGCAAGTAGACAACAGCCTGCTCATACAATACTCAGATGATGGCAAAGGCATAGACTCAGATACTTTAGACCAACACTTTGATGCCTTTTTTACGACCAAACGTGGCAAAGGCGGGAGCGGTTTAGGTACGCATATTATGTATAACCTAGTCACCCAAGCCCTTAATGGCACCATTAAGGTCTCTAGTCCAGATGACAAAGGGCTAAGTTACAATATTTCAATTCCTCTGTAGCGGTAGCATAGCCACGCCCGCTATCAATAATGAGGTTGAACAAAACTCATACACCAAAGATCAACAGCCCCTAGTCACTCTCCCCGATTACTGTTAGTCTCTGGCGCTGATTTTTCATTTACTTTTTGCTTACAACGGATCCTTTTTATGTGGTTTAAAAACCTAAAACTTTACTCTCTCACTCAAGACCTAGACATTGCTGAACAAGATTTAGAAGAGCAACTTAATGCTTTTCGGTTTAGACCATGCGGTAGCCAAGAATTAGCGTCTATGGGCTGGGCCGCACCTTTTACTAACGGCAAAAACTTAGTGCATGGTGCTGACGGAAGAATTTGGATCACCTTAAAAAAGCAAGAGCGCATATTACCTGCTGCCGTCGTTAACGCCGAACTCGCCGACAAAGTGGCACAAATTGAAGCAGAAACCGGCTCTCCTGTAGGTAAAAAAGCACAACAGGATTTAAAGCAAGAAATTCAGCACAGATTATTGCCCCAAGCCTTTACCAAAAACTCTTTTACCCATGGCTTTATTTCAACCAAAGACAAGCTAGTGGTAGTTGATGCCTCTGCCGATGGCAAAGCCGAAGCGTTTTTAGCCATGCTGCGCAAAGCCATTGGTTCGTTACCCGTATTGCCTATTACTCGCCAGTCGGTGCAAAATGAGCTTACAGCTTGGCTTAAAGATGATTCTGCACCTAAAGATATGGTGATATTAGAAGAAGCTGAATTAAAGGCGTTAGAAGAAGACGGCGCCATTATCCGTTGTAAAAACCAAGACCTTTACAGCGAAGAAATGGCTTATCACTTAGAAGCGGGTAAATCTGTACAAAAGATTGCTGTAGAGTGGGCCGAAACCTTTAGCGCTTTAATTCAAGAAGACTTGAGTATTAAACGCATAAAGTTCACCGATGTAGTGAAAGAACAAAATGACGACATTCCTAAAGACCAGCAAGAAGCAAGACTTGATGCTAACTTCGCTTTGATGTCGGGTGAGGTGGTGAGATTTGCTCAGCGCCTAAGAGAAATATTTGCTCTAGATGAGCAGGGTTAAAAAGAATATTGAGGTTTGCCTGAAGGACTCAAGCAAACCTCATTTATTGACTGACCTATACTCTCGTTAGACCAATGGTTAGGTCAATAGTTAAGTAATACGCTAGGTCTAGCATTAGTTAAACATTTGCTTAGCTGCATCTCGTAGCTCAGCAAATTCGTCGGTTAATAACTCAGATAAATCGCTGACAATGCCTTTTTCAATAGATGCATCAAATACTGTGTCTTTTTGTTTATCGAGTTTACCCGACAAAGCTGCACCTAGTCTCACCATATCTAGATACGAGATCTTTTCTGTGGTGACAGACATATCGTTAAAGTTAGAGGCCACTTCGATAAACTCTGGCTCAAAGCCCCACTCTTGCATGATAATTCCACCAATTTTGCCTGATGATTTTTCAATCGCAGAGTCAATAAAGGTTGGGTTAGCAAATACCTCTGCGTGTCTTTCTGCTTCGGTTAGCACAGGCAACACGCCAATATTATGAATCAAGGCAGCTAGCATCATAGATTCTAAGGTTAACGCACGGTTTTTAGTTAACTTGATATGTATTTGTAATGCTGCGAGTGAACATGCAACAGTATCAACCGTCTCGGCCCATATATCGTCCATATAGCCTTTCACTATGTCGTTTTTAGAAACAAACAACTGTTCCATAGCAACAGCGGTGGCAATATTTTTGATTTGACGCAAGCCAATACGCGTAATAGCTTGCTGAGTTGAGGTCACTTTAACGCTACGCCCTAGGTAGCCGCTGTTAGATATTTTGATCATACGGGCACTAAGAGAAGGGTCGTGACCAATCACATCGGCCATTTGGTTTAAGTTGATATCTGGGTCATCTGCTGCCCGCCTAACTTTGAGCGCAACAGCGGGAAGGGTTGGTAACACCAAAGTGTCACTGTTTATTTTTTCTATCAAGATCGTTAAAAGCGCATTTTCTCTAGCCATATTATTACCTGTTCCTTTGAAAAATCCCGCTTGTACTAGACATCTCAGAACTATGCTTTGAATAGTGAGTCAAGCCGCTCAGCATTAGCATAACCACTTAGTACAATTAGCATGAATAAGCTTGTTTTGTTATTTTTTACAACGCTCGCTTGTTACATGAAATTCAATTTAGCGTTATCTAAATCCTAGCACACTTTTATAATCTGACTAGGGTCTGTTAGCCTTTGCTGTATGTTTTTGCTGGGAGTTGTGGGGTATTTGAACAATAACGTGCAAATGGGCTGGGGTTGCTCAATACGCGTACCAAAATGAGTGAGTACAGAGGTAATTGAGATGTCACACATAGTAGGCCTGAAAGGATCTCCCTATACGCTTTTTACTCTTTGTTGCTGGTTTTTCACTTAGCCCGCTAGACCTGCAGCGCGATGTAAAAGGGTTTACAGGTCTCGGACTGCTTCACCAAGTGGTGAACACAATTCATACACCAAAGATCAACAGCAGCTAGAATGAAAAAAGCCGGCGAGTTGCAAACTTGCCGGCTTTCTGAAAACTTTCTAGCAGGGTATTTATAAACCAGTAAAGGTCACGTTGCGTTTTTCTAAGTCACGAACAAAACGTTTAATGGGCTTGTTATTACATGTTATCGGATCACCAAGTAGATTGTGCTTCACTCTCGCTTTGTGCTCGCCTATAGACAAAGCATCAATACAGACTCTAGATTCCACGCTATCGTTAATGGCAACTAAATTCACTAAGGAAGGTGCAGCGGTCGCTTGAGCTGTGGCCTCTTGCGCTTGGTAACGCTTTGAAAACGAGATAACAGAGCGGCCATTGCACGTCACGTTGTTGGTGAAATTAGCAAAGTTTAATCCATTTTTAGCGACCAAAGCCTTTGCTGCGCCAATCCCTTGTGAGGCTGCCGCAACACAAACCTGTGACTCAAGGTTATCAACAACAGACTTAAAGACAACCTGCGGGCTAGCAGCAAACGTTGTCGCAGAGGCAAAAGTAGCAGTAGCGGCAAGAGCAATAATAGTTAGTTTCATGTAATTCGATTCCTAAAGTTTTAAAAGTAAGTAATGTTTCATTACTAAGGAGTATGGATGAAAAACGTACAACTTTCCGCATGAGAAGTTATACCTAAGTATGAGGCACACATTTACGGTTAGGAGCGGGTTGTTTCCCTTTTGTACAAGGTTAATCATTTTATAGGAAAGGAACGTCCCCATAATGCGGCTTTATTAAAAAAGGGGGTCAGTGATGAATCAGCCACTCATGACTTCTAATGCCATTAATCTGTATAAGTTGTTACATGCTCGGCTTATGCTCTGTGTTTTCGGTACTTGAACGAGAATATACACAGCATCAACTCTGTGTGTCGTTTATGGTGAATTTGATGGCGGGCCTGATTGCTTATACCGTTAAAACGAAAAGCCGAGTATCAACATCACTCGGCTTTAGTTTTCTGTGCTTATACCGCTCTTAGGTTATTTAAGGTTTAGTTAGACTGCACACTATTGATAAGGAGGCCAACCCAAAGGTTTGCCAGCGAGTATATGTAAATGAATGTGATAGACAGTTTGCCCGCCGTATTCATTGCAGTTCATTACCGCTCGATAACCGTCTTCGGCAACCCCTTTTTGTTTAGCAATTTGTGCCGCGACCCAATAAAGATGTCCCACTAGGGATGTATCTTCTGGCTGAATATCATTTATGGTAGCAATCGGCTTTTTTGGGATAACCAAAAAATGCACCGGTGCTTGAGGGCTAATGTCACTAAATGCCAGTGCATGCTCGTCTTCGTAGAGTATTTCTGCTGGAATTTCTTTACTAATAATTTTGCTAAAAATCGTATCGCTCATGACTTAACTTCCTAAAAAGACTACACCTAACAAGATAAAACCCAAGATTAAACGGTAGATCACAAACGGGGTCATACCTAGTCGAGAGATCCACGCTAAAAACAAGTAAATACACGCGTAAGCACTAACAAATGAAAACGCTATGCCTAAGCCCATTGCCATCCAATCGACGGCTTCTTTAGCCTGAACCAAGTCGTACGATACCAGTAACCCTGCGCCGAGTATGGTTGGAATAGACAATAAAAATGAAAAACGCGCACAGCTCTCGCGATCTAAACCCAAGATCAATCCCGCTGTCATAGTGATACCCGAACGAGACGTACCTGGGATCATGGCTAACACCTGTGAAAACCCAATGATTAAAGCGGATTTCCAAGTGATTTGGTCTAAGCCTTTATTTAAGGGGGCGCGCTTATCGGCATACCAAAGCAATAAACCAAACCCGATTGTGGTAATAGCAATGACCAGAGCTGAACGCGCATATTCGGCAATATAAGGTTTGAACAAATAGCCAAATACTACGGCAGGTAGGGTTGCCAGAATTATCCACCACGCTAGCTTGCTGTCACTGTTTTGATTTTTGCTGAATCCTTTGGTAGTCCAAGCAATTATCATACGAATAATCTCGGTGCGAAAATACACGATCACTGCCAATAAACTGCCCACATGCACCGCTACATCAAATGCTAGCCCTTGGTTTTTCCAGCCTAACAGGACAGAAGGCAAGATCAGATGACCTGAACTTGAGATGGGTAAAAACTCTGTGATGCCTTGAATTATGGCAAGTATGATAATTTCGAATAAGGTCATTTAAGATCTGGGCTCCATGTGAAGGGGATTTTCCATATAGATTGTTGAGATTTATCGTAACACTGCCACAGTTGCCCGTATGTTTGGTTAACCACGGGGTGCAGCTCATCACTGGCTATTTCGGCCATTGGCCATAATACAAAAGCATTGTACAAAATCTCTCCCCTTGGCAGCTCGATAGGTAACTGAGTAACGACTTGGTCGTATATCAGTAGGTCGAGGTCTAGGGTGCGGGGAGCAAATTTTTCGACAAGGCGTTCACGTTTGTTATCGTGTTCAATCTGCTTAAGGATTTTACAGATTTGCTCTATGCTCAAATCTGTATGGGCTTTTACCACTAAATTGTAGAAATTGTCGCCTTCAAAACCAACTGACTCACTTTCGAACACCGAAGACAATTGCAACTCACCAAACGCCTGATACATAGCGTGTAATCCGGCGCGAGTATGCTTGTCTCTGTCGATATTGCTACCTACGCTGATATAAATAGTATGCGAACTCGAACTACTCACACATCTCGCCCTTTGCTAAATTCAACCGCGACGTTATTCGCATTGGCTAAAATATCAGGTTTACTGAGTTTAATTGTAGCGACTTTTACGGCAGGAAACGCCTCAAGCACGGTATTAAGTATATGACTGGCCAAGGCCTCAATTAATTTAAAACGGCTGTCGGCAGCAACCGCAATCACCTTAGCGGAGATCTCTGCGTAATTCAGGGTATCTTCTACATTGTCAGATAACGCGGCACGAGATAAGTCAGCTTGAAGCGCTAAATCAACCAATAAGCGCTGGTTGTTTTCACGCTCCCATGCGTACACGCCAATCAAGGATGAGACTTCTAGCCCCTCGATATATATTTTGTCCATTGAAGATCCGTGCTGTTTTTTTGGGGGGATTGTTATATTCTGGGTCAATTGTACCCATTCTGATTGCGCCTAACAATGTCGTTATCGCTTTGGGTAACCTTATACTAAGAGCAGCCTAGATGACAGCACTGACAATTTTGATGTTCGTATTGGCCTATTTAATAGGCTCGATTTCGAGTGCAATATTAGTCTGTCGGTTATTTAAGTTGGGGGATCCTAGGGCACAAGGTTCGGGTAACCCCGGAGCAACCAATGTGTTTAGATTAGGCGGAAAGCTTCCAGCCGTACTGGTGCTATTGTTTGATGTGATTAAAGGCACACTACCCGTCTGGACTAGCCACTATTTAGGGCTTCCTCCCATCTACTTAGCATTTGTGGCCATTACGGCTTGTTTAGGCCATATGTATCCGATATTTTTTCAATTCAAAGGGGGTAAAGCCGTCGCTACCGCTTTTGGTGCAGTTTTACCCTTAGGCCTGATTATCTTTTCGCTGCTGCTGGCCACTTGGACTGGAATATTAATACTTTCGGGCTATTCGTCTTTAGCCTCTATTATTACTTTTAGCCTTGCACCTTTGTTCACTTGGTTAGTCCGACCCGACTATGCCATGCCAGTCGCCATTTTAAGTGCGTTGATTATTTTTCGTCACAGACAAAACATTGTTAGGTTATACAAAGGGACAGAAACTAAAATCAGAAATAAGCAGCCCTTAAAATAAGCTGCCTTTATGCATTCTTTAAACATTAAGCCAACACGGCTAAAATAAGTATTAGCTAAATCGCATCGAGTTCTTCTAGTGACCATCTGGGTTGAGCTTTAGTTTGCAACGATTCTTGCTCACCTGCTTTTAAACGCTGTAACCCTGCATAGGCAATCATTGCCCCATTGTCGGTGCAGTATTCAAATCTAGGATAAAACACCTCACCTTTAATACTGTCCATCATGACTTTTAATTGTTGGCGCAATTGTTTGTTGGCGCTCACACCACCAGCGATCACTAAGCGTTTTAAGCCAGTATGCTTTAAGGCGCGTTTACATTTAATGGCTAGGGTATCGACAACCGCTTCTTGAAACGCATAGGCAATATTAGCGTGAGCTTGGGCTGAACCGTCGCTTTGGCGAATGGTATTGGCAGCATGGGTTTTTAGCCCACTAAAACTGAAATCGAGTCCGGGTTTAGATGTCATAGGCCGAGGAAATTCATAGTGCCCTGCTTCACCTTGTTCTGCCATTTTTGCTAGTAATGGGCCGCCTGGGTAGTCTAACCCCAGCAATTTAGCGGTTTTATCAAACGCTTCTCCGGCTGCATCATCGACAGACTCACCTAGTACTTGGTATTGGCCTATGCCTTTGACTTCGACCATCATAGAATGACCACCCGACACCAGTAGTGCGACAAACGGAAATGCTGGTGCAGGCTCGTCTAACATGGGAGCAAGTAAATGGCCTTCCATATGATGAACACCAACCGCAGGTAACTGCCAGGCATAGGCTAAACTGCGGGCGACTGATGACCCCACCAATAAAGCGCCAACTAAACCAGGCCCTTTGGTAAAGGCTATGCCGTCTAACTCTTTATGGGTACAATTGGCTTCGGTTAAAGCTTTTTTGATAAGCGGCACTAGCTTGCGAACATGGTCGCGAGAGGCCAGCTCTGGTACAACGCCACCGTAATCTGCATGCAATTTAACTTGACTATATAACTGATGAGACATGATGCCTTGTTGTTCATCGTAAATGGCAACACCTGTCTCGTCACATGAGGTCTCAATACCCAAAACGCGCATAAGTTTTCTAAGCCCTATAAAATTATCTGGGAGCATTTTACGGATATGCACGGCAACCGCCAATTTTTATTCAAAGATATTTGCTTTTTAAGCAGACAAGGCTTTACATTTTTGATGGATATGATTAGAATTCCGCACCATTTTTAACCGAGCTGGTTGCTTTTTAAACCGGATCGATAATCATATTTTATTTTTGAGGTGAGATTTTAATGCCAATCGTTAAAGTTAGAGAAAACGAACCTTTTGATGTTGCATTACGTCGTTTTAAACGTTCATGTGAAAAAGCTGGTGTACTTTCTGAAGTTCGTCGTCGCGAATTTTTTGAAAAGCCAACTTGGGAACGTAAGCGTAAGAAAGCTGCAGCTAAAAAACGTCTTTTGAAGAAGTTATCTCGCGAAAACGCTCGTCGCATCAGACTATACTAAGTATCTCTCCTTTGGCGTATTGAAAAATACGCCTTAAGAAGTTTTATCACTCGTCCTTTTTAGTTTTAATTGAGTCATTCCATGTCTGTATTAGATGATTTAAAAAATGCACAGAAAGACGCTATGCGCGCCAAAGACAAAATTCGTCTTGGTACAATCCGTATGGCTTTGGCGGCAGTTAAACAGCGAGAAATTGATGAACGTATTGAACTCACCGATACAGATGTCATCGCGCTATTAACAAAAATGGTAAAGCAGAGAAACGATGCTGCTAGTCAATTTCAAACAGCCAACAGACAAGATTTGGTGGATGTTGAACTGGCTGAAATAGCGATACTCCAAGATTTTCTTCCGCAACCCCTTGATCAAGAGGCACTAGATGCCTTGATTGCCGAAGCAATTCAGGCAACCGATGCAGCGGGTATGCAGGACATGGGCAAAGTAATGGGCTGGTTAAAACCAAAAGTCCAAGGCCGAGCTGATATGGGTAAAGTGAGCGGCCAAATTAAAGCCAAGTTAAACGCTTAATTTAGTTCGTTAACTTACCCTTAAATAAACCGCACTCGTTGCGGTTTATTTGTTTTTGGCTGTGATATCTCATCCTGTTTTATGTCATTATACGTCGCTCTGTTATCAACCTTAATGTGAACTATGTCTGGCCGTATTCCCCGTGATTTTATCGATGACCTAATTGCACGATCTGATATCGTGGAAATAGTAGACAGTCGCGTGCCATTAAAAAAAGCGGGTCGTAATCACCAAGCTTGTTGTCCATTTCATAGCGAAAAAAGTCCGTCTTTTACTGTCAGCCAAGACAAACAGTTTTACCATTGCTTTGGCTGCGGAGCTCATGGCAATGTCATCTCATTTTTAATGGAGTTTGATCGCTTAGAATTTCCAGAAGCGATAGAAGAACTGGCTCAATATCACAGCGTTGATGTACCTAGAGAAAAAGGTGCCGCTCCCCCCTTATCTAAAGAACAAAGACAACAGAAAGATAACGATTATGAGTTAATGGAGAAAGTCGCCAAGTACTTTGCCATGCAGCTAAAAACTCATGCTCAAAAAGATAAGGCAATTGACTACTTAAAAAATCGTGGTTTAAGCGGACAAATCGTCAAGGCATTTGATATGGGCTTTGCCCCTCCTGATTGGGACTCTGTATTAAAAACGTTTGGCACCAGTCCCGAAGCCCAACGACAACTACTCGAGTTAAAGCTGATCACCGAAAACGATAATAGACGCCGCTTCGACTTTTTTCGGGATCGAATTATGTTTCCGATACGTGACAAACGTGGCCGAGTGATAGGCTTTGGCGGCCGGGTATTAGAAGATGGTGGCCCTAAGTACCTGAACTCACCAGAAACTCGAATATTTCATAAAGGGCACGAGTTATATGGGTTTTATCAGGCCAAACAAGCGCATCGCAATTTAGCAAAAGTCGTGATAGTAGAAGGCTATATGGACGTGGTGGCCTTAGGCCAGTTTGGAATTGATTACGCAGTTGCCTCCCTTGGTACAGCGACCACACCAGAACATATTCAAATGCTATTTCGTGCTACATCAGAAATTATTTGCTGCTACGACGGCGACCGTGCTGGACGCGAAGCAGCCTGGCGAGCACTCGAAAACGCACTGCCCTTTTTAAAAGATGGCGTGCAAATGAAGTTCTTATTTTTACCTGATGGTGAAGATCCCGATACCTTAGTTCGACAAATTGGCAAAGACGCATTTGAGCAAAAACTTACCGAACAAGCCGCGCCTTTATCGAAGTTTTTCTTTGATAATTTGCTGCAACGCCATTCGATATCCAGTAACGAGGGTAAAGCCGCCCTTAAGTCTGAAGCTAGCCCGCTTATCGAACAAGTGTTAGGCGACAATATTCGACAAAGCCTATTCTCTGATTTGAGTAACCATCTGGGCGAACAAAATCGCTTTAAATTAGAAACCGATATCGCGAAAGCGAATCAGGCCACTGGTCCGAAAAAACTAGACTACAATCGCCCGAATAAAAGCACCTTGTCACCGGTACGTATGATGATAAGAGTATTGCTTGACCAACCTAGTATTGCCAGTGCTTGTCCTACAGCAAACCCCGGGCCTTTAACTGCTAGCGCCATACCCGGCATAGAAATGCTTAATCAGGTTTATCAATATTGCCTATCGCAGCCCGCTGCCAATACCGCTAACGTACTTGAACATTTTCGCGGCCATCCACATGAAAAGCACCTATCTAAATTGTTGGCTTGGGAATATCCTGAGCAACATTTAGAAGCGGTATTCGAAGACTGTTTTACCAAGTTACTCGACTGGCACTTACAAGGACGAATGGATGAGTTATTTGCCAAATCTAGGCAAGGTAACCCCTTAACCGAAGCAGAAAAACAAGAGCTAAACATGCTGATCAAAGAGCAAAATTAAACCTGAGTGATTTTTGCTGTCTGTTTTTAGGTTTTGAATACTGGCGACGACTGTTTTTTATACACCAATACAGAAAGGGTGCTAGCCCAATCATAGTTTAATCTGCTATACTGGCGTATTCGCTAAAAGCAGTCTAATTCTCTAACGTATAGACCCACTAAGCATCAATTTTATGTCGCAAACCTTTTACCAAAAAGGCTGCGCAGACTTTTAATCAATTCAAGAAGTGTAAGGTTATATGGCACAAAGCAAGCAGTCGCAGATCAAACTCCTCATTGCTAAAGGTAAAGAACAAGGTTATTTGACCTTCGCAGAAGTCAACGACCACCTTCCACAAGATATCGTTGATTCTGATCAAATCGAAGATATTATTCGCATGATCAACGACATGGGTATCAAAGTATTTGAATCAGCACCTGATTCTGATGAACTTTTGATGCAAGAAAGTGATACCGATGAAGAAGCAGCAGAAGCTGCGGCCCAAGCCCTAGCTACGGTTGAAAGTGAAATTGGTCGCACGACCGATCCGGTTCGCATGTACATGCGTGAGATGGGTACAGTAGAACTACTTACTCGCGAAGGCGAGATTGTTATTGCTAAGCGCATCGAAGAAGGCATTAACCAAGTACAGTGTTCGGTTGCTGAATACCCAGAAGCGATTACCCATCTACTTGATCAATGGGACCTTTTTGAAGCTGAAGAGATCCGTTTAAGTGATATCATTATTGGCTTTGTTGATCCTAACGAAGAAGACGTAGCGCCGACTGCAACTCACGTGGGTTCTGAATTATCTGAAGAAGAATTAGATGATGAAGACGATGACAGTGACGACGAAGACGAGGAAGAAGAAGATACTGGGCCTGATCCAGAACTTGCTCGCGAAAAGTTCGAAGCTTTGCGTCAGCAATACGAAAAAGTACGTGTGGTCATCGAGAAGAAAGGTCGTTCGCATAAAGACTCTCGCAAACAGATTAATGAACTCAGTGAAATATTCAAAGAGTTCAGACTAACACCTAAACAATTCGATCGCATGGTTAAGAACATGCGCGGCATGATGGACCGTATTCGTGTTCAAGAGCGCATAGTTATGAAGCATTGTGTAACTGCCGCTAAAATGCCTAAAAAAGACTTTATCAAAGCCTTTGCGGGTAATGAAACGACTACAGATTGGTTGTTTGAAGTCATTGCTTCAGACGAGCCTTACGCTAGCGAGATGAAGCTTCACCAAGAAGAGCTAGAGCGTGCAATCAGTAAAATGAATGCCGTTGAAGACGAAACAGGCTTAATTATCGCAGACATAAAAGACATTAACCGTCGTATGTCAATCGGCGAAGCAAAAGCCCGTCGCGCCAAAAAAGAAATGGTAGAAGCTAACCTACGTTTGGTTATCTCGATTGCTAAAAAGTATACCAACCGTGGTTTGCAGTTCTTGGATTTGATTCAAGAAGGCAACATAGGCTTGATGAAAGCCGTAGACAAATTTGAATATCGTCGTGGTTATAAATTTTCTACCTATGCTACATGGTGGATCCGTCAGGCGATTACGCGTTCTATCGCTGACCAAGCAAGAACCATACGTATTCCTGTACACATGATAGAGACGATCAACAAGCTTAATCGTATATCTCGTCAGATGCTTCAAGAAATGGGTCGTGAGCCTTCACCAGAAGAGTTGTCGGAACGTATGCTAATGCCAGAAGATAAGATCCGTAAAGTACTCAAAATCGCGAAAGAACCTATTTCGATGGAAACTCCTATCGGTGATGATGAAGATTCACACTTAGGTGACTTTATCGAAGATAGTACCATTGTTCAGCCTTTAGACTCAGCCACTGGCGGTAGCTTAAAAGACGCGACTCAAGAAGTGTTAGCAGGCCTGACGGCAAGAGAAGCGAAAGTACTAAGAATGCGCTTTGGTATTGATATGAATACAGATCATACCCTAGAAGAAGTAGGCAAGCAGTTTGACGTAACACGTGAGCGTATTCGTCAAATTGAAGCTAAAGCGCTTCGAAAACTTCGTCATCCAAGCCGTTCAGAACAACTGAAAAGCTTCTTAGACGAATAATAGAACGCATAACTATACTGACAAAACCCTCGTTACTGAGGGTTTTTTATTGGACCTATGATACGTCAATCACCTTGTTTAACTCGCAAGCTTTATATTGCAGCACTCTTGCTAATTATGGTGGCATGTAGCAGAGAGATCCCTTCTGACCCGAGTTGCCGATTAGCCAATGACCAAACGCCAGCGCCGCCGTCTGCTGCTGCGTGTTTAATTAAATCAGGGGATGCACTACTGATGCTGACGCTGTCTGGTTCACAAACACTGCAACTACCCAATGGGCCTGAAAAGATGGGTCAGAGCGCCCAATGCACGGCCCATCAGGCAACTTGGAAAATGACAGGGCTTAACGTTGAAGTGGGTAAATTGTTATTTTTAACTAACCAAGTGGCTTACTATGATTGCAATGCCCAAAGTTCGTTTCCTCTTGGTATGCGCGCCCTGCCAGTGCCGGAATGGGCTAAGCACAGTGTTGAGGATATCAATTGGGTTAACTTATTTAGGGCCAAGCAAGAAGATTTATCACCCACCCTAGATCTCATTCAATTACGTGAAGGGTTTACTGAACTCTCCAGCAAGAAAAGCCTACCATTAAGCTCTAATCCACAGATTGACTAAATGGCGTTTTGGCTGCATTAAGCTTATCGGCTTTGCCAAAGAAGTTGTTGTAGCAATCGGCATATTGCCAATCGGTATAAGGTAATTTCTTGGGCATTCGAGTTTGACATGAAAATCCTTTATAAAACATGCGGGGAATAACAGGAAGGCAATCTTTTTGAACCAGAACTAGGGCTCAGATTATATATTCATAAACACAGCAGCAATCGAAGTCATCCCAATGACAAACCAGCGATACTGCTTATCAGGGATACGTTTAACAATATAAAATCCCATCACCGCACCTATCGCGATAAAAGGTAAGCTGATTAAATTCAGCATAAAAGAGTCGGTATCTATGCTTTCCCAGCTGTATATATGAAAAGGCACTTTGAATAGATTGATCACCAAAAAGAACCAAGCTGCGGTGCCAATATATTCATTCTTGGGTAAACGCATGCTGAGTAAATACAGTCCCATTATTGGCCCGGCTAAGTTGCCAATCATAGTACTAACGCCTCCAACAAAGCCCATTAACAAGGCGAACCAAGTGTAGTCGGGTATGGATTGCTTGTTGGCTTTTTCCATCCAAATCATAACCCCTAAGCTGACAAAAATGATCCCACTCATCAATAACCTAAACGCTTGGTCGTCAACCTGATTTCCTAACCATGTTCCAACCAATACTCCGCAAGCCGCTGAAGGAAATAACTTGATAAGATAGCTCCAGTTTGCATGCCTGTGATAATACTTAACAGCAAACAAATCAGCCATGATCAACATAGGTAGCATCAGCCCAGTAGAAGCTTTACCTCCAAATATTACTGCTAGCAATGGCACTGCCAACATAGAAATTCCATGTACGCCAGTTTTGGCCATACCTACGAAAAATGCGACTAAAAACACAAATGACAGAGTTTGATAGCTTAAAGAATAATTGAATAGCTCAATCATAAAAAACCTTTTCTAGGCAGGTATCAATAAAGCGAGAGAAAAGATAAGCATATCGACCAAATGGATGGAGAAGACTCAACGTCAGATTCATGCAGACAAATCACAAAACGCGCCCCGCGTGGCCTTTAGCAAATCGGTAGCAGCTAGTTCGATCTCTAAGCCGCGTTTCCCTGCGCTGATAAAGATTGATTCAAAGCCCGAAGCGCTTGTGTCTACTAAGGTCTTTAATGACTTTTTCTGTCCTAACGGGCTCACCCCGCCAAGCACATATCCAGTGGCACGCTTTACTTTTACTTTGTCAGCCATTTCAGCTTTTTTGGCAGAAACCGCATTGGCTACACGCTTCATACTTAGTTGTGTATTCACCGGCAATACGGCCACCACCAGTTGTTGAGAACTGACTTCTACCACTAAGGTTTTAAAAACTCGCTCTGGGGGAACATTGAGCTTTTCACTCGCTTCCAACCCAAAGGATGGATGATTTTCATCGTGTTGATATGTGTGCAGGGTAAAGGTGTACTTACCCTTTTTAAGTAAATTAACCGCTGGCGTCATGATTTTTCGCTATGCCCGATGACAATCGACGGCGCCTATTTGGCTAGACACTGTTTTTGTAATCTTTGATTAATTTGATTGATTCTTCCAATATCTTTATCGGCTTCAGCTTGTAATAAATCTAGCCTAGCGTCTTGGCATTTAATTTTTCTAATACGTTCAACTTCTTTCGCCTCTTTGGCTAACTGCGCTTTTTGTTCTGGCGTGAGTTGTTTATTTGCTTCGATATGCTTTTCGACTTTTTTGACTACAGCGGGTTCTTTGCTCGACAAAGGGTAACTCACAGAGCAGCCAGTCAGGCAGGTTAGAGACAAAGTTAATATAGCTAAGTGTTTCATAATAATCCTTGAGTAGCAGTCAGTTGACTGCAAAATATATTTTTTAAATAGGACGTTTCGCCCTTAAGGTAGTGCCTTGTCTTTACTGAATTTGGCCAGTTTAGGTAACTCACCGTCTACCCCTATCATTTGCTTGACCATGGCTTGTTTGGTCATGCCTAACCGATTCATCGCAGCAAGGCCCGCGCCTCGAATGAACTTTTTAGGTAGCACGTTACCGGCAAACAACGCCTTAAAGCCTTGCATCAAAGCAATCATTTTTACCGCTTCGGTTTTACGCCACCTTTCGTAAGGCCGCAAATGCCTGACCATTCCAAAATCTTTGCCTTTGGTATGACAGCTTATAATTTGCTCCGCGAGGGCGGCTGCATCGACTAAGCCCAAATTAGCGCCTTGTCCAGCAAGAGGATGAATAGTGTGAGCAGCGTCGCCCACCAATACCACTCGCTCATCTAGCCATTGTCTGGCGTAGCGCATTTTTAGTGGATAACGTTTAACTGGGCTGACTAATTCGCAGCGCCCAAGCCGGCCGTCAAAGGCGACAGTCAAAGATTTTTCGAACTGTTCTTTTGAGAGCCCCATTAAAGCGTCAGATTTATCTGTATCTTGGGACCACACAATAGAACAAAGGTTATCTTGCCACAAAGGTAGGAAAGCCAACGGGCCATAGGGTGTGAACACTTGCTGCGCAACCCCTTGATGAGGCAAATCAGTCTTAATGGTCGCGACTATACCATGCTGGTCGTAGTCCCAAAATGTCTGAGCGAAATTGGCTTGACGCTTCACCATAGACTCTGGCCCATCTGCCCCCACGACCAAACGTGTACTCAGATTACTTCCGTTTTCTAAGGTGATGAAACATTCGGTTTGGCCAAACCCTAAAGTCTTAATGGCTTGCTCGCTCAGCAAACGAATATTTGCTGCCTGCTCGGCTCTACGCCAAAGGCTAAGACGTAAGTTTTGGTTTTCTAGCAGATAGCCTAAGCAGGCGTGGCCACCTTGTTTGTGACTAAAATCAATCTGTGCGAAGCTGTCTTGATCCCATACTTGCATGTCTGTGTATGGCGTTACTCGGCTATGATCTAGTCCATCCCAACCTTCAATATTTTTAATAATATTAATTGAAGCTAAGGTCAAAGCACTCACTTGCAATTCAGGCTCAGGGCCTAAGCTCTGAGGGGCTGAACCTTTATCAATCACGACTATATTGAGCCCTGAATTTTGGAGAGCCAAAGCTAGGGTGAGTCCAACCATGCCGGCGCCCACTATCACCACATCATAATTATCCATTATGTGATTCCGAGCTGACTGCCATTAAACCTTCAATCTCAGCAATGGTTTTAGGCACGCATTCAGTCAAATTAACGTAACCTGTATCGGTTACCAACAAGTTGTCTTCGATTCGTATGCCCATACCTTGCCATTTTGGCGCAACATCGGCATCCGGCGAGACATAAATGCCCGGCTCAATGGTCAACACCATGCCCGAACTTAGGGGCCTGTCTTGACCACCTTGTTTATATTGCCCAACATCGTGCACATCCAAGCCTAACCAATGGCCTAAGCCATGCATAAAGAAAGCGCGATAGGTCTGCTCTTCGATATTGTCCTCTAAGGAGCCGGACAATAAGCCGAGCTCAATTAATCCTTGGGTAATCACTTGAATTGCACAGTCTGTTGCCTGTTTGAGTGTATTACCGGGTTTTATCCAATTAAAAGACGCAAGTTGTGCATCTAACACTAACTGATAAAGTTGTTTTTGCTCAGGACTAAACACACCGTTTACTGGAAAGGTGCGAGTAATGTCTGCCGCATAACCTTGCCATTCGCACCCAGCATCAATTAATACCAAATCGCCACTATTGATCACTTGATTATTTTCGGTGTAATGCAAAATACACGCATTGTCACCTCCGCCCACTATTGTGCCATAGGCTGGATATTTGGCACCCTGCATAGCAAATTCGTGGTGAATCTCAGCTTCTAGCTGTGCCTCTAATACGGGTTGATTAGCTTGAGCACATTTACCCGAAAAGCGCATAGCTCGGCTATGAGCCGCCACAGAAATAGCCGACGCTTTTTGCATCATTTGAATTTCTTTAGGGGACTTGTGTAGGCGCATTTCATCCAAAATTACACGAATATCGACTACCGAGGTCGGAGCTTGTTTAGTTTGTTTTGGGGCTCCTCGCAAACTAGTCATAACCTGTTCGACCAATTCATCGGCAGCTTGGCTATGCCCTGTGGCAAAATACAAATGTTGATGGCCATCGACCAAGTCAATTAATTCGCCGGACATCTCGTCTAATGGTAAAGCCAAATCAATAGAAAATTTATCAGTCGCTTGCTCAGGACCAATACGTCTGCCTTGCCAAACCTCAGCAACGGGATCTTTGGCTAAACAAAATAACACGCTCAATTTTTGGTTATACCGCCCATGGTTAGACAACACCAAGCATGCATCTGGCTCGGGAAAACCACACATATATTGAAAGTAACTGTCTTGACGAAACGGAAACTCTGTATCTCGGCTACGCGTTACTAGCTGTGCAGCAGGAATTAAAGCAATGCTGTCGGGTTGCATTTGCTTGAGTAGAGCGGAACGTCGCGCCTGAAATTCACTGTCTGAAATTTGCATGGATTATACTTATTTACCCTATATTTAAGGCTAATGAACCGTTTTCGGTTCACCCTGTTGTTGCTCTGCAGACTTGCCTAGCTCGTTAAAGCAAAGCATGGCTGTCATTCTTACATACTCGATAACTTCGAATAAAGCTTGCTCAGATTCTTCATCTTCTTGCATTTCTTCATCCATACGCGAGATTTCAGAAAAATCTTCAAGGGCTTCTTTTACGTCAGCTGAGCAGCCCGTGAGATCAGCCTGATGTAATCCAAATCCAAGTAAAAACCCTTGCACCCAAGTCAGTAATGCTTGGCCACGGTCATTAATCGGCGCAGAGTCATCAGGCAAACACAAACTTAATGAAAAGTCGCTTTCGACCAATTGCTGGCAGGTATTTTCGTAAAATTTATTAAATGCGTCTTGGACTTCCTTATTGAAGGCTTCGCCCTGATTAATGAAATCGGCTAACGGTTCCATCCAATCTCTGCACTCTAGGGGCATTCCCCCACCTAACATGCCACACATCATGCCTTGGACTTCGGCGGCACTAGTTAAAATATCGTTTCGCTCTAGTAGCGATGTCAATTCATCGAACAAGTTATCTGAAGTATTCACTGAAAATCTCAACCACTTTAAAATATATCGGCATGCTACCACTGTAACGGATTGATACCAAACGGCAAAATCTGATGTTAGCGATCAAAACTTACCCGTCTATACCGTTTAATAAAAATTTAGAATAAGTTTACTATATAAAACACTAACAGGCCCTAGTATAAGCTCTCTCATAACGTTTATAATGCTCACGAGTTTGAGGTCTATCAAACAGTTTATCTATGTTTCCTGAAATGCTTGCCAGTTTAGTAATGTCCCTGGCCGATGCTTTTTACCTAGGAAGTTGATTCCACTACTATTGTGCAAGCTTGGCTCGTATCAAGACGCCTAAGGTAGTGATGATACTTCCGCCCTGAACTTTCGGTTCACGGGCGAACACTAGACAGCGGCATTTTGGGAAACACCCTATTATTCAGGATTAAGAGAACGCGGTATGAGTCATCAAGAGAACATATCTCAACAAGGAAAACAGGTAATAGAAGCTTTATCACCTTTAGTTAAATGGAAGTATGATGAATTTCATAAAGTCATGCTGGCCGAATTTTCTGTAGATAAACAAGACCAAGTAATGTTTGCCCTCAAGCAAGTATTACCCGTTAGCTGGAATGCAAAAACTATCAAAAAAGCGTCACCTCAAATAAAGCACTATGCAGGCTCCTTTGCTAAATTAATCAAAAATCAGCAACTCTTAGCTGAATCTGAACACGAAAGACCAAATATAATGGTGGCTTGGTGGCCATGGGGACATGGAGCAACCGTCTCTGTTAGAGTATTTCTAACCAATTCTGCTCCTTATCAAGAAAAGCGCGGACTATTTACTCGCTTCACCCGATTGTTTTCATAAACACACCCTAATCATCTCTAACAAAGTTTCAACACATCAAATCTTGACCAAATGGTCTGTTTTACATCAGGCATTTATCAGCTAGACTAAGCCCACATATTTATTTATCTAGGCATGGGTCTATGGCGATTTTTAATGTTGGCTCAATTAATATTGATCACGTGTATCAAGTTGAACATTTTGTCCAACCTGGCGAAACTTTATCTTCAAACGGCTACCAACAGTTATTGGGAGGAAAAGGCGCGAACCAATCTATTGCTCTGGCGCAAGCTGGAGCCGATGCATTTCATGTAGGAAAACTCAGTAAGTCTGACGCAGACTATAAGCAAGCCTTGATTAGATTTGGGGTCGATTGTAAACACTTAGAGTGCACCGATGAGCCATCGGGCCATGCAATTATTCAAGTCACGCCTTCCGGAGAAAATGCCATTGTATTGTTCGGAGGGGCTAATCAAACGATTTCGTCTGATGACATTAGCCAAGCACTAGCCTCGGCGAAGCCTAGTGATTGGGTGCTGACCCAAAATGAAACCAGTTGCGTTGAGCAAGTACTAACAACATGCAAAGCTAAACAGTTAAAAATCGCATTCAATCCAGCGCCTATGACCAGCGCGATAAAAGACTTGCCTTTAGACTGCCTATCGTTACTTATCGTCAACGAAGTTGAAGCCCAAGAACTATCAGGCCAGAGTGACCTAGATAAAATGGAGCAGTATTTTAGGAGCAAGTGGCCCGAACTCGAAGTGATTATTACTATGGGTAAGGCAGGTGTACGTATGCTTAGGCACCAACAAACATTGAATGTTAGCGCATTTAACGTTGAAGCCGTTGATACTACAGCGGCTGGTGATACCTTTATTGGGTATTTTTTAGCTGCGTATTCACAACACTCAGATGCTGAGCAAGCGTTAAAGCGAGCGTGTGCCGCGTCTGCCTTAGCCGTGACCAAACAGGGGGCAGCGCAATCCATCCCTGCAAAATCCGACGTTGAACGATTCTTAGCAAACCATAACTAACCCGCTATACAGGACATAATTTATGAGCCACAAAATAATACTCGACACAGATCCCGGCATAGACGATGCAATGGCCATCTTTTTTGCTTTTCAACACCCAGAAATTGACGTTCTAGGACTCACCACAGTATTTGGTAACGTTCCTGTCGATATGGCTGCTAAAAACGCCATCACCTTATGTGATCTAGCCAAGCAGTCGATTCCGGTTTGTAAAGGGGTTGCTCGGCCATGGGTTGGCCCCGAGTCGACTTATGCTCACTTTGTACATGGCGATGATGGCTTTGGAAATATTGACTATCCAGCGGCAAAAGGCGAACCCGATCCAAGAAGTTCTGCGCAGTTTATTGTTGATATGGCGCGTCAGTATCCTGGAGAAATTACCCTAGTGGCAATCGGTCCCTTGGGCAATCTAGCCTTAGCATTAAGACTCGAACCTGACT
Source organism: uncultured Paraglaciecola sp. (assembly GCA_947498355.1). Classification (GTDB taxonomy): domain Bacteria; phylum Pseudomonadota; class Gammaproteobacteria; order Enterobacterales; family Alteromonadaceae; genus Paraglaciecola. The sequence goes on along the minus strand of CANMKA010000004.1, from coordinate 24,302 downwards.
TGCCTAAATTGATCAAAGGGGTGTCAATCATGGGCGGTGCTGCATTTGTAGGTGGGAACGTTACCCCAGTTGCCGAAGCCAATATCTGGAACGATGCTTACGCCGCAGAAATCGTCTTTGCCGCAGATTGGGAGCTGACCATGTTTGGCTTAGATGTAACCTATGCTTGCCCGTTTAGCCCAGACTTTTTAACTCAACTAAAATCGGTCAATCCTAGTCTAGGTGGTTTTGTACACGACGCGGCACAATTCTATACCCAGTTTTATTCTCAAAATGAAGAGCAAGACGTATGTTATTTCCACGATGCCATGCCCCTTGCTCACTTGATTGAGCCCAGCTTGTTTGAGCTAAAAACAGGCCATGCTCGGGTATCAACCGATCCTTTAAATCAAGGCCAAACGTCAATTGCTCTGCCTAACACAACGGCGAGTCCAGATTGGTTAGAAGCGCAAACCATAAAAGTCGCAACCAAGGTCAATAATCAACAGCTAACACAGCTATACATAGACACCTACGCCCTTTAGCGCCGTATTTTAAGCCCTGTTTGCATGCCCAATTCCATAGGCCGCAAACAGGCGCTTTTATCGATTAATACCTAACTCAAAATAACCAACGCCCATAGGCAATGCGCTTTACTCCGCGTCCTGCTACCATTGCAGGCCTGTTACGATCACAGTTTATTATTTACCATGAGTTCACCCATTACTTCGCCGACACAAAACTCCCGCTCTGTTGTTCGCAATCACTATCGGCAACTACGCCAAGCTTTAACAACCGAAGCGCAAGTTCACGCAGCTCAGCAATGCTTGACCATTTGCCAAAAAGAGAAGGTATTTGACTCAATTCATACAATGGCTTGTTATTTGGCAAATGATGGGGAACTCGACCCAAGCTATATCATTGAATATTGTTGGCAGCGGCAAATACAGGTATTACTGCCTATCTTAGATCCTGTTAGGGCTGGGCATTTGTGCTTTATGCCTTATGAGCGAAATACACCAATGATCGCCAATAAGTACGGTATTTCCGAGCCGGAATACCAAGCAAAAAAAGTCGTAGCCGTTGCTGACATTGAACTAATTTTTACACCTTTAGTTGCCTTTGATGCTAATGGCAATCGTATGGGAATGGGCGGTGGATACTATGACCGCACACTCGCTGACCTTAAGAACTCGTCAAACACCCGACTCGTTGGCCTAGCTCACAATTGCCAACAAGCTGAATCATTACCCGTCAGTAGTTGGGATGTGCCTATTTCAGCTATTGCGACCGACCGACAATGGCTTGAGGCTCCCTTCTAATCATCTAGTAACTGTTTACTTAAGCTACTAACTAAATCGGTTGCTTGCTGGCCCAGTTGCATATTTTTGGCCGAACCCACTACCGCTTTTTTGGTATCTTCGGCCAAGATGGCAACGTTTGAGGTCAAGGCATCTAGCTTTTCTCCTTCTTCGAGCAACGTTTGCTTGACCTGCTCAAAACCACTTTTCACCTCAGAAGCCGCATGATTAACATCGCGCGTTGACGCTTGCATGGTGCTGGCACTATCACTGGTCGAACTCTGGGCTTTTTGCATTATCGAGTTTAAAGACTGCAATGCTTTATCTAAAGACGCCTGATACTGACTCAGAGTATGTAGCTTTTGATCAATTTGAGTAGCGTTATCTTTGGTCACTTGGGCCAGATTTTTCACTTCGTCGGCGACTACAGCAAAGCCTCTCCCAGCCTCTCCTGCCCTTGCCGCCTCTATGGCTGCATTTAGCGCAAGCAAATTAGTTTGCTCAGCAGTCGAAGTAATACCGCTAGCTAATTGTGCAATAGCATCGAATTCAGACAAAAAATTCTTAATTTCTTCGCCTAAGTCTTTCGAGGCATGGGTTGCTTCGCCAACTTGCTGACCTAAAGCATCTATATGACTGCACACTTCTGAAAACGACTGATTCATTAAGATTAATTGCTGTTCGTTGCCCGCAGTTACTTCAATCAATTCTTTGGTTGTCGCACTGGCATGTTCGGCTGTATTGGCTACCTCTTCGACAAACGCTACACGCTGGCTCGAGGCCTTATTCACGTTTGTAGCATTTTGAGTCACAGTAGCGGTTAATTCGCTTAGTAAGGAAAGAGGTTGGCGGTAATCTTCGGCAGGTTTAGCTTGGGCCTCACTTTCCTGCTTAGCCTTTGCAAACTGCATTGCAGAACGCGCCCCCGAATAGGTTGATACGCAGTAAGGCACCATAAAAGTCAAAAGGAATGTAGACCAAACTAACTCAGTGTCACTCCATAACACATGGCCTTGATTAATTAGGTTTAACACTGTCCCCACTAACAGAGTAGTAATAATAGAGCGCTTGACCAAAGCCGATGAAAAGGCGGCTTGGGTAAAGGTTAGAGACGAATTGGTTTGCTGCATAACAGTCCTTTTTACCTTGCTTCGCAGTGCGGCGGTCTCAAAACTGATAAAACAGTACGCCTACACCAACATAATTTAATCGCACATATTCCCTTACACTTAAACTTAGGGGACGAATATGTGCCTTGGTACCTTATAACTTGCTATCTTATAACTTGCTATCTTATAAAAGATTATCGGCAGTTATTTACGAAACACCAAGCACTATTCGCAACAATCTCAGATCCATTTAACATCTTGACTAAGAGAGTGTCTTTGCTTTAAAAAAGATTGGCATTACAATAGCGCCACAATTTTTCTAAGCACACTCAGCCATGACTCAAGACGATAAGAAAAAAGCTGCCGCCCTCGCTGCGATTCAGTATGTAAAACCTAACAGTATTGTGGGTGTAGGCACTGGCTCGACAGTAGTTCACTTTATTAATGCGTTAGACAAGATAAAAGACGATATAGTCGGTGCAGTGTCTAGCTCAGAAGACTCAACCAAACGCTTAAAAGCCTTAGATATAGAGGTATTCGACCTAAACTCAGTCGATAAATTAGATATTTACGTAGACGGTGCAGACGAAATTACTGAGCACAAACACATGATTAAGGGCGGAGGTGCAGCCCTGACCCGAGAAAAAATTGTTGCCGCTGTAGCCGATAAGTTTATTTGTATTATCGACGACAGCAAGCAAGTCGGTGTGTTAGGTGACTTCCCTTTACCCGTAGAAGTCATTCCTATGGCGCGCTCGTATGTTGCTAGAGAAATAGTAAAACTGGGCGGCGATCCTGAGTATCGTCAAGGCGTAGTGACCGATAATGGTAATGTGATCTTAGATGTGCACAATCTGAAAATATTGAATCCGGTCGAGCTAGAGCAACAGCTTAACAGCATAGTAGGCGTTGTTACGAACGGCCTATTTGCCGCCCGAGGAGCCGATATCGTTTTAGTAGGTGATACGCAAGGAGTAAAAACCATTAATTAAGCGTCACATCAGATTAAGCAGGCTTTTGCCAACAAGGGTTACAATACCAATCTGTATAAGCCATGCTGTGAACGATTAATACCATAAGTAAAACTAGCCATAAAAAAACCAGCAATGTTTGCTGGTTTTTTTGTTTTCAGTCAAAACATCAGACTGTATTTTTTAGCCCTTGAGGCTACATACTTTTACAACGATGCAAGGCTTCGAGGTAGTAGTAATCGCCATAGTTAAGGGCCGAATTCAAATCTAAATTGGCAGGATAATGACCGGTTGCTTGTTTTAACAAGAAATGCCCATTTTCGCCTTTAGACGCCAAGTACTCAGGTGAAGATAAACTCTTAATAATTTTCATTGCAGCTTCGCGATAGCGCTTAGCTTCTTCAACGTCTACGTAGCCCGATAGTTCAAGTAACGCGCTGGCTAACAAAGACGCAGCCGACGAATCACGGTAGTTTACAATAGCGGGGTCATCAGGTGCATCGTAATCAAAGTAAGGCACTAAATCTTCCGGCATGTTTTTGTGAGTCAGTAAGTAATTAACGGTATTTTTTGCGTGTGCTAAGAACTTCTCATCTTGGGTAAAGCGATACACCATAGTGTAACCGTAAGCTCCCCATGATTGACCGCGAGACCAAGACGAATCGTCAGCAATACCTTGGAACGTTTGCTTGCTATTAGGTAGGCCAGTGGCGCGATCATAATTAACCAAATGGTATGAGCTATGATCTGGACGGAAATGGTGCTCCATAGTCACAGTAGCATGGCTCACTGCTGCATCATGATACTTTTTATCACCTGTTGCCAATGAAGCATTAAATAATAGTTCAAGGTTCATCATATTATCTATGATTACTGGAAATTCCCACGTACCCCAGCTCCAAGAGAAAGTGACGCCTATATTTGGGTTATAACGCTCCATCAGAGTATCTGCTGCATCAACTAGGATTGGCTGATAATCTTGATTATTGGTTAAGCGTAAACCATGTCCGTAACTACTAGACATAATAAAACCGATATCATGGGTTCTGCGATTGAAACGCATATCTTCGAGTGCGTATGTCCAATCAAGAGATGTGTTTAACCATGTTGGATCTTGGGTGTGCTCGTAAACATACCAGAAACTCCCAGCAACAAAGCCACTTGTCCAGCCCATAGGCGTAGTAAATTTGGTCTTGCCATCGGTAAAGGCAGTGGGGATTTCTTTCGGGTTGGTGTAGGCTTTTCTAAAGTCGTCTAACTGCATGGCTGCTTTGTCAAGGTTTGCAGCACAAAACTCAACGTTTTCGCTAGGCCAAGGTAGTGAGTGATTATTGACCGCTAATGCGGTTTCGGCTTTTTGAGTCGCGCCACATGCAGAAAGGGCAATCGCCACACCTGTCATTAGCAAGGTTTTTGCTTGATTACGTTTCACAGTTTTCCCTTTATTAATAATGATATTAGCGATGTGAATGTTAGCGTTAATGTTGGAATTAATCGAGAAAATTGCTAAACATGTAAAAAATAAGTTAGACCATAAACCCATAGTTAAAATTAATTAACCGCATGAAATATAATGATTTATTGCTTCTTCTGCAAAGACGCCTTGGCCGATAAAGCCAACGCCACCGGTCATTTTTATCTGCCTATTTGGGTCTATTTGGATATCAATTGTGCCGCCAGGCATTAACACTTGTAGTTTTGGTTCACACCAGCCCAATTGATGAGCAACCCCAGCAGCTGCACTGCTGCTACTACCCGATGCTAAGGTGTAGCCTGCCCCGCGCTCCCAAATTTGAATGCTAATCTTATTTTTATCAATAGGTTGCACAAATTGCACATTGGTCCCCTGACTAAAAACAGAGTGTTTCTCAATCAAAGGGCCATACGTTAACGCCAAATCAGGATGAGCGTGGGTTACGGGGATCACAAAATGCGGGTTGCCTACGCTCGCTCGATAACCGACAAAAGATTTATCACCTGCGACTATGGTTTCTTCAGTCAATGGCCGATTATGATCAGTGCCATGAGTAAACCTAACTTGCCCCATATCAACAGTCACGACTTGTCCGGAATCATGCACTTTAGCCTCTACTCTGCCACCTTTAGTTTCTATGCTAAAGCTTGATCCGCCGACTAACTTTTGATCCCATAAATAGCGAGCAAAAATACGTAATCCATTGCCGCTTTTTTCAGCTTCACTGCCGTCAGGGTTGAAAATTCGAAGTTTGAAATCGCAACACTCACTAGTTTCGGGTCCGAACAAAATACCATCAGATCCTATGCCATAATGCCTATGACACAGAGCGGTAATTTGAGCATGAGTCAGTTCTCCCATATCAGGAGTTACCACAATATAATCGTTACCTAACGCTTGATACTTAGCAAAGGTTAAATCTGCACTTCGGGATAATCTTGTCATTAGTACACTCGATTAAATTCAAGGGTATCGAAAAAAGTCTTCAGTATTAGGCTATCTGATTGCTCAAAAGACACTTCAAAATATTCGCCGTGCTTGTGAAACGCCCCTTTTGCGTGAGCGAGTAAATTGTGCCTTTTACCTTGATAGGTCACCACTAACTGCCCCTCTTTTAGCGCCACAAACAATTTTTCATTACCATGACGGTAGTGACCAAGATACGGTTTCATCTGCTCTTGGTCGTGAATAAACTTGGGCCTTCTAAACAAATAATGCAATCCCAGAGAGGCCGCAGTGGCTTTCAGGCTTGCATGGCCCACCCCAGGAATAACCTCCAAACGGCTGTCTAATCCTGTAAATGGACTGTTATCGAACATAGACTGAAACAAAGCAAAATCTTTTGCTAGTGCATCATGTTCACCTATGGCCCCATACATGCGGACAACCCTAGGAAGAGCATTTAATTTCTCACCAAACCCATCCTTAAGGTTAGACAAGGCCCAGTTATCCCAGCCGACCACTGGAGCAGTCGGTAAGTAGCCTGTAAACAATTCAGGCTGAGTAAATAGGGTATAAAGGGTAAACAAACCACCTAATGAGCTACCACTCAATATTCGTTGCTGGCTAGTATTAAAATTAGCATCGATATACGGGATTAATTCCTTTTGGAGAAAAGTTAAAAAGTTTTTGGCACCGCCGGTTTTACCCGATGGAGAAGCAGGACTAGGGGTAAAGTCGCGTACCCTCAACACATTTGGATCAGCGTTCTCGCCCCCCCAAGTAATACCAACCAAGATCATTTGCGGAATGAATCCATCAAAATATGATTGCCCAGCAATAGCCGAATACAGAGGAAAATCCCATTGGGAGTCTAAAAAATAAAAGACCGGATAAGTTTGCTTGGTTTCCCCATAGCCTACGGGCAACCTAATGTGTAACTCATAGTCTTGCTTCACGCTCTTTGAGTACAAGTTGTGCACTTGAGAATAAGGGATGGTCACAGCAGGAGGCGTTTTTGCAACCACAGAACTCGTTACCCATAACCCAACTAAGCAACTAAGAATAAATTTCATGTTGAGCCCCCTCAAAAACCATTGAACATATCTTTTATCAGCTCATTCGTCCCTTTGCAAATCCTTGATAGGCTTGTATTACATTACCGTTAAAAATCGGCCAATCTGATTTTTTGATTCAGCTTAAGGTTTCCCTGGACGTCTTTAATGGCCATATTGATCACCAATTCGCCTTCGATTTGAATATCCATGACACCAAAATTAGCTCGGCTATAACTCGCCCCCACTCTGTGTTTATTAGGGCTGACTGCTTTCCACTCCTCAGTCAACCCTGAGCTAGTCATTTCCCAAAGCTCGTGCCCATTGGCTCTTGTAATTCGAGACATTTCGCTCCAATGAGTATCACCACTGACCATAACCAAATTATGTACCTTATGCTTATCGAGTAACCCTATAAGCCTTTGCCGCTCCCGTGGAAAATTAGCCCAAGATTCCCAACCAGAAAATTCGGGTAACACTTGGATGCTACTTGCAAAAATTCTTACATCTGCAGGTATTTTAAACTGTTGCTCTACCCACCGCCATTGCTTCTCACCTAGTAAAGACGCCTCTGCACTCAAATTAGGAAGATAAGGTCCGAGATTTTGGCCGGCTTTTTCTGATAAATATGTAGCTTGAGATACAGAGGTAAGAGGCGTCCTGTTCCAGCGTAAATCGGGCAAAATAAGTTGGATCGTCAGCCCATGCCTCTCTATGATTTGACTGGTATAAATGCCATCAGGTCTGGAACGTCTTGGACTATTCTTTGGCACTTTAAAATAGTCCAAGAGTATCTGCCTAGAGGCTTCTTTTTGCGGATATTCTAAACCCGCATCATTTTGTCCATAATCATGATCATCCCATACTCCGACTAAAGCCGTTTTAGCCAAAATTTTTTGCATACCGGGCTGTTGCCATTGCTGCTCATATTTGCTGGCCAGCAATTTCATATCTTCGGTGTCACCATAAACGTTATCGCCTAACAAAACTAAAACATCAGGATTGTGTTCAATCATTGCCTGCCAAATAGGCTGTGGTTTATCTTGATGTAAACAAGAACCAAACAAAAGCCTCACTCTTTGAATCTGCTCATTTGAGTCTTGACCCAAAGCAGGGAGGATCCACAAAACAACCAAAACGCCCAATATTTTACACATTACTAATTACACCTAAAAACGATCAATTTAACAGGTTAACTATGGGAAGTGCTGGCCCAATATTGCGTGCGAAGTGAGTTGGCTCGATATTTAACGCCTGCAAACATGTCGCTGCTACCTGATCCAGTTGAAAATCCTGTCCTTGACTCATCTCTCCCAGAGACTTGATATCAGGCCCCATGGCGGCCAACCATACTTGTTCGGCACCGATAATTCCCTTTTGATAACTAGCTAACTTTTTCAGATAACCTTGCACAGCTCTTGGACTGGCATGATGCTGCCAACTTGTTGCATCCTGACCTCTACCATGATCAACTGTAATGACTAAGTTAGTATTATTTTTATACTCGGGAATGGTCTGCAACTGCCCCCACAAGTCAGCGATAATTTGATCGCTGCGGTAAGCCCCTTTTAAGTATTCAGGGTAATTGCCTTGATGTGCAAAGTCGTCGGTTTCACCTAATGCTAAGTAAATGATCTTTGGACGATGCTGCTGAATGTACTCAGAAGCAAAACCCGCTGTGAACGCATCTAACCGCACATTGTGCCAAGGGCTAGGGATACGTTTTTGCAAGTGATTTAACCACTGGGCCTTTTGGCTTAGAGGCTTCCAGTTTGCTGATTCAAAGCCAGCATTCACAACAAGCTTACTTCGCTGGCGGTTTACAATAAATGGAAAGACATCCCAACTGCCAAATACTGCAACACCTTGTTCGTATTCTGGGAGATGATTCAACCATTCAATAAAAGTCACATTGGGGTTGGGAATATCTTGGTTAGAAGCAATTTTGGGGTCGGCTCGCCCAGTTAAAATCTCATTGTATCCTGGGTATGAAAACCAATACTGATTACTGACCCGCATTTTTGAACCCAAATCTCTATTGCCGATTATCACCCCTTCATTTGCTACAGAGCCCCATAAAAAGGGCATCAAATTTTTCCGTTTCTGATATTTCGAATCCCCCGAAAATGCCTTTACTAACTCCATTTTCTGGGTATCTTGTTCAACTAAATTAAGAATATCATCTTGGTATCCTCGAAAAACCTCTTGCCAACGTAGGCCGTCGATCGTCACTAACAATAGGTTATCTGCTGCACAAGTGTGACGACTTAGTCCCATCAAACATAGCAACACCAACATAACAAGACTGTGTTTTGAGCTTACTGTTTTCATCACTCAACGCCCCTTTTCAAAAAAGTCGATTGGCGAGAGCAAGTGCTCGCCAACCGACTTATGATTTTGCTACGCAACTGATGCAATATCGTTAATTTAGAAATGGCCAGTTAAATTAAACGCCGCCGTTCTGGGTGCACCAATCCAAGCAGACTGACCAGCAATACCAGCTAAATACTGCTTGTCAAACAGATTGTTTACGGTAAACCGCAGCTCTAAATTTTGCACACCACTAATAGGCGCATCAATTGATACACCCGCGTAAAGGTCAGTGACCAGATAACCTTTCGCTACTTGCGTATTGGCTGCGTCGATAAATCTGTCATCAACCCATTTGCTTGACACTCCAGCAAAACGTGTATCTTTTTGCCAGTCGAATGATACTACCGCCATATTTTCAACTGAACCAAATACGGTATTGCCCGCAGGGAAATCTAATGAGCCGTCTTTGTATTCAGAGTCGTTGTGGGTAAACGCACCATATATAGAGACATAATCGTGAAGGTTTGCAGATATAGAGGCTTCGATACCAGATGATTCGATTCCCCCCACGTTGATATAGCTACCGTTAGTACCAATCAGAAAATCAATACCAGCAGGTGAGTCCGGCGCAATGAAAGTTAGTCTATTTTCAAAGTCGATTGAGTAGTAAGTCAGACTTAAACTTACCTTCTGTCCGTTGTAGCGTAAACCCAAGTCAATATTTTCAGCGGTTTCTGGCTCCACTTGATCCAAGGTCGAGGCATCTCGCTCAAGCACAGTATCTTTGATGGCTGCAAAGTTCTCAGCATAGCCAGCAAACCACTCTAAGCCCTCTACAGGCATTGGAATGACTACACCAGCAGTCAATAGTAGATCAGAATCAGAAGAAACAGACGCACCATTGTTAGCATTGAAGTTGTCTTGACGATCAAGATCTACCAAGAACTGCTTCACACCGAACCGAATATTTGCAAAACCTGCGTCTAATTCATTTTGCAGGTACATCATAGTAGTAGTGACAGGGAAAGTTCGGTCGTACTGCACCCAATAAGGCACGTGATCAAACTCTGCACTTGATCGAGAGTCGATTATTTTATGCCAATCACGAGATTCTTGGCGGTTATAGTCTTCGTACCACACGCCACCGCGCAGGGTATTTTGCATGTCAGAGATGTTAACTTCCCAGGCAAAATCTATATTTAAGCCTACCCGCTCTTTTTCGTAGTGGGTGTGGCGATATGAGCCCACTGGAACAGCCCCATCTTCGAAGCAATTTGGGTCAAACAGTAAACCACTAGATTCATCTTCGGCGGTTGAAGGGTCATCATTTTGGGTGCCGCCATAGGGGAAAGTCAGTGACGCACACGTTGACCGATTGCCAACGGGTAAAGACACGCCGTTTCTGTCCACGTAGCCAATCTGGCCAAGAATGTCGCCGCCAAATACAGTGCGCCCAGAAATCAATTCCGAGTGAGGTTGATTTAGACCATCGTTACGCACATCAACAATATAAGGTGGCACCCAATCACCCCGACCTTCATTTTTGTGATAGTAAAGATTTCCTTTCAGTTCTAAATTGTCTAGGTTGTGGCTTGCCGCAATGTAGGCGAATACGTTTTCTCTCAGAGTAGACCAGCCTCGGCGATATACTTGATCAATAAAAGGAATGCCAGTCCATTCTCCCAACAATCCATCTGACTCTGGGTTTTGTTCGAAGCCAGCTAGACTAACTCGTTGATAGTTATCCTCGTGAGTATCATCCCAAGATGCATAAGCCGTTACTTGAGTATCTCCAACCATACTTATGACTTTAGCCGCCAAATGATCCCGTCTATTTTCAGCACTACCATTGACCCAATCAGTGTTGGTGCTGCTTGATGCGCTGATCCAAGCGAAGGTATCTTTAAATATTTCGCCTGTGTTGTAGCGGGCAAAGAACTTTTGTCCATCAAAGTCCGCTAAAGACAAACTCATTGTCAATTGCTCTGTATCTAGAGGGTCAGCCGTAATAAAATTCAATGTACCTCCTAACGCTTCATTCGATCTAGAAGCTATGTCACCGGTTCCTTGAGACACCTCGACGCCACCCAAGTTTTCGGTATCGATATAACGATTAGCTTTAGCTCCGCCACCATAGTTAGAATTTCCATTTGCAATGCCGTCTATGGTAATGCCAATTTGTTGCTCATCTAGGCTTAGCTGAAAGCCTCGAATAGATACGGTAGTTGACCAATCATCAGACCCAAAGGTATCTCCCTCATTGATCAAGACGCCTGGCAAGTTGTCAATCACTGCAAGCACGCTGGTTAAATTACTTTGCTGTTTAATCATCTCTTCAGATGTAATGTTATTTGCGTAAGACACACTTTTCCCGACTACGGTAATGGACTCCATATCGGTTTCAGTGTTTTCAGCAAAGCTAATTGGGCAGAAAAAAGCAGAGCTACAGGCGACTGCAATGCTAATGGCAAGTTTAGATTGTTGGTACATGTGTGTTCCCAAGTGGTTTTATTGTGCAAAATAATTTGCACGCACTTGATGAAACTAAGGTGTAATTTCGTTGACACTTAAATTACTGTTTTAATACAAATTTAAGTCAATAGGTTTGAATTGGGCTTTTATGATGAAAAATCTGCACATCTACTGTCAATAATGACTCTCAATAACCTTATCTAAAATTATTTGTAATAACGATTATTAATTGCTACTGAGAGTAGGTGCGCTTGGAGTATTTGACTATTGTGTTTAGCCAAATCGATATAGGCTAGAATATTGGGTTACTCTTGTTCGATGAAGTAGGTTCCCCAGCCGTCGTAATGCACCTTATGCTTGTTGGCAATAGCGAACAATTTGTCAGTATCTTGATTAATTAGCTCGGCATCCAACATACGCTCGACTACAGCATCAAAACAAAAAACTTGTCCGCCATCGTCTAACTCTAGTTCTTCAGCGTCACCCACTTCAAAGCCAGCTTTAAACGCGTCGACGGCGGCCTTTTCTAGTGCGTCAAAATTAGCACCAGCAAAGTGATATTCGATAGTGTGAGCCTGTTTTGCGTCACTGCCGTCTTCGATTAGGGCATCAACCGTTTCTTGGTTAAACTCGTACCATTCAGCTAATTCTGAATCTATCTGTGCGCTCATTTGTACCCCTTGTTTGGCTGAACCACCCCATCAATTAATCAGGGATATGGTGAATTGTCATGCGTATTTAAGGCCTGAATTGTATCACTCATTTGTTGTTGGAAGTAATCAATGTTTTCGTCTAAAGAGCGTGTTTCATCTAGACTAATGGGCTGACTAATGTCTATCAGGAGCGTACCGTTTGACCAGCGGTTTAGTTTGATTTTTTTATGTAAATTGCTGACGGACACCATAATTATTGGAATATCCGCTTGTTGGGCAATATGAAATGCGCCCTTTTTAAAAGGCAGCAAGCCGCGCCCATTACTGCGAGTCCCCTCAGGAAAAAACCACACAGATAAGCGGCGTTTGCGCATTTTTTCAACCAGCTTTTGTAACGACTGCTTAGCCTTTTGGGGATTTTTACGATCGATAAACATGTTGCCTGAAAGCCAATAAACCACGCCAAGTAACGGGATCCAGATCAAACTTTTTTTACCCACACAGACGGTACCAGGTTGGGCTGCCGCGCAGACAGTCACCAAATCGAAGCTGTTTTGGTGATTAGCAATATACACACACGGCCCAGCGTCTCGAATATTGGCTGGTGCTTGCACCTTTAGCGTTAACCCCAGCAACTTACTGATAACAGCATACCCCTGTCCGGCAAGGTACAAATTATTTCTGTGAAAAGGCCGTATTAAGCACACCAAAATAATACCTAGGTTCACTAATACAAAATATATGAAAATTGCAATACAGCGGATAATGGCTAACACAGGTAATACCGTAAAATTATAATGGCTTGATTATAGAGAATAAAAACGTCTTAGCCTACGAAACTGGCGACACCCAGTAGCAAACTACCTAGCGTTAAGTTGTGTCTTATAGCTATCGCCTCACCTGCCCCTCAGAGACACGCCTTGATTGAGCCAGTGCTAATTCTCGTTAAGCAGGCAATTATCTGAACAGTTTGGTATTAGCCAAACATCACTTATTCTTAACTTTTTCAGCTAAAGTCATGAATAAATCAAAAATTTGGTCGATACTGTTCAACAGTTCATAAAAAATAAATTAGGCATTCAATACTTTGAATCGCCAAACATTATTTTCCTTTTTTCTGGATAAAAACGAGTTAAATGCTTCACTAATAAGATTATCATTCTCTGTGCTTAAGTGTACACGAGCGCAAGGTGAGAATAACGATAGTCAGTTAATCTTAAGCACCCTCTCATTTAACAAATATAGAGATAATCATTGAGGGGCATAGATTATCCAGCGTTCAGGTTAAGTAATGACTTTCAAACTACGTTTCAACCTAAGTTTCAACCTAAGTTTCAAATTAAGGGCCAAGTAAACCATGCAATTATTCAAGCACGAAGATTTAGACGAAGACATACTGACCGACTTATTAGAAGAAATAAACGAACTCTACGAAGCCAGTGAACAAGTGCTAATCGAACTTGAATTAAAGCCCGATGATAATGAACTACAACGTTCGCTGTTTCGCTCTGTGCATACGATTAAAGGGGATTTAGGTTTAGTTAACTTCTCTCCCCTTATTCCGCTATTGCAATATGGTGAAGACTTACTCGATTATTTGCGAAAAGGCCAAATAAAATACACCAGCAACATGAGTGATTTAGTGCTGCTGATCATGGATAGGGTCAAGGTGTTTGTTCAAAGCTGTATTCAAAGTGGACAAGCCGAATATGACGCCGATTTATTTGCGCGATTAGTGGAGCAAATAAAACGCATTACCCCAGACAATCAAGATAAACACGAGCGCCTTCTTGGTGAAGCTGTATTAATTCTAGATCCAACTATTGATATTGGTTTAGAGCCAGAATCAAATGACGAGCAACCAGCTGAAGACGCCCCTGTCAGTATCGCTACAACGGGTATACCTAAGTCCGCAACCGAGCAAGAACGGATCGATATCGTATTTTTTAGAGAGCTCATGAAACCGATTGAAAAACGCTCTATGTACTGGGAAGGTAGAGGCGATAGAATCGCCAAACTTGCGGGTTATATTAATAAAATTGCTGGTTCTCCGATTAACGAAGTGCAATTAGCCGTGGCCTGCTACATGCATGATTTTGGCATGGCCTTTATGCCAATTGAGGTATTACACAAACAAGACAATTTAGAGGAAGTCGAATTCAACCTAATGCGCTCCCATGTCTATAAAAGCGCGCGCCTATTAGAAAATCTCAGCCAATGGAACGAAGCTAGAAAAATTGTTATGCAGCATCACGAACGCATAGACGGATCTGGATACCCGCTAGGAGTAAAAGAAGCCGACATGTGCGAAGGAGCGAAATTATTGGCTATTTTGGATACCTTCGACGCCATCACTCATGCTAGAGCCCATCAGGGCCACCAGCAAAGACCTAAGAAAAAAGCGGTAATCGAAATTAACCGTATCGCCCAAGGCCAATTTTGCAAAAAGTGGATGCAAGCATTCAACACAGGCATGGCAGCCCTGTTAACAAAATAATTTGACCTCTGGATGAGACATCAAACGCGATAACTATTAGCTACCGTCTTATCCAGCCCTTTGGACAAATAAAGCATAGCTAAGCGTTACCCAAAAACACCGGAAGGTATTGTGACATATGCTCTGTGATAATTTGCTTACAAGCGCGTATTCGAGCTGAATTGCGTAAGTCAACATGATTGAGCAACCAAAGCCCCCAGTCAGACAAAGGCAAAGGGATATCGAGCTTCACGACTTCTGGGCAAATCACACTGTCAGGGTAAAAACAGGGCATGCGCGCAAGACCAACCCCTGCTTTTACTGCTTTGTGCATTGACGTTAAGTCATCAACATACATAGCAATATGGGCATTGCCAAAATTGTCTGATGCCCAGCTGGGTATAGCATGAATATTAGGCCACAAAACCAATGGCACTGACTCCCCTCTTTCTATGCCATTGATGACTTGTGGGCTAGCATACAAGGCATGCTGCATGTAGGTTATACGCTTACCAATCAAATATTCGGGAGGCTCTGGGGTAATGCGCACAGCTAAATCGGCTTCTCGATTCGCAATATTTTTTAAGCCCGGTTTAACCCCAATGTTCAATTGGATTTTGGGGTGACTCAAGCTAAAAGCAGCTAAAGGCTTAGCCAGAAATAAATCAAAAATTTCATGGGGCATAGTCAGTTTAATCTCACCTTCTAATCTATCATCATGCCCACTAAGCAAACGAGAAGCATGGTTCGTTGCCTCTTTTGCTTGCCCTACTATGCTGAGAATGGATTGCCCAGCTACAGTCAATCGATACCCCTTTTGAGTGCGTTCGAAAAGCTTTACCCCATGTCGTTTTTCTAGGCTTTGTACACGCCGAGAAATAGTTGAATGGTTAACTCCCAGCTCCCGAGCCGAAGCCGAGAAACTGCCTGTTTCGGCGACCGATAGAAATACTCTAAAGTCATCCCAGCTGTGCAATTTTGCATACCCTTTTTGATTTTTTGTTGAATTTATCAACAGCAGTATGACTTGTATAGTCTCAACCGAGATTTAACAACAAAGAGGAAAACACCATGTACACCCTTTATTCAATGTCGGGTAGTTGCTCAAGCGCTATCCATGCTCTTTTAGTCAGTTTAGATGTTCCCGTCACCCTAGTCGATCATCAAGAGGTTGAGAACTATCGACAAATCAACCCAACTGGACAAGTTCCAGCGTTAGACACACCAGATGGTGTGTTGACAGAGGGAGCCGCTATTTGTTTGTACCTAATAGAAAAGCACAATATTCATCTAGAATGCGATGAGATCACGTTTCATCGCCAAATGATGTTCAATTATGCAACCTTGCACCCTGCTTACTCTAAGATGTTTACCGTACACTTTGCCATGGAACCAAGTAACGAAAACACGCAGTTAATGACACTACTTGCAAGTAAAACGGCTGAATTATGGGAAATCCTTGATCAGCGTTTAGCACAACATGACTTTCTACTAGGTAAACAAGTTAGCGTTTTAGACTACCTGCTTACCCTTTATGCAAACTGGGGGAACACTTTTCCCTATGTCACCATACCTCTTGGAGAAAATGTACTGAGGGTGATTCGACATGTTGCAGACTTGCCTACATTTAAAAAAGTCGCAGCAAAAGAGAAGATGCGGTTTTCTCTCCCCAGTGCCGCATAGTTACCCTACCTTATGCAAGATTTTCAAATAATTGAAAGCATATTAACCCGCTACTTTAAGGGTTTGCATCATGCTGATATAGCAACACTACTTAGTATCTGTTCGCCGCAACTGGTGTTGCAAAGCCCAAACTTGCGACGCCCCCTAGATGAATGGCTCGAACGAGTTGCATCTCGCCCGGTTCCTGCAGGACTAGGCCATGAGGAGCACTACCAAATACTCAGCTTAGATGTAACAGGTGACCAAGCGATGGCAAAACTCTACTGCCCATTACTAGGTCATCAATACATCGATTTTATTGGGCTACTCAAAGAGCAAGGGGAATGGAAAATAGTGAGCAAAATGTATTGCGAACTCAGTTCAACACACTTAAAAAAGGAAATAAAACATGCCGTATGTAAACATCAAAATAACCGATGAAGGTGTTAGCAAAGCGCAAAAGCAGGCATTAGTGACTGGCGTAACCCAATTGCTACAAAACGTCTTGAATAAAAATCCTAAAACGACCTTTGTCGTGATTGAGGAAGTGGCGTTGGATAATTGGGGAATAGGGTTTGACCTTGTCTCAGATATCCGCAAAGCGACACAGGAGTAGCCTTACGATTAGCAGCACAAGCCCTAGTTTGTTCTGCTAATCGGACTCATCAACATCCCCAAATAACCGATCCGCATTAATATGAAACAGTGATAACATGCCTGCCAATCTATTTTTATCTTCTAAACAGACATTGCCCCATGAACACGACCAAAATTGATTTACTCACGAGCCAGCCCAGTTCTAATAATACTCAGGAGCAAGAGTCAATCTTTACCAGCATACAAATATCGCTAACTGACTTTAACGGCATGGCCATCAGTGACAGACAAGATGCATTGAACTTTCGTCATAGAGCCAGCGAACCGGGTTATCAAAGCGACTGGCATGTGGCTGGCGATCCGACCCTGATCATTATCCGTCAGGGTAAGCTTTGTATTGAGTTAAAAGATGGAAGCCGCCGAACTTACGCAGCAGGTCAACAGTTTATTGCTGCGGATTATTTACAAGACCAACTATTCGGCAAAAAATCTGGGCATAAAGCATGGGTAGAAGGAGAACAAGGGCTACTCGCTGTTCATATAAAGCTATCGGACAATCCAGAAATTTGGCATCAAAAGATCAATCAATACATAGGCTAGATACTAAACCAAAACTGGCGTATTAGGGTTCAGGTTACGTAAAAATATAAGCCCATCACAAGCCAGTACGTTGCGCAAAATGTTGATGTGCATACTCGGATATATCACAGCCGAGATAACACCGATCTAAATTTTTTGCCGCTATCAAACTTGCCCCTGAACCGAAAAAAGGATCTAACACAGTCTCTTTTGGCAACGAACTTTGTTTTATCAATACTTCTAGCAATGCCACTGGCTTTTCGGTGGGGTAACCTCTCCACACACGCTTATAGGCAAGAACATCGGGGACACTTAGATCGGTTAATTTACGCTTCCCCTTTTCAAAAAATAAAATAAATTCGTAGCGGGCTCGATAATGATAGCCCATACCGATAGCGCATTTATCCCATACTATTGGCTTCCAAAATCTGAATCCAGCCGCCTCTGCTAGGGGTTTAACAATAAACATAGTTTCTTGGTCGCACATTAAATAAAAATGACTATTAGGCTTGAGTACCCGATAAATTTGCTCGAATAAGTCCTCAAAACGACTATTAGGGAAAATACTAAACCACTGATTACTCGAGCTTTTACTTTGCTTTAAGCGAGTTGTTGAACCCAGTTTTCGATGCTTTTCGAGAGATTCATAAGGTGGATCGGTAATCACTAAATCTATGCTTTCGTCGTTTAGGGTCTGTAACCACTCAACCGCATCTAACTTTACTACCCCAGACTTTTTTGTAGACATACACTGCACCCAAAAAAACACTACCCCAAAAAAGGTCGCGTACGTTAACACAGGTTTAACGCCTAGGTTCAGGCTAATTTCAGTACCACACTAGATTTGGCCAATACATCGGGGGGCAGGTCTACCCGTCTTTTACCTTTCTTTGCAGTCCTTTACGCAAAGCTGACAGTTCTTTTCATGAATATCGTCAATACTTACTTCACAGCAAATTGTCAGATTGGTCTAAACCTTAGTTTTGGCTAGTCGACTAATTTTAGCGTTATTGATTTGAGGAAAAAGTATGAATACTAATTGGAAGGTAATTTGCGTGTGTCTCACGCTGGTTGTACTCGCTAGCTGTGGTGGCTCTGGAGGTTCTGCTCCAAGTACCCCCGCCTCTAGTGGTGACAGCACAGGCGGTGATACGACAGATGGTGATAGTTCTGATGGTGGCACGACAGACGGCGGTAGCACCGGCGGAGATACTACTGGTGGCGATAGTTCTGGTGGTGGCACGACAGACGGCGGTAGTACGGGCGGAGATACTACTGGTGGTAATTCTCCAGTAACCACACAGCCCAATATTTTATTAATTATCTCTGACGACCAAGGATTAGATGCTTCGGCTCAATATAGTCTAGGCACAGACTTACCCGTTACGCCTACATTAAACCAGCTGGCTTCAGATGGGATCGTTTTTGACAACATGTGGGTTACACCGGCTTGTTCGACTACGCGAGCCACCATGATTACAGGTAAATATGGCATCAACAATGGCGTTAACTCTTTACCTGGAAATCTATCTACAGAGCATCAAACTTTGCAGTCATATTTAGGATCCAACCCAGCAACACAAGGCTATGAGTCTGCAGTATTTGGAAAATGGCACATTGGCATTGGTGCTGGAGATAACCATCCCAGTACAGTAGGGATTGAACATTACGCAGGCAACTTGTCGAATGTGGGTGATTATTTTAACTGGGAGTTAACCACCAATGGCGTCACGCAAACCAGCAGTGAATATCACACCACTAAAATCACTGATCTAAGCCTTGAGTGGATCAATCAACAAACTAGCCCATGGTTTGCTTGGGTTGCATACTCAGCTCCCCACAGCCCGTTTCATTTACCGCCACAACAGTTACACAGTCGCAATTTATCTGGCACAGCCGACGACATAAACACCAATAGACGTGCTTACTATTTAGCTGCAATTGAAGCCATGGATGCAGAGATTGGCCGTATGCTGACCTCAATCCCTCAAGATGTACTAGACAATACCATAGTTATTTTTATTGGTGACAACGGCACACCTAGAGGCGTACTAGACACTAGCACTTATCCTAATGGACACAATAAAGGCACCCTTTATCAAGGAGGTGTCGCTGTACCCTTTGTCGTATCCGGAAAAGGGGTAACCAGACAAAATGTCCGAGAAAATACCTTAATAACCGCTACAGATTTATACGCAACTATTGCCGAACTTGCTGGTATGGATACTACGCAAATCCATGATAGCCAAAGTTTTGCGCGCCTTTTAAGCAGCGAAAGCTCTCTTAGCCGCGACTTTATTTATACTGGCTACCAATCTTCAACCGTCGATGGATGGACAGTGCGCTCTGCGGATTACAAACTGATTGAAATGCAGGATGGCAGCCAAGAGCTGTTCGCATTGTCGGACTTTACAGAGAGTACAAACCTTATAAATAGCAGCGATGAGCTGGTACAAACAGCACGACAAAACCTAGAAGCTTACGCAAACACAGTAGTGAACGACACGCCAGCCACCACCAATGGCATAGATATTACTAATGCGATTCTAACGAACAAAAGCCAAAACTGCGCCGACTATGTTGAGATGTACACCTCCACAGTTAACGATGTAAATAATGGCTCGATATTTATGGGAGACCTGAGTATATCAGTAGTTACAGATAAGTGTGTATTTACTACAAATGCCATACCTAATCATGACTTTAACAATGGGGGCGATGCTTTTCCAAATGATGTATCGGCGCAAAACGATAGATTTGAAGTCACTAGCTCTCCTAGTACAGCCAGCGAAACCACTGAATTAACTTTAGGGGTAGACAATGCCATTATGCTTAACGGGGTAAAAGTAGATTTACTTGCCGCGGGCTGTTTCGGAATCGGAAATGGTAAAGTCGGGTGCAACGATATGTCCACCCCATGGCGCTTTGATCCTATGCATCCAGCCAATGGCTTTAGAGTTGATAGTCACAATGCCCATGCTCAGCCAGATGGCACCTATCATTATCATGGCTCACCCTTTGCCTTATTTGCCGACGACAGCAGTCAAGCATCGCCTGTGATTGGTTTCGCAGCAGACGGCTACCCTATCTTCGGGTCTTATTTTGAGAGTAATGGCATGGTCCGCAAAGCCGCATCCAGCTATCGTCTAAAAGCAGGCTCGCGCCCAAGTGGTGAAGGGCAACCGGGTGGCAATTACGATGGTGCGTTTAGAGACGACTACGAATACGTGCCCGGCATTGGCGACTTAGACGAATGCAATGGCATGCTACTCGATGGCGTATATGGATACTATATTACCGACAATTACCCCTATGTATTGGGCTGCTTTAGCGGTACACCTGATCCTAGTTTTACTAAGTGATAGATAAATAAAACATTGGCTGCAACATCCTGCGCTTAAGTATGCATACTAGCTTAGTGAAAGTGTAAGGGGAGTTAAGTCAGGTCAGTAAGCATTTGGTTTTACTTGACCTGACGACCAGCTACTTATATCTGTCCCAGTTCAACTCTGTCTGCTTTTGATGGTGAACGTCCACCTTCTGTGTGGTAATGGCACCAAACACAAGGTTTAGAGTCATTGACTCTTTACTGTTAATTACTAGAATTAATAGTAATTACTATTTACCCTATACTTGGGAATACTTCCGACAATGAATGATATTTGGCATTATCCCAGAAACGAGCTTGCATCACTGATTATTGATGGCATGAAAAACGATTTAATTGATCGTTCAACCATATTTGCGCCTCGTAAATCAGGTAAGACTGAGTTCATACTAAAAGACCTTCTCCCATTAGCCGAAGAGCAAGGGATGCTTGTCGTGTATGTCGATTTTTGGAAAGATAAAACCAATCCCGAACAAGTTTTTATTAACGCTGCACTCAGCGCCATTACCAAAAAGAAAACATGGGCCAGTCAAGTTAAGGATAACGTGGGTTTCAAGTTTGATGTCGGCCTTGATGGATTTAAGGTTGGTGTTGGTGCCAAAAGCGCCGAGCAAGCGCTGAGTTTAGAGCAAACCTTTTCAGCACTAGAAGCTTGTAAGGCCGATATATTACTTCTGCTTGATGAAGTTCAACATTTGGCGACCAAACCAAATGACGAAAGTTTTACCAACTTCACTGCTGCACTGCGTAGCTTTATGGCTAACCGCAGCGATAAAAAGGTCAAAGGGGTTTTTACAGGCAGTAGCCAAGATGCGCTCTCTAAGCTCTTTGCGTCAACCGATGCACCATTTTATGACTCAGCACAAACCCTACCATTCAAGCCTTTATCGGAGCGCTTTGTTGAGGCGTGCCTAGCAACGTTTAAAAAAGTGACCAATGGGAAGCAGCTTTCAAAAAACGATGCAGTAGATGTCTTCATGCAATTAAATTCAGCTCCAGGTCGATTTATAAACCTGTTAAAACAAATGGCGTTGAACATGGAGTATGACATCAATAAAGGTTCTGGGCTTTTTACACCCGAAATCATGGATGCTGAAGTCGCTGCATTTCAAAATATTGTTCAAAAACTTACCGAACGTGAAATGGCGGTACTGGTTCAGCTCATTCAAACAGAGTGCAAAGATCCATACTCTGAGAGTAACATCGAAAAGCTGAAGCAGGCGTTTGGTTCCTCTGCGTCAAAAAGCACAATACAAAATGCGATGACAAAATTAAGTGCGCTCGACATTGTCTACAAAGCGGGTCATGGTGAATGGCGGTTTAGTGATCCCGCTTTTGTGAAATATATTATAACAGCGAGATAGTAGGCTCGCTGAGAACTGCTGCAATCCTGCAATCGATAGGGTCAATCGATAGGGTCAGGGTTATCGATTTTTAACAACTCTTAAAAATCACCTGACTCAAAATTTTTTTAAGGAGAGGGACATCCAACACTCGCACTAATATTATCACTGTTTATCACATTATTACCGCTAACTGTAATTGAGTTCGTAGAGTTGCAACGCAATATATTGTTTTTAAAAAGACCATCTACAATATTTGTAGCATAGATACCATAACGAGTTGAAGGATTCTCCAAAGTAAAATCATTTCCTATAGTGTTATTTGAAACAATTGCGCCTTGAATACCATTAATAAATAAACCAATGGAACTTGGAGCTGTAATCACACCATTATTAAGTATTGTATTTCCAGTTACGTGAACACCAACAACTGTACCATCATTACTTCCTGTTCTGGTTTGAATAGTAATCCCCCTCGCATAATTTGAACGCAGTTGATTGTTAGCAATAGTAAGGTACTTAATTGCTCCCTTAGCCCAGATTGCTGCGTCAGCATAAGTTTTGTTTCGAGTCGCTCCCTCAATAATATTACCTTCAACTATTACAGTATGGTTGGCTTCACCGGTATCTAAATTGCCGTGTAAGACAATTCCACTATAAAGAGTGTCACTAATATGATTATTGGCAACGATTACGCTACGAGAACCAATATCACCAGCATTAGGCGATACTCCCTTAATATCGAAGCCCATACTTTGTGTTGTTCTTACAATATTATCAGTGATAACTAAACGGTTACCTCCCCAAAAAGTATCTATTGCATCTTGCGTATCCGTCTGCACGACACCATCACCAATATTAAAAAATTGATTACCTGTAATTAGAGCAAAACCATCATTTTCTCGGAGACGAATACCATCACGTAATGTGTCCCGAATGATATTGTTACTTATGCTTATATTGTCAACCGAATGTAAAAAAATCGGACGAACATACCCAGTGAAAGTGTTATCTGAAACCATAATTCCTTTTGCTGGTGTAATATATGGGGCTCCTCCTACTGCACTATCATCAGCGCCACATATAGCACTGTAGCTGCTACCTTTAAAATGATTCGACATTATTCGAATATCTTTGCTGCCTTCTCCTAATTTAATATCACAATTCGGTTGTCCAGATACTGTTTGAGGTATGAATGTAAGGTTTTCAATTGTCACACCTGTCCCTATTACTTCAACAGATACAGAAGAAGACTTAGATTTACAGATAGTGCCGTGACCACTTAGCTTTTCCCCCGACTTTAACTCAAGTCCATCAACTCTCCACAATTCCCCAGCAGGGATTGAAGCATAACCTTGAGAATCTAGCGTAGTCCGAAGATCGCTTGTCTTGTCAACCATCGAATCACATGACTGTTGTGCTTGTGTTTTAAAAATAAAAAAGCTCAAAAACACTAAAAAAATAATTTTCACCATAGCTCTATATTTATAAGAAATTACAGGCGTTCATCCTAACACAACGATATTAGAGATACGACTAAACTCAGTTGACTTAATTTACCTAGAACGGTCTCCATGCGTCAGTCATTTCACAGCTGTGTCTAACAGCGTAGACCAAGAAAAAGACCAAAAAAAAAGACAGCCATTATAAAATCTTTCGCAACAAAATACGGCAAGAGCCTATCTAGCGCAATCTTTCGGCCCGTTTAAACTCAACCAACAGTAAACAAATTGTTTAAAACGCGGATCGCACTATTTTTTCAGAGGTTTTCGTTACTTTCGGTGAATGCTAGGCAGCTTGAGTGGACTCAAGGTATTTGAGGTGTATTGACTAGGTGGTTTATATGGTTATGCTGATTTTAAAAGCACTTTGGCTTTGGCCATCCCTCGTATTCGTCGATGGTCGGTGTGTTGTTTGAATTGCTGTAGCATGTGGTCACTGCCTACAGCGGTTGAAAAGTGTTGTTCAAATTCTGTGGTGAGGGTCAGCCA
>CANMKA010000003.1 GCA_947498355.1 uncultured Paraglaciecola sp. | reverse complement strand
TTTTACCGTGGTCAACGTGGCCGATAGTACCGACGTTTACATGCGGTTTAGTACGTTCAAACTTTTCTTTTGCCATTTTACTGGTTTCCTAAGTTAAAAATCCGGCTTCTTAATGTGATACCGGACCAGACCTTCATTAAAAAATCTATTAAAGACGTGCTTCAGTAATCGCTTTCGCGACATTACTTGGCACTTCTGAGTAATTAAAAAATTCCATTGAGTATGACGCACGCCCCTGAGTTGCGCTACGCAAATCAGTGGCATAACCGAACATTTCTGATAAAGGAACTTTGGCATGCACTATTTTAATGCCTGCAACCCCGTCATCCATGCCTTCAATCATACCGCGGCGTCTATTCAGATCACCGACAACATCACCCATCCAGTCTTCTGGAGTGGTAACTTCAACTTTCATGCTTGGTTCTAACAAAACAGGTGTGGCATCTGCCGAACCCGTTTTAAAGCCAATTGACCCAGCGATTTTAAACGCCATTTCAGAAGAGTCAACATCATGATATGAGCCATCAAATAAAGTCACTTTTACATCAAGGACTGGATATCCTGCTACTACACCATTTTGCATTTGCTCTTGGATACCTTTATCAACTGATGGGATAAATTCCTTAGGAACCACACCACCGACTATTTCGTTAATAAACTCGTACCCAGCGCCCTCTTCATTTGGCTCAATCTTCAACCAAACATGTCCAAACTGGCCGCGTCCACCTGATTGGCGAACGAACTTTCCTTCAACTTCAACACTAGAGCGAATTGTTTCGCGGTAAGCCACTTGAGGGTTACCCACGTTACACGCCACGCTGAATTCGCGTTTCATACGGTCGACGATAATATCGAGATGAAGTTCGCCCATCCCAGAAATAATCGTTTGACCTGACTCTTCGTCGGTATGCACTTTAAATGAAGGGTCTTCTGCTGCCAATTTGCCTAAAGCAATAGCCATCTTATCTTGGTCGGCTTGAGACTTTGGCTCTACCGCAATGGATATAACTGGCTCTGGAAACTCCATACGCTCTAATGTAATAACATGATTGGGATCACACAAAGTGTCTCCAGTTGTTACATCTTTAAGGCCAATGGCCGCAGCGATGTCGCCGGCTCGCACTTCTTTAAGCTCTTCTCTGTCTTTGGCGTGCATTTGAACAATACGTCCAAATCGCTCACGCTTACCTTTCACTGCGTTGTATACCGCATCGCCAGAATTCACGATACCAGAATAACAACGGAAGAAAGTTAAGCTACCAACAAACGGGTCTGTAGCTATTTTAAATGCTAGAGCAGCAAAAGGCGCGTTATCATCAGCTGGTCGCTCGCCTTCAGTTTCGTCTTTATCGTCTAGTATGCCTTTAATGGCGGGCACATCCATTGGCGCAGGTAAGAATTCAATAACGGAGTCAAGCACGGCTTGCACCCCCTTATTCTTAAATGCTGAACCACAGGTCGCCAATACAATTTCGTTGGCTAGGGTACGCTTACGTAGGCCTGATTTAATTTCGTCTTCGGTTAGCTCTTCGCCTTCCAAATACTTATCCATCAGTTCATCGTTTGCTTCCGCAGCCGCCTCAACTAAATTGGTGCGAAGTGCTTGAGCCTGAGCTTCTAAATCAGCAGGGATTGCTTCGTAGGTAAACGTCATGCCTTGATCGGATTCGTTCCAGTTAATGGCTTTCATCTTAATCAAGTCGACTACACCTTTGAAGGTTTCTTCTTGGCCGATATTCAAATGGATGGGCACACAATTTGCGCCTAAACGATTTCTAATTTGTTCGATAACACGCTCAAAGTCTGCCCCTGCCCTGTCCATCTTGTTGACAAACACCATGCGTGGAACTTGGTATTTATCAGCTTGACGCCAGACAGTTTCAGATTGAGGCTCTACACCTGACGAGCCACAAAACACAACAACTGCACCATCGAGCACGCGTAAAGAACGCTCTACTTCGATCGTAAAGTCGACGTGACCTGGTGTGTCGATAATATTGATACGGTGTTGGTCAAACTGCTTGTCCATTCCCGACCAAAAACAGGTAGTCGCTGCCGAGGTTATGGTAATGCCGCGCTCTTGCTCTTGTTCCATCCAGTCCATAGTGGCTGCGCCATCATGAACTTCACCAATTTTATGAGACAAACCGGTGTAAAACAAAACGCGCTCTGTGGTCGTGGTTTTACCCGCGTCCACATGCGCAACAATACCAATATTTCGATAACGCTCAAGGGGCGTATTTCGAGCCATAGCTTTCTCTTATTACCAGCGGTAGTGAGCGAACGCTTTGTTAGCTTCGGCCATACGGTGAACGTCTTCACGCTTCTTAACCGCTGAACCTTTGTTTTCTGCAGCATCGAGCATCTCAGCTGCAAGGCGTTGAGCCATTGATTTTTCACCACGCTTACGTGCAGCATCAACCAACCAACGCATACCTAGTGCATTTCGACGAACGGGACGTACTTCAACAGGAACCTGGTAAGTAGAACCACCAACACGACGAGACTTAACCTCGACTGTAGGGCGGATGTTGTCCAACGCTTCTTCAAAGATGTCTAGGTGTGCTTTGTCAGCTTTAGAAGCAACAATATCTAGTGCACCGTAAACGATTTTTTCAGCAGTCGATTTTTTGCCGTCTAACATGACGACATTCATAAATTTTGCAAGTAACTCTGATCCGAACTTAGGATCGGGTAGGATTTTACGTTGACCTACGACTCTTCTTCTTGGCATCTTACTTCTCCGTAGAATTCAGGGATTTCCCAAAACTCAATTAATAATAATTGTTTGGCCTTACTAACGGAGTACCGTTAAGACTTAGGCCTTTTCGCACCGTATTTAGAACGGCCAGCACGGCGATCGCTCACGCCAGCACAATCTAATGTACCGCGAACTGTGTGATAACGAACACCTGGTAAATCTTTAACACGACCACCACGAATAAGAACAACACTGTGCTCTTGTAAGTTGTGACCTTCACCACCAATGTATGAAGACACTTCAAAACCATTGGTCAAACGAACACGACATACTTTACGTAATGCTGAGTTCGGCTTTTTTGGTGTGGTGGTATATACACGAGTACATACTCCACGACGTTGTGGGCAGGCCTGCAAAGCAGCAACGTTGCTCTTCACTACTGGCTTTTGGCGGGGCTTGCGCACTAACTGGTTAACTGTTGCCATTAACTAGCTCCTGATTAAAATTACGACTGTGTGGCCCTTTTAAGGGGCCGTAAACGCGAAAAATCCGCGGCCCCAAAGTCAGTGATTATTCATTCACCAATTTTGGGTCGCGGAAGTCTAATGATCTAACGTCGAACTGTCAAGCAAGTGGGCGATTAATCTGCATATTATCTACACAAATTAATCTCTTACCTGACCGAATGATCTCAGTTGATCTTATGCTTTACTCTTCAACTTTTGAGTCAATTACTTCAGCATTTAATGCTTCGGTAAGTGCTAACTCAGCTTCAGATGCAGAAACTGAAGGTTCTTCAATTTCTTGTAACTCTGCTAGTTTTCTAGCAGCACGTTTCTGATGGTAAGCGAAGCCCGTACCTGCTGGAATTAAGCGTCCAACAATTACGTTTTCTTTCAAGCCACGTAACTCATCTTCTTTACCTTGCACTGCTGCTTCGGTAAGAACGCGAGTTGTTTCTTGGAAAGATGCTGCCGAAATAAATGACTCAGTCGACAACGAGGCTTTAGTGATACCCAATAACTGTGTTTCGTACTGTGCAGGGATTTTTCCTTGCTTTTCCAATTCACGGTTAGCGATTTTCACATTAGACACTTCTACTTGTTCACCTTCTAAGAAGTTACTGTCACCTGCATAAGTAATTAAGCACTTACGCAACATTTGACGGATAACAACTTCGATGTGCTTATCGTTAATTTTTACCCCTTGTAAGCGGTAAACTTCTTGTACTTCGTTAACGATGTAGTTAGAAACTGCACTAATGCCACGTAATCTTAGGATGTCATGTGGTGACTCTGGGCCATCCGCAATAACTTCACCTTTTTCTACGTTTTCACCTTCGAACACGTTCAATTGACGCCATTTAGGGATCATTTCTTCGTAATGATCGCCGTCTTGAGGGGTAATCACTAGACGTTTTTTACCTTTGGTTTCTTTACCGAATCCAATGGTACCTGATACTTCAGCTAAAATAGCTGGCTCTTTAGGCTTACGAGCTTCGAACAAGTCAGCTACGCGTGGAAGACCACCCGTAATATCTCGTGTTTTCGAACTTTCTTGAGGTATACGAGCAAGTACGTCACCTGGCTTGGCGTCCATACCATCCGTTGCTTCTATGGTAGTAAAGCTAGGTAAACGAATTTCTTGTAAACCAAATTCGGCACTTTCAAGAATAAGCTTAGGCTCTTTAGCATTAGCTTTTGCTAAGTCGTTAACTACGATACGCGTAAGACCAGTTAACTCGTCTTGTTGCATCTCAGTGTTACTGTCATCGATATCAGCGAAGCTGATCTTAGCAGCACGCTCAGTTACGATTGGATGCGAATGCGGATCCCAGTTAGCAACCACTTCGCCAGCGTCAACAGTAGAACCATCTTTAGTGGTTAAGATTGCACCATAAGGTACTTTGTAACGTTCTTTCTCACGACCTTGATCATCAATGATAGTGATTTCGGTTGAACGAGAAACTATCACCACTTTTTCGTCTGAGTTAATTACAAACTTGGCGTTGTGTAATTTAAGGGTACCCGTTGTTTTAACTTGTACGCTGTTTTCTGCTGATGCTCGTGATGCTGCACCACCGATGTGGAACGTACGCATCGTAAGCTGTGTACCTGGTTCACCGATTGACTGTGCTGCAATAACACCAACCGACTCACCTTGACCAACCATGTGGCCGCGAGCCAAGTCACGTCCATAACATTTAGCACAAACCCCAAAGTCGTTTTCACAAGTAATAACTGAACGAACTTGAATCTGGTCAACAGAGTTCTCTTCGAGCATATCTACTAGCGCTTCGTCTAGTAGCACATTACGCTCAACAAGTACTTCATCAGTACCTGGTTTAAGTACATCTTCAGCTACAGTACGACCTAACACACGCTCACGAAGTGGTTCAACAACATCACCACCTTCGATTAGAGGAGTCATTTTGACACCTTCAAATGTGCCACAGTCTTCGTTGTTAATAACCAAATCTTGTGCAACGTCAACTAAACGACGGGTTAGGTAACCCGAGTTTGCTGTCTTAAGGGCCGTATCGGCCAAACCTTTACGAGCACCGTGAGTAGAGATAAAGTACTGAAGTACGTTTAAGCCTTCACGGAAGTTAGCGGTAATCGGCGTTTCGATGATTGAACCGTCTGGTTTAGCCATCAGACCACGCATACCCGCCAACTGACGAATCTGTGCAGCACTACCACGCGCACCAGAGTCGGCCATCATAAACACTGAGTTGAAAGAATCTTGCTCTTCCATTTCACCGTCACGATTTTTAACTGACTCTT
The DNA here is from genome assembly GCA_947498355.1 of uncultured Paraglaciecola sp. GTDB lineage: Bacteria > Pseudomonadota > Gammaproteobacteria > Enterobacterales > Alteromonadaceae > Paraglaciecola. Next base: position 187,269 of record CANMKA010000003.1, on the reverse strand, counting down.
TTGATAGGTTGGTCATCATGGCCTTGGCAACTTTTTCGTTGGCGTTAGACCAAATATCGATAACCTTGTTGTATCGCTCGCCAGCAGTTACCAGACCTGATTGGAACTGCTCCTGAATTTCAAATACTTCAGCTTCGGCATCTTCAATGATGTCTTTCTTAGCATCTGGGATAACCATGTCGTCAATGCCTACAGATGCACCAGCGATCATCGCATAGTGGAAACCTGTATACATGATTTGGTCAGCGGCGATAACTGTATCTTTTAGACCTAAGGTACGGTAACAAGCGTTCAATAATTTAGAAATCTGCTTTTTACCCATAGGTGTGTTGATAATCTCGAAAGGTACACCTTTTGGTAATACTTCAGAGAAAATCGCACGGCCTACAGTGGTATCTGTCAAAGTAACGGTTTCTGTTCTGTTGCCGGCTTCGTCAGTCACATATTCAGTGATACGTACTTTAACGCGAGCATGTAGCTCTGCGTTGCCAGTACGATACGCTTTTTCTGCTTCTTTGGGGCTAGTGAAGACCATGCCTTCACCTTTACCATTTACACGATCACGGGTCATGTAATACAAACCTAAAACAACGTCCTGTGAAGGTACGATAATGGGTTCGCCGTTGGCAGGAGAAAGAATATTGTTAGTCGACATCATTAACGCTCGAGACTCAAGCTGAGCTTCAATCGTTAACGGTACGTGAACGGCCATTTGGTCACCATCGAAATCGGCATTGTATGCAGCACACACTAGAGGGTGTAACTGAATCGCTTTACCTTCGATTAGGGTAGGTTCAAATGCTTGGATACCTAGTCTGTGAAGTGTTGGAGCACGGTTAAGTAGTACTGGGTGTTCACGAATTACTTCGTCGAGTACATCCCATACTTCCGGATCTTCACGCTCTACTAACTTCTTAGCCGCTTTAATTGTGGTGGCTAAACCACGACCTTCTAATTTTCCGTAGATAAATGGCTTGAATAGTTCAAGGGCCATTTTCTTCGGTAAACCACATTGGTGCAAACGTAAAGTAGGCCCAACGGTAATTACTGAACGTCCAGAATAATCAACACGCTTACCAAGTAAGTTCTGACGGAAGCGACCTTGCTTACCTTTGATCATATCAGCCAAGGACTTAAGAGGACGCTTGTTAGAACCAGTAATCGCACGACCACGACGGCCATTATCGAGAAGAGCATCTACCGCTTCTTGTAGCATACGCTTTTCGTTACGCACAATAATGTCTGGAGCAGCTAGGTCTAAAAGGCGCTTAAGACGGTTGTTACGGTTGATGACTCGACGATATAGGTCGTTCAAATCAGACGTAGCAAAACGGCCACCGTCTAGAGGAACAAGTGGGCGTAAGTCTGGTGGTAGAACCGGAAGCACCGTTAAAATCATCCATTCTGGTGAGTTACCAGATAATTGGAATGACTCAAGTAACTTCAAGCGCTTCGTTATCTTTTTACGCTTAGTTTCTGAGTTGATAGTCGGCAATTCTTCACGCATAGCAGCAACATCTGCATCTACGTCTAAGGCTTTAAGCAATTCGAATACGGCTTCCGCACCCATTTTTGCTTCAAACTCGTCACCATGCTCTTCTAAGGCATCTAGGTACTCTTCTTCAGTTAGAAGTTGACTACGCTCAAGGGTCGTCATACCTGGCTCTGAAACAACATATGATTCAAAGTAAAGAACACGCTCAATATCACGCAAGGTCATATCTAGCATCAAACCAATACGAGACGGTAGTGATTTTAAGAACCATATATGTGCAACTGGGCTTGCCAGTTCGATGTGACCCATACGCTCACGACGTACTTTTGTTAAAGTCACTTCTACGCCACATTTTTCACAAATAACACCGCGGTGCTTAAGGCGCTTGTACTTACCACATAAACATTCGTAATCTTTTACCGGGCCAAAAATTCGAGCACAGAATAAACCATCACGTTCTGGCTTAAAGGTACGATAGTTAATGGTTTCAGGTTTCTTAACTTCACCAAAAGACCATGAACGGATCATGTCAGGTGAAGCTAGACCGATTCGAATATTATCGAATTCTTCGGTCTTGTTTTGTTGCTTAAGAAACTTTAATAAATCTTTCACATTTCTCTCCCAGCGGAGTCAGTTGCAATAGGCCTGTTGATGCATTGCACCAACAGGACTGTCCTGTCTATAAGCTCAGTGAAGCGCTTATTGCTCTTCTAGTTCGATGTTAATACCTAGTGAGCGAATTTCTTTCAACAATACGTTGAAGGATTCCGGCATACCAGGTTCCATACGGTGATCACCATCTACGATGTTCTTATACATCTTAGTACGGCCATTCACGTCATCAGACTTAACAGTTAGCATTTCTTGTAGGGTATATGCAGCACCGTATGCTTCAAGTGCCCATACTTCCATCTCTCCGAAACGCTGACCACCGAACTGAGCTTTACCGCCCAACGGCTGCTGTGTAACCAAGCTGTAAGAACCAGTAGAACGGGCATGCATTTTATCATCAACCAAGTGGTTAAGTTTAAGCATGTACATGTAACCAACAGTTACAGGACGCTCAAATGCACGGCCAGTACGGCCATCAAACAAGGTGATTTGGCCACTTTCTGGAATATCAGCCAAGGTTAACATGTGCTTGATTTCAGCTTCGGTCGCACCATCAAATACTGGTGTTGCCATAGGTACACCGGCACGTAGATTATCAGCTAAGCGAAGTACTTCATCGTCAGTAAAGTTGTCGATGTCAACTTCTTGGTGAGATTTACCTGCGCTGTACACGTCTTTTAAGAAGCTACGTAGCTTGCTCATTTCTTCGTGTTCTTTCAGCATGCGGTCAATCTTCACACCAATTCCACTGGCAGCCATACCCAAGTGAGTTTCTAGAATCTGACCTATGTTCATCCGTGAAGGAACACCCAAGGGGTTCAGCACTATGTCAACTGGCGTACCAAACTCATCGTAAGGCATGTCTTCGACAGGCTGAATAGTAGAAATTACACCTTTGTTACCGTGACGTCCGGCCATTTTGTCACCAGGCTGAATATGACGTTTAACAGCTAGGTATACTTTAACGATTTTAAGTACGCCAGGGGCTAGGTCATCACCTTGAGTAATTTTACGACGCTTGATTTCAAACTTAGTATCAAAATCAGACTTAATTTCAGCATGCTGCTCAGCGATTTGATCTAATTCAACTTGCTGATCTTCATCAGACAAGGTGATATCGAACCACTTATCACGAGGCGTGCTATCTAGCTTAGCTTCTTCGATTCCAGCTCTAATTAGCAAGTTTCTAGCGCGTGCAAAAATGCCGTCGGCAAGAATACCAAACTCATCGCCTAAGTCTTTTTTCACTTCGCGTAATTGCATATCTTCGATTTCGCGAGCACGTTTGTCCTTCTCAACGCCGTCACGTGTAAAGACTTGAACGTCAATTACAGTACCGTGTACGCTGTTAGGAACACGTAGAGACGTATCTTTCACGTCAGACGCTTTTTCACCAAAGATTGCTCTTAATAGTTTTTCTTCTGGAGTAAGCTGAGTTTCACCTTTAGGAGTAACCTTACCTACCAGAATATCGCCGCCGTTAACTTCTGCACCAATATATACCACGCCAGATTCGTCCAACTTACCTAGAGCAGACTCACCTACGTTCGGGATGTCGGCACTAATTTCTTCTGGACCAAGCTTAGTATCACGGGCAATACAGCTTAATTCTTGGATATGAATAGAAGTAAATCTGTCTTCTTGAGCTACTCGCTCTGAGATTAAGATTGAATCTTCGAAGTTGTAACCATTCCAAGGCATAAATGCGATACGCATATTTTGACCTAGTGCCAATTCACCTAAATCGGTAGATGGACCATCAGCCAATACGTCGCCAGCCACAATTGGCTCACCAACATTACAAGTTGGCTTTTGGTTAATACAAGTGTTTTGGTTAGAACGTGTGTATTTAGTCAGGTTGTATATATCAATCCCGGCCTCGCCAGCAGTGGTTTCACTCTCGTTAACCTTGATTACGATGCGACTAGCATCAACAAAGTCAACTACACCACCACGTTTAGCCACCACAGTTACACCAGAGTCAACCGCTACAGTTTTCTCCATACCTGTTCCAACTAAAGGCTTTTGCGCAATGAGTGTAGGAACGGCTTGACGTTGCATGTTCGCACCCATCAAAGCTCGGTTAGCATCATCGTGCTCTAGGAATGGAATAATACTGGCAGCAACAGAAACGATTTGCTGAGGAGAAACGTCCATATACTTAATGTCGTCTACTGACATCAAAGTTGTCTCACCACGGTGACGACAAGGGATCAAGTCTTCAGCTAGTTTGCCGTTTTCATCCAATACAACGTTTGCCTGAGCGATGGCGTATTGGCCTTCTTCTATGGCTGACAAATAATCGATTTCGTCAGTCAGAACACCGTCTACAATTTTACGATAAGGCGTTTCTAGGAAACCAAAGTCGTTAGTACGCGCAAAACTAGACAAAGAGTTAATCAAACCAATGTTTGGTCCCTCTGGCGTCTCGATAGGACATAAACGCCCATAGTGAGTGGCGTGTACATCTCGCACTTCAAAGCCTGCACGTTCACGTGTCAAACCACCAGGGCCTAATGCAGAGATACGACGTTTGTGGGTCACTTCTGATAACGGGTTGTTTTGGTCCATGAACTGAGACAATTGGCTCGAACCAAAGAACTCTTTTACCGCGGCAGAAATAGGCTTAGCATTAATTAGATCTTGAGGCATAACTGCATCAAGGTCGCCTAAACTCAAACGCTCTTTAACGGCTCGCTCAACACGCACTAAACCAACGCGGAATTGGTTTTCGGCCATTTCGCCTACCGAACGTATACGACGGTTACCCAAGTGATCTATATCATCAACTTCGTCTTTACCATCACGAATAGTGATGAGCTGTTGCATAACTGCAACTATGTCAGACTTGTCTAATGTACCGGCACCTATGCTCTCTTCACGTCCAATGCGACGATTGAACTTCATACGACCAACAGATGATAAATCGTATCTGTCTTCAGAGAAGAAAAGGTTTTCGAATAACGTTTCAGCGGCATCTTTTGTAGGTGGTTCACCAGGACGCATCATGCGGTAAATTTCGACTAATGCTTCTAAGCGATTAGTTGAACTATCGATACGCAAGGTGTCCGAAATGTAAGCGCCATGATCAAGTTCGTTGATATAAAGCGTATCAAACGCAGTTATACCCGCTTCAACCAACGCTGTTAAATGCTCAATGGTTAACTCATCATTGGCTGCAGCAATTAACTCACCCGTTTCTTCGTTAACATAATCCTGAGCAAATACTCGGCCTAGCAAGTACTCAGCTGGCACTTCTAGCTCTGTAATTTTGGCTTTTTCTAAGGCACGAGTATGACGTGCAGAAATACGGCGCCCAGTTTCTACTAGCACCTTGCCATCTGCATCTAAGATATCGAACTGAGCTGTTTCACCACGAAGGCGATCGGGTACTACGTCTGATAAGAATTTTTCGCCATCGATTCTAACTTGGTTTTTCTCAAAGAATAAACCTAGGATTTCTTCGGTGGTCATTTCTAATGCACGTAAGATAATCGTAGCCGGAAGCTTACGACGTCTATCTATACGAACAAATAAATTATCTTTAGGGTCAAATTCAAAGTCTAACCACGAACCACGGTAAGGAATAACACGTGCGTTATATAACACTTTACCTGATGAGTGAGTCTTTCCTTTGTCATGGTCGAAGAACACGCCTGGAGAACGGTGTAATTGTGACACTATGACACGCTCAGTACCATTGATAACGAAAGTACCGTTATCAGTCATGAGTGGAATTTCACCCATGTATACTTCTTGCTCTTTAATGTCTTTTACAGTGCCAGGTGCTGCTTCTCTGTCGAACAACACTAAACGCAATTTCACGCGTAACGGAGCCGAATATGTTACTCCACGGATCTGACATTCTTTAACATCAAATACTGGCTCTCCCAAACGGAAGCTTACATATTGTAGTTCTGCGTTACCTGAATAACTTTTTATTGGAAAAACCGATCGAAATGCCGCTTCCAGTCCATGCTGACCATCAACATCTAGGTCGATAAACTTCTTAAAAGAATCTAACTGGATTGAAAGTAGATACGGTATTTCCAATACCTGTGGGCGTTTGCCAAAATCCTTACGGATACGTTTCTTTTCGCTATAGGAGTAAACCATGGGTTCCTCAGCCTGCCGATTTTTGACCCAACCTGCTTAATGTGTGCACACATCAAACAAACTTCCGCTATCCTTTAGTATAAAGTTAAACCAGACCCAAATTCGTTAAGAGGCTTACTTAACTTATTGGTTTTATTAGGTTTAACAATACTTTGCGCCTCAATGCTAGAATTCATATCAAAGGATGAAAATTAGTGAATCCTACAGCGCAAAAAGGCTGGTGACTAAAAAGTCACCAGCCTATGCCATTTTCAGGCTAACAATCTGTCGTTAGGCAGATTATTTAAGTTCAACTTCAGCGCCAGCTTCTTCAAGAACTTTCTTAAGTTCTTCAGCTTCAGCTTTGTCAACGCCTTCTTTGATAGCTTTAGGAGCAGACTCAACTACTTCTTTAGCTTCTTTAAGACCTAGACCAGTTGCGCCGCGAACTGCTTTGATAACTGCAACTTTGTTACCACCGAAAGATGTCATGATAACATCGAATTCAGTTTGTTCTGCAGCAGCTTCAGCGCCACCAGCAGCAGGTGCAGCAACAGCTACAGCTGCAGCAGCAGAAACGTTGAATTTTTCTTCAGCTGCTTCGATTAGTTCAACTAATTCCATTACTGGCATTTCAGCAATTGCGTTTAAAATATCTTCTTTAGTTAGAGCCATTTCTCTAAACTCCTGGGTTTAATGTTAAAAATTTAAATGTACAAAGAGGAAAATTATTTTTCTTCTTTGATCGCCGCCAATACGCGCACAAACTTGCCTGGAACTTCGTTGATAGTCTGAACGAATTTCTCGGCAGGTGCTTTGAAGGTAGCAAGTAATCTTGCCAGTGCTTCGTCGCGGGTAGGAAGTGATGCTACTGCGTCCAATTTTTCTGGACCTAGTAAACCACTACCAATAGAAAGTGCAGTTACGTTTAACTTGTCGTTAGTTTTGCTGAAGTCTTTAAAAAGACGTGCAGCGCCACCCGGAGCTTCTATAGAAAAACCATAGATCAACGGACCAGTTAACGCACTGTCAAGGTCAGAAAACTTAGTTTCAGATAAAGCGCGTTTTGCAAGAGTGTTACGTACTACTCGTAAGTAAACACCTTGTTCGCGAGCTTTAACACGAAGGTCAGTTAAGTCTGCCACTTCCATGCCACGGTATTCAGCGACGGCAACAGATAGAGCTTGAGATGCAACGTCATTAATTTCCGCTACTATCTCTTTTTTTGCTGCTAAGCCTAATGCCACTGAGTTCACCTCTTAAAGTCTAAAAAATCATTTCAATTGAAATTCATTTTCAGGATTCACAGATTGATGTCATGTTGAAAGATTTTATTCTCTCGCCAATCCACCGCTCTACGGTGTTCGTTAATCCCAGAGAGTCTGAGTCGATACCACCGTCTGCGCAGGCTAGTATTTTAAGTAAGCTGTTTATGCTAATAGCGATTAACTATTAACTTGGAGAATGCTCTCTTACTTCACTCCCCAACTTACGCCTGCGGTCTTGGACGAGAGCCCTTAGTGTTATTGACTAATGTCGTTAACACCCAGGCTCTAACCCATAACCGTTACAGAGAAACAAGCCATTTGGCTTGCCTGCTTTAACCGTTTACAGTTAAAGCGACCAATTAACTTATAAGCTAGCTTGGTCTAAAGAAACGCCTGCACCCATAGTTGTGCTTAGGCTTACTTTCTTGATGTAAGTACCTTTAGCAGAAGAAGGCTTAGCTTTGTTAAGCGCTTCTAACAATGATGCCAAGTTTTCTTGGATTTGGTTTGCTTCAAAAGCGATTTTACCAATGCTAGCATGGATAATACCGTTTTTATCGTTACGATAACGAACTTGACCAGCTTTAGCGTTTTTAACGGCCGTTGCTACGTCTGGCGTAACTGTACCCGTTTTAGGGTTAGGCATCAGTCCGCGAGGACCAAGGATCTGACCTAACTGACCTACAACACGCATTGCATCTGGAGAAGCAACAACAACGTCAAAGTTCATTTCGCCTTTCTTAACTTGCTCAGCTAAGTCGTCCATACCTACGATATCAGCACCTGCTTCTTTAGCAGCTTCTGCATTAGCGCCTTGAGTAAATACAGCAACACGAACGTCTTTACCTGTTCCGTTAGGTAGCACAGTTGCACCACGAACATTTTGATCAGATTTCTTTGCGTCTATGCCAAGATTGATTGCAACATCAACACTTTCTGCAAACTTAGCCGTTGCTAATTCTTTTAACAAAGCGACAGCTTCGTTAATTTCGTATTCTTTAGTTGAGTCTACTTTTTCAGCGATTAGGCGAGCGCGTTTTGATAATTTAGCCATGTCTTATCCCTCTACTACCAAGCCCATGCTGCGTGCAGAGCCAGCGATGGTGTTTACTGCTGCATCTAAGCTTGCTGCAGTCAAATCAGGTTCTTTAGTTTTTGCAATTTCTTCTAATTGCGCACGTGTCACTTTACCCACTTTTTCAGTGTTAGGACGACCAGAACCGCTTTTGACACCTGCCGCTTTCTTAAGTAGGAACGAAGCTGGAGGAGTTTTAGTAAGGAAAGTAAAAGAACGATCTTCGTAAACTGTAATTTCTACAGGTACTGGAGCACCCTTTTCTAGGCTATCTGTTTTAGCGTTAAACGCTTTACAGAATTCCATGATGTTTACACCGTGTTGACCTAGAGCAGGACCAACTGGTGGACTTGGGTTAGCAGCGCCAGCTGCAACCTGAAGCTTAATTAAGCCAGTGACTTTTTTAGCCATGATTTTATCTCTCTATTTGTGGGTGTAACGCCTTGAAGATATAGAGTTTACCTTCTCAAACGGCTTCCCGATGTATAAAAAAAGGGCGCAAAGTATATGCTTATTATTCAAACGAATCAAGTGAATCTTTAAAAGAATATACAAGTAAATTGTATCGAATAAATGCTGATAGCGTTTATCTGCTCGTCAGGAAGAAATGCCTCTCATCCAGTCGCAATCACGGTTGAGTGCGAGCAATTGATAGTTGTTCTTGCCGGTTTGTTTAATGTCGTACATTAACTGGTCAGCTTCTTTGATGACATCGTCTAAATTCACTCCAAGAGTTTTATAATCAGCTAAATTCAAATAAACACAGCCAATACTCGCGCCTACGGATACATTCAACTGTGGATTCACCAAAATACTTTGTTGAATATCATGCAGTATTTGTTGGCAAAGTGTATCTAAAGCATTATTTGTATCAATAGTGAGGCCTACAATAAATTCATCTCCGCCCCAACGAATACACAAAGAAGAGTAATCCGCAGTTGCTCCTATCAAACGTTCACTAACAGCCCTTAAAACTAGATCGCCCACATCATGACCATGTTCGTCATTAATTGGTTTGAATGCGTCTAAATCAATCATCAAGACGGCATAAATTGAATGAGCGTCATGTCCTTCCTGTAATTTGTTCTTTAACGCCTTCATGCCTGCTCTACGATTTAATAAGCCAGTCAAAGAGTCATGGGCAGCTTCATATTTGGCTTTTCGTTCAACTTCTCTTCTGGACGTGACGTCGTAAATGATAATTTCTACTAAGTGCTCTGACTCAAAACGTGAGTCTTTCCTGTCATCTTTAATCGTGGACAACAAACAATGTAGGTAGCGTTTACGCTTTTGCTTGTATATCACCAAATCTATACTGACTTGGGAGTAAAAATTATCATCTTGAAGTATCAACAACTGTTCACGTAATAATTCCGGTTTATGGAAGTAACTAGGGAGGCTGGTGCCCTCAACCTCGGTACCAAACAACATATTCATTGACTGATTTGCTAAGGTTACCTGTCCATTTAAGTCAAGCAGACCTATACCTGCTGTTGATTGTTCGAACAACAACCTAAAACGTTTTTGCAACTCTTCGGTGGCTTTTCGTAACTCATATTCTGATTGGTTTTGTTGTTGTAACGCCCCAACTAAAGAGTTTACTTTGCGGATCAAGAGACCAATTTCATCGTCTTTTTTATAATTGATATCGATGTTATACAAGTCATTGGGACGAGACACATCGACATTAATAAATTCATCGACTAACTTTCTGATCGGCATAGTGAGTTTATTCCTAATAAACACGCCAACTGTAAGGGCCGTAACCAAACTAAGACTGAGTAGCAAAAATGCCAGCTGCAAGCTACTCTCTGTAGCCGAACTTTGGATAAAATTTGTATCTGGGTAGATCACAAGAGACCCTACCTTATCATCATCAATAAATGGGCTATAAAGTTGCAGTTCTATTTTGGGCTGAGAGCTGATTGACGAAGTGTAACCAGCAAAGATCTTGTTTGAGCGGTCAATAATAGCAGCATGAGAAATCAAATCATTAATTTCCAAACCAGAAATAATCTCAGTTGCTAACTCAGTATCTTGAATATATGCAGAAATAGCGCTCGCTCTCTGAGCGCCTTGAGCGAGTTGGGATACCAACCTCAAGCTTTGGTTTGTCGCCTTATCCAGTTGATAAAAATAACTTGTTAAAGCCACAACAGCTGAAATAACCATAGATATCAAAGCTAGGGTTAAACTAATTCTAACTGATAATTTCATCGAACCGCCTTAACGATGACTAAAACGTAGTAGATAGACTCAGATTTAAAATATTTACATGATTTCCAGCTGAGCGAGAACCGCTTCCTTCGAGTAAAAATAATCCAATGCTGCCATCTGTTACCCTAACATGATTAAGTTGTATTTTGGCAGCCCACTTTACTGCCAAATCCCACCTAACCCCAGCAATAAAGCTTTGTTGATCCGCAGAATTAAGACTAGCTTTTTGCCTTAGCGGATCAGTAATTAACCCAAGTTGCGCTAATAATGGCGCAGGTAAGGCTTGCTCAGCTGCTGCCTCATCTATTACCTGAATAGCCTTCCTACGGTCAACTTCACTGTATGTAATAAACCCCGTTAGATTAGCAAACGTCTTAGCCAAGCTAATGTAAGAGAAGGCCGAAGCCAAGCCTAAAGACCAATCAGATTGATAAAATCCATGTTCAGCAACCAGTTCGTAGTCGCCAGTTGAATATGTTCCCCCGATAGAGGTAAAACTTATAGTCTGCCCCGTACCCAATATATTAGCTTGTAGTTCATTAATAAATGGCGTTAATACCGGCGGGACAAAATTGTCTAACTGTTTGATCTGCTCGACCCCATCAAAAGACACGTTTTCTAAGTCTGCTCGCACGTGAGCGAGTTGTACACGCCAATTAAAGCGGCTTAGCTCAGCGCTGAATATTTGCATATTGTTATAGTCAACTTCAAACCGGGTGACTTCTGGGTCAGAAAACTTTGTTTCACCTAACGCGCCAGAAACCTTCAGCGTTCCCCAGTCAATACTCGTAACATACTCAACTTGAATGCCGTTTAAGGTACCTACTGCGCCTGCTGGCGAATACATATCGATTGGTGCACGAGCCCAGTTAAATGAGTAGCTTACATGCCGTGAATCCGTAAATAAATAGGCATTCGTGCTAAACCGCCCCGCCTTGACTAACCAGTGTCGATTAAATTGATACCGAAAAAAAGCCAACTCTAAAAAGTTTGTAAACGCTGAACTCTGCCTATCTTGAAGTATGACTTGTCCCACTGCATCCAAGTTTTTACTGAATCTGAGTGATGTTTGTAAGCCTAAGATAGAATCTGGTTTAACAGAGAAGCCACTATGTCCATCGTTTAAAATTGAGCGACGAAACAACAAATCATCGTTACTTGAGTAAGTTAACCCCAAATTTGCAAAGCCGTTAAAAGTGATACCGACGTCAGCATGGGCTAAATTACTAAATCCCAATTGAAATAGTGTACTAAGCGCGATAAAAGCGGTTAACCGTTTAGAGATGATAAACAATTTTCATCTCCTTAGTCACATCTCGGACATGCATGTAAGCGATGCTATCTCGGTTTAATTTTTGTATAACCTCTAACTTAGAAGACGTTTTTTGAGGGGGTGATGCACGGCCAGAGAACAATAATCTTGACCAATAAGCATTTATCTTTTGTTCGCTTTTACCGACCAATTGCAGATAAAAAGTCGCTCGCTCTATACTGTTTAATGGAAAATCAATGGGTTCAGCAGGCTCGCCGTTTGGAAACGTTTTATAGCGCCCCATATAAATATCAATCACATCTTTCTTAGCCAATTCTGATACAGAATTTTGTTGATGCACCACTAACACCATTGGCAGTGGGTAATCAAGCGCTATGACCTTGAGCGGCAATAGACAAAGGCAAAAAAATACGATGCATAACCGACGCTTTATGCGATTAGATTTGGTCAAACATGGCTCGATGTTAATGAAAATTCACCTTTATATGGTTTGATTCAAACGTGTGAACGTGAAAATTATTGAGTAATCTTAGAACAATAATCCTAGCAAATCCAATAATGCAGCCATCAAAAGCCCTAGTGGTTTGCAAGTCTCATTCTTATAAAATGGGCGTATAAAAAAAGCCGAACATAGTTCGGCTTTTTCAACATAAATCTTAAGAGTAACAGCTAGCCTTTTTCGACCTGACCAAATTCTAATTCTACTGGTGTAGAACGTCCAAAAATAAGAACAGATACTTTTAAGCGGCTTTTTTCGTAATCTACTTCTTCGACAACACCGTTAAAGTCTGCAAATGGACCATCTGTTACACGAACCACTTCGCCCGGTTCGAACAAGGTCTTGGGCTTAGGCTTATCAACCGATTCTTCTAAACGGTTTAATATAGCATTAGCTTCTTTAGTCGTAATTGGCGCAGGGCGATCTGAAGTTCCACCAATAAATCCTAGTACTCTTGGTACACTTTTTACTAAGTGCCATGAATCTTCGTTCATGTCCATTTGTACCAATACGTAGCCTGGAAAAAACTTACGCTCACTCTTTCTTTTTTGGCCGGCGCGCATTTCAACAACTTCTTCGGTTGGTACTAATATCTCACCGAAATAATCTTCCATCTCGTGCATTCTAATATGCTCAAGTAAGGTTTTTTGAACACGACCTTCATATCCTGAAAAAGCTTGAACTACGTACCATTTTTTGTCTGACATGTATTAAATTCCTAATCCAGTGATATACGAAACCAACTCGACAATAATGCCATCAAGGCCCCACAAAATGAGTGCCATAAGAATAGTTGCGGCTAAAACAATCATAGTTGTTGTCACGGTTTCTTGGCGATTAGGCCAAACCACCTTGCGTACTTCAACTTTGGATTCTTTAGCAAATGTAATGAATGCACTACCTTTTTGAGTGGTTGATGCAATATATCCAGCAATACCAACAGCAACAACAGCTATAAGTGCGATATACAACACAGATAACTCAGTGAAAAAATGATTCGCGGCTACAATACCGGCTAATAGACCTAACGAAACCAACCACTTAATCATATCGAGTGGGTTGGAACTATTTTCAGAATTCTCGCTCATGCTAAACCTTATTATCCTTGCTAAAGTTGACCTAATTGGGTCAACCAAACTCGCTCAAAACAACTAACCGTAATCGATTCGAACCCTTCATAACACATATCAACGGAAGTGAGAGGTTACCCGACCTTCGAAGTATCGTTCGATTTACTAATTTGGCAGGGGTGGAGGGATTATCTCAGTTACATCCATGTAACTGACCGCAAGCGGCGCTAACGCGGTTCAAATCGTTCCAGACGATTTGTCAAACCCTTTGGAGGTTCTCACCCTCCACCTCTACGTATTCTTTTACTGTACAAACTAATATAAGTCTGCATTTTACTTGTGTTTGGCAGGGGTGGAGGGATTCGAACCCCCAACCGTCGGTTTTGGAGACCGCCGTTCTACCAATTGGAACTACACCCCTAAAATCTTACCACTGCTTAATGTAACTAAATTTTAGTTACATTAACCTTGCTGATTCGTTAATTCTGATAGAAAACACGGAGTCAATAACAAGGAGGGAGCCGTATTATACTTATTGCCTAACGGGATTCAAGCACAAACACCATACAAGCTTGAAATATTAGCATCTTATGCTTATAACCACTTAACTACCTTAAGTTCGAGTCATTCCCAATTTAAGTAATCGCTATCAATTCATGTTCTGAAAGAATTCCAAGTGTACTTTTAACCTCAAATTCAAGACATAAAAAATCCCAGCGATGCGTAGCAAGACTGGGATTTTTTTAAGATTTAAAGCTTAACTAGGCATTGTAAGTAGAAGACGAAGTGTTGCCTCCACGTCCTGTCCAGTTAGTGTGGAAGAACTCACCACGTGGCTTATCAGTGCGTTCATAAGTATGGGCACCAAAGTAATCACGTTGAGCTTGCAGCAAGTTAGCAGGCAAACGAGCAGTTCTGTAACCATCGAAGTAATTAAGAGCAGCAGTCAAGCACGGTGCAGGTACACCAGTCTCGATTGACTTCATTGCAACACGTCTCCAACCTTGCTGAGCATTAACAACTGTATCTTTAAAGTAATCGTCTAGTAATAAATTGTTAAGTTCTGGATTTTTATCGAATGCTTCTTTGATTTTGCCTAAGAATGCAGAACGGATAATACAACCACCGCGCCACATTAGAGCAATGCCGCCGTAATTTAAATTCCAGTTAAATTCTTTAGCTGCTTCACGCATCAAAGTATAGCCTTGTGCGTAAGACACGATTTTAGCTGCAAGTACTGCTTGACGAAGATCTTCAATGAACGCGGCTTTATCACCGTCAAATGTCTTAGCTGGACCGGACATAACTTTAGACGCTTCAACACGCTCGTCTTTAAGAGCTGAAATACAACGAGCAAAAACAGACTCAGCGATTAACGTAAGAGGAACACCCAAATCTAGTGCGACAACGCCAGTCCATTTACCTGTACCTTTCTGTCCAGCTGTGTCTAGAATTTTCTCAACTAATGGACCGCCATCTTCATCTTTGTAAGCTAAGATGTCGCGAGTGATTTCTACTAGGTAGCTGTCTAGCTCAGTCGTATTCCACTCTTTGAATACCTCATGCATTTCGTCAGCAGACATGCCTAGCACTTCTTTCATGATTTGGTAGGCTTCACACAACAATTGCATATCGCCATATTCGATACCATTGTGTACCATTTTAACGAAATGGCCAGCGCCATTCTCGCCAACATAATCACAGCAAGGTGAACCGTCTTCAACTTTAGCAGAGATGTCTTGGAAAATAGGCTTAACAGCAGCCCAAGCTTCAGCAGAACCACCAGGCATAATTGAAGGGCCTTTCAATGCGCCTTCTTCACCACCTGATACGCCAGCACCAACAAAGTTAATACCTTTTTCAGCGCAGTATTTTTCACGACGAATAGTATCAGGGAAATGAGTATTTCCACCGTCAATAATGATGTCGCCTTTATCTAATAATGGTAGAAGTTGTTCTATAGTTGCATCAACTGGCGCGCCAGACTTAACCATAATCATTATTTTTCTTGGCGTCGCTAAAGATTGTACCAACTCTTCAACTGAATAAGCGCCACGAATTGTCTCGCCTTTAGCACGGCCATTGATAAAGTTTTCTACTTTGTCAGTAGAGCGGTTATAAGCAGTTACTGTATAACCTTTACTAGCCATGTTTAACACTAGGTTTTCACCCATTACGGCAAGGCCAATTAAGCCAATATCAGATAAAGTTTTCATAAAGTTCCAATTTTAATTTCAATTTTAGAGTGTGTGTAACCGAAGTTAATGTGTCTACTAAGACCACGCCCTTTAAAAGCATAGGATTTCGGATTGACGGCATTTTACTCATTCTTCGACGAGTTACCATCCCCTTTCAGTATAAAAATAATAATGCATTCGAATAAGAAATACTGATTTCAGTGGCACGAGAGCAATTTTAACGCTAAAACCACACAACCTTAGCCTGATTAGGTTTAATAATACACACGTAGATTTGTTACCTGTTTTGTCAAACGAGGTCCGACCTATAAACGAAACCGACAGCAGTTTAAGCTTTCCATCATTACCAAAGGTCGGCATAATATTATAAAATCTCATTTAAGTATTTGCCAATGAAATGGGTCACTGGATTACTGCTTTGTTTGTTGATTGCCCTGCAATATAGATTGTGGTTTGGTAAGAACAGCGTGCCTGATTATATGATCAAAAAACAGCAAGTGGCGAATCAAGTCGAACAAAACAGTAGCCTAAGACAACGAAATAATTTGCTCAAAGCAGAAATCAAAGACTTAAAAATTGGTCTGGATGCTGCCGAAGAACGCGCTAGAAATGGCCTCGGGCTTATAAAAAAAGGCGAAACTTTCTACCGCATACTGCCCTCAGAGAACGAATAACATTGCATAAACACACACCCAAGTATTCAGTTGTATTACCTGCTGCTGGCATAGGTAAAAGAATGCAACACAGCAAACCCAAGCAATACATCTCTATTCACAACAAAACTATCATTGAGCACAGCATTTCGGTCCTGCTTAACCATCCAAACATTAGTCGAGTGATTGTAGTGTTAAGTCCAGACGATCAAATATTTAGTAGCCTTCCTATTGCCTCAGATGTGCGAGTACATACCTGTATTGGCGGTGCCGAACGCGCTGACTCTGTGCTAGCAGGCCTCAAATATTTAGACGACAAAGAAGATTGGGTGTTAGTACATGATGCTGCCAGACCCTGCCTAACAGCAGAGGATCTAGATAACCTTTTAGACCTTGCCAACAAAGAGCGAATTGGCGGAATACTCGCCATGCCAGTAAAAGACACAATGAAACGGAGTTCAAGCGACAAATACATACTGCATACCGAGTCTAGAGAAAATCTATGGCATGCGCTAACGCCACAGTTTTTTCCTCGCCAACAACTGATACTTGCGTTAGAAACCGCCTTAGCTGAGCATGCAAGTATAACTGATGAGGCGTCTGCGATGGAATATGTTGGCAACACCGTGAAGATAGTTGAAGGCAAACCATCAAATTTAAAAGTCACCCAGCCTGATGATCTGCTATTGGCTGAGTTTTATTTACAAACTGGACAGACATATGACCATTAGAATTGGCCACGGATACGATGTACATAAATTTGGAGGCGTTGGCCCAATCATTATTGCTGGCACAGCTATCGAACACTCTCAAGGTCTGATTGCCCACTCGGATGGCGATGTTGCCCTTCATGCCCTTTGCGATGCATTACTTGGTGCACTGGCACTGGGCGATATAGGCCGACATTTTCCAGATACCGATCCTACTTATGCCGGAGCAGATAGTCGCCAGTTGCTTAGACACGTCTATGCATTAGTTAAAGAAAAAGGTTATGTTTTAGGTAATGCAGATCTAACTATTGTGGCTCAAGCTCCAAAAATGTCGCCACACATAGATCTCATGCGTCAGCACATAGCCACAGATTTAGAAGCCCAACTAGATCAAGTTAATGTCAAAGCAACCACCACAGAAAAACTTGGATTTGCAGGGCGCAAAGAAGGCATCGCAACCCATGCCGTCGTACTGCTTACCAAGCGGGCTGACTAAATGCTAGAAGTAGATAAGTGGAAATTTCAATACCCTAAATTAGATATTGAGGGCAAATTTAAAGCCGCTGAACATGAGTTTCAAGTAACTGAAATACTCGGATACGAGCCTATCGGCGAAGGTGAACACATATACTTGTGGATTGAGAAAACTGGATTAAACACCGCTTATCTAGCAGAAAAAATCGCCCAGTTTGCTGGACTTCCCTTACGCGCAGTAACTTATGCTGGACGCAAAGACAAACATGCCAAAACGTACCAGTGGTTTGGAGTACATCTGCCAGGTAAAACAGAAGTAGACTGGCAACGCTTGGATGTTCCTGGGGCAAAGGTTTTGCGTGCTAGCAGGCACAATAAAAAACTACGCACAGGGGTGCTTAAAGGCAACACATTTAACATAACGGTTCGAGATCTAACCGGCACGGACGGCATAGTACAAAGGTGTGAAACCATTGCTGAGCAAGGTGTACCTAACTACTTTGGACAACAAAGATTTGGTGATACTCGCCATGACGAGAGAGGCGGAAATTTATCTCTCGCCGAAAAAATGATTAATGGCGAAAATATTCGTAATCGAAACAAACGCTCAATGACAATTTCTGCATTGCGATCATGGCTGTTTAATCAATATATTAGTGAGCGACTATCCGCCCTTCCAGATTACACACCTATGACGGGCGATGTTATGCAACTCGCTGGCAATAAAAGCTTTTTTAACGCCAATCTCATCGACCAAACTATTAACAATAGGCTTAGTACACAAGATATATATCTCACAGCTCCCATGTGGGGTGAAGGCCCACTAGATAGCGAATTAGACGCCCTGTCTTTTGAGAGTAATGTGAGTAACAAGCATAGAAGCGTTACTCAAACATTAAATGCCTTGGGTTTAAAACAAGAGCGTCGTGCAATTCGGCTCTTCCCCAAAGATTTCATTTGGACGTTAGATGGTCAAACCCTCAATTTAACGTTCAGTTTACCTGCCGGCACCTTTGCCACATCAGTGCTGCGCGAGATTGTGCAGGTTTCTCGGTCGACTCAGGCCAATCTATGAAAATTTTATTAAGTAACGACGATGGTGTATTCGCTAAAGGGTTAGCGACTTTATATGCTGCGCTATCAAAAAATCATCAGGTTACGGTTATAGCACCGGATAGAAATTGCAGCGCATCGAGTAACGCCTTGTCTATTCAAACGCCCCTTCGAGTGCAACACATGGAGAATGGTTTTTTAGCTGTCAACGGAACGCCTTCCGACTGTGTGCATTTGGGTATCAATAAACTATTGGCACAGCAACCCGATTTAGTAGTGTCTGGGATCAATCATGGTGCGAATTTAGGCGACGACATCATATACTCTGGAACGGTAGCTGCCGCTACGGAGGGAAGGCACATGGGTTTACCTGCAATAGCGGTATCCTTGGCCAGTAAATCACAGCAAAATTTTGATACGGCAGCTCAAGTTGTAGTCGAAATTGTGGATAAATTAGCGCAACACCCGTTGCCTGCCAATCAGATTTTGAATATAAATGTACCAGATGTAGCACCAAGCGAATTGAAAGGCCTAAAAGTGACTCGTCAAGGAAAACGTCATAAAGCTGAAAATATGACTAAAGCCTTTGACCCTCATGGGAAAGAAATATATTGGTACGGAGATGTGGGGCCAGAGCTTGACGCCAGCGAAGGTACAGATTTTTTTGCCATCACTCATGGATATGCCTCAATTACCCCCTTGAGTATAGATATGACAGCTCACAACAGTTTAGTCACTTTAGCTAGTTGGATAACAAAAGATAACCATAAATAACCCTTCAGTGGTTAATAAAACGGAACCAAATTAAGATGAAATCGTCATCCCGTAAGGGCGAAAGTTTAGCCCAATTATTGCATGGAGAGGGTATTAGGAACCCTCAAGTTTTACGTGCTATTGCAAACATTCCGCGAGAACTGTTTCTACCTGATGCGCTTCGCCATAAGGCATATCAAAATACTGCTCTGCCTATAGGCCAAGGACAAACTATATCGCAACCCTACATAGTGGCGAAAATGACCGAATTATTACTCGATGTAGACATTGCTCCACAGCGTGTATTAGAGATAGGCACGGGCTCTGGCTATCAAACCGCCATACTCGCTCATCTATTCGAGCAAGTCTTTACGTTAGAGCGCATTAAGGCGTTGCAATTTCAAGCGAAACGCAGAATGAATCAACTCGATTTACACAATATAAAAATGAAACATGGTGATGGTTGGCAAGGTTGGAAAAGTAAAGGTCCTTATGACGCCATCATTGTCACTGCTGCCGCAAGCTCAATGCCCACCAGTTTATACGAGCAACTTAATCACGGCGGAAGATTAATTATTCCAGTCGGCCAAAGCCATCAAGAGTTGCACTGCATCACCCGCAACTGTGATGAGTTTGACGCAAAAGTCATTGAGTCGGTTAGGTTCGTCCCCCTAGTCGCAGGAGACATCATTTGAGTAATCAACACCCCACTAAACGCCAACGTAATGCTCGCCAATATGTGGGTATCGCCTTGCGCGGTGCACTAATGGGAGCAGCTGATGCCGTACCTGGAGTATCAGGTGGCACCATTGCGTTTATTACAGGGATATACGAAGAACTCATTGGCTCCCTAAAAAATTGCAACCCTGTTGCTGTCAAATTGATATTTTCTGATGGGATTAAGACGGCTTGGCATTATATAAATGGTAATTTTCTCGTTGCCTTATTTGCTGGAGTAATTTTGAGTCTGGCGTCCGTAGCTCGAGGGGTTATCTACTTACTCGAACACTATCCAATACTACTTTGGTCTTTCTTCTTTGGCTTAATTTTAGCTGCTGTTTGGTCATTAGTACGACATATATCTGGTTGGAATTTAAAACTTGTTAGCAGTTTTGTTTTTGGTGCCATAGCAGCTTATTTGATTACGACTATCAGCCCCACGCAGATTGAGACAAGTCCACTTATCGTGTTTACTTCTGGCATGATCGCTATTTGTGCGATGATATTACCCGGAATATCTGGCAGCTTTTTACTGTTGTTGCTAGGAATGTATGCCCCCATGATGCTTGCCATTAAAGAACTACAACTTACGACATTAGGTATCTTTGCAGCAGGTTGTATCATCGGCCTACTGAGTTTTTCTCATGTACTAAGCTGGATGTTCAGTCACCACAAAGGGCTAACTCTCTCATTGTTAGGGGGTTTCATGCTGGGTTCACTAAATAAAGTTTGGCCTTGGAAGCATACAGTAGAGACCACAATTAACCGTCACGGAGAAATCATTCCCTTAGTTCAGAATCAGGTATTACCCGCGACTTTCGAGCAGTTAACCGGACAAGACGCTTACACCTGGTTTGCAGTTGGCCTTTGTCTGGTAGGTATTTTACTAGTTGCAGTGATGGATAAAGTCAGTCAGAAAAACGCTAGCTAAACATGAAAACTCCTCAACTAAACGTAAATGGTACGCATCACTACTTGGTATTAGCCGTAATAGTTGGGGCAATCATACTCTCCAGCTGTAGCGCAAGAAAAACACCGGCGCCAGTATCAGAAATTTACCAAGGAACCACCTTCTCAGACTACCGTGCCAAAGACTACAAGCACGATCAATACGTAGTCAAAAAGGGAGATACCTTGTTTGCAATTGCTTGGTATAGCGGCAACGATTACCGTGAGCTGGCCAAAATCAATCAAATAAAAGCACCATACTCAATCTATCCTGGTCAAATACTTTCATTGAAAAGTCAAATAGTTACAAAACCCAAAGCGTCAAAAAACCGACCAGGTCAGACCACCAAAACAATCATAAATCAAGATGTTGACCAGCCTAAAAAGCAGGCGTATGGTGAACGTGATCAAAATGTTACAAAAAATAAAAACGTACGTTTAGCTGGTATTTTTCCCAACCAAGTTAAGAACTGGAACTGGCCAACCTCCAAACAAGTATTTAGAGGGTTTTCCAATAAAGAAAATGGCAACAAAGGGCTAGACTTTACGGGAGAACTCGGCACACCAATTTTAGCTGCCGCAGATGGGAAAGTGGTTTATACGGGTAACGCATTACGTGGTTTTGGTAATTTAGTGATCATTAAGCATTCGGATGCTTACTTATCTGCCTATGCACACAACAGTAAGATAAGGGTAAAAGAACAACAATGGGTTAAACGAGGTCAGCACATCGCCTCTATGGGAAGTAGTGGTACAGACAGGGTAATGCTTCATTTCGAAATTCGATATAAAGGCAAGTCAGTCAACCCACAGAAGTACTTACCCAAAAGATAATAACAATAAATAATAATAATATGTTTAGGAGAAGATAAAAATTCTACCGATAAGGAACCGTTGTTATGAACAAAGAAAAAGTAGTCGAAGTATCACTAGATTTATTGCCAGACATCGAAGAAGCAGTTGAGCTTGAACTCGCTAAAGTAGAAAAAGAAGAGGACGCCAAACTCGAAGATATTTTGTCTCAAAAAGACGAAAAAAAGAAAAATCTAGATGCCACCCAATTGTATTTAGGAGAAATAGGGTTTTCGCCTCTTCTAACCGCAGAAGAAGAAGTATTCTTTTCTCGTAAAGCCTTAAAAGGCTGTGAAGCTTCAAGAAAGCGCATGATAGTTAGCAACTTACGCCTAGTTGTTAAAATCGCTCGTCGCTACAATAACCGCGGTTTAGCCTTATTAGATTTAGTTGAAGAAGGCAACTTAGGCTTGATCAGAGCCGTTGAGAAATTCGATCCCGAACGTGGATTTAGGTTCTCAACTTATGCGACATGGTGGATAAGACAAACCATCGAGCGTGCGATTATGAATCAAACTCGCACAATTCGCTTACCCATCCACGTAGTGAAAGAACTAAACGTTTATTTACGTGCCTCTAGAGAGCTTGCTCAAAAGTTGGATCACGAACCTACAGCAGAAGAAATAGCCACTCACTTAGACAAACCTGTCGCTGATGTTGCTAAAATGCTCAAACTCAATGAGCGTATTACGTCAGTCGATACCCCAATTGGTGGTGAGAACGAGAAAGTTTTACTAGATGTGATTGCTGATGAGAAAGGCCACGGCCCTGAAGAAGACCTCCAAGACTCAGACGTCAAACACAACATTATTAGTTGGCTTGAAGAGCTAAACCCTAAACAAAGAGAAGTACTAGCTAGACGGTTTGGTTTAATGGGATATGAGCCATCTACGCTAGAAGATGTAGGGGCTGAAATTGGTTTAACACGTGAACGTGTACGTCAAATACAAGTAGAAGCGTTACGCCGCTTACGAGACATGCTAGGCCATAAAGGACTTGATTTAGAAGCCATATTTAACAAGCTTAGTTAACTAATTGCAATCCCTGACAAGTGAGCTAATTCAAGCTCAACTTAAATAAAAAAAGCCTCTTCGAGGCTTTTTTTATTTATAAAAGTGACACAAATTCATGCACTGCAAGAACGATGAAAATTTCTCCACACCCAACATCTCATTTATCTAACATCAAACACTGATACACCAAGCAATCATCCTAAGTACTTGGTAATATATGAGAAAACACTAGCAACAGGCCAAGCTATGTCTTCTTCAACTATTCGCCTTATTCTTTCGGCAGCCGTGTCATTCGTCTTTTACTTTGCTTGGTCTTATTATGCGAACTCTTTAGTAACAGATGATATGCAGCTAATATTGCGCTCAGCGTTCTTGCAAGGCGCACTAAGTGCCAGCATTACCCTACTATTCACTTATTTATTAGAAAGGGTTATTGCTAAATATGGAAACCACTGCATATCACTTGTATTGATAACACCTATTCTGTGTAGTATTCATTCCAAAACACCACAAAACATCGCGATATTTCAAACATTTAAACACGCTCTAAATCGCTCAGCAGGATTTTTTAGCCAAAAGCTCATACCAGCCTTAGTAATCGCGCCACTCATGCCTATTGCAATTCAAGCGCTCATTGTCATTAGCGTTAACTGGCTAAATGCCACACCTAACCTATGGCTGACAGTTGCGCCCAGTATTTTATTTACCGCGATTTATGGGTACCTATACACCTTTAGCTTGTCGAAAAAAGCAAAAGCATAAACTGTCTATTAATAGAGCTAAATCTTAGATAGCCATTTGCATTTGAGTGGCGATTGCAAGAATGAGCCCATCAATACAGATTGGTATCAGTTATCATTCAGAATTCAGCTGAGTAAATTAAAGGCTTGGAACTGCACCTAGCTTATCTAAAGTAGAGAAAGTACATGAATGAGGGTTCTTTTCGTCAGCAGAATGAGTCGAAGTGTCAATTTTTTGCCACTGATACTCTTTTGTATAATCAGGAAAATAGGTGTCTCCGCTCACATCCAAATCTATCTCTGTAATATACAACCTATGACAATATGCCAAAAAGTGTTGATACACACTACCGCCACCAATAACCATTAGCTCTACGTCATCAGAATGGGCTGCGCGAGCAAGGGCAAGCCCTTGTTCGCAGCTATGCACAACTTCAGCATCAAGTAGACTATAGTTTGGGTCAGACGTTAACACTATATTTAAACGACCAGGTAAAGCTTTACCAATAGATTCATAGGTTTTCCTGCCCATTAGTACCGGCTTACCCATAGTGACAGATTTAAAATGTTTTAAGTCCGCTGGTAAGTGCCAAGGCATTTTATTGTCAGCCCCTATTACTCTGCCGCTCGCCATAGCGGCTATCATTGAAATTTTCATTGCTATTTAACTCTGCAAAAACTGATATTATTCGCGGGTATAGACAACTTCAAAATCATCATCACCTTCAAAGTCATCATCATCATCGTCGTCTTCATCAAAGTCGTAGACATCTTCAAGGGGCTCCTTATCGGGAGTATCCCACTTGAAACCAGTTTCATCGTCAACCACATCTGAGATGACTTCCTCTGGTAACTCCTCAATAAAAGTCATTACCTTGCTACATAACTCTTCGGTACCCAGTTTTTGAAATGCTGAGATCTGATGAAATTCGCCTTGCCAATCTAGTGCAGCAGCAATTTCTTGGCTTAATGCTTGAGCATCTTCTTCAAGCATTAAATCGACTTTATTAAATACCAACCAGCGAGGCTTACTCGCCAACTTGGGGCTGTACTTTTCTAGCTCGCCAATTATGGCTTTTGCATTGTCTATAGGGTCACTGCCGTCAGCAGGCATAAGATCAACTAAATGCAGCAGTACACGGCAACGTTCTAAATGCTTCAAAAACTGAACACCTAAGCCTGCGCCATCTGCCGCACCTTCAATCAAACCGGGAATATCAGCGATAACAAAGCTTCGCATCGCATCAAGCCTAACTACACCTAAATTTGGCACTAAGGTGGTAAAAGGATAATCTGCTACTTTGGGTTTAGCTGCTGAGCAGCTGCGGATAAATGTAGACTTACCCGCATTTGGCATTCCTAACAATCCCACATCAGCCAATAGCATTAGCTCTAACTGTATATTGCGGATTTCGCCAGGTGTACCATTAGTTTTTTGCCTAGGAGCACGGTTAGTACTAGTTTTGAAACGTGCATTACCTAAACCATGGTAGCCCCCTTGTGCCACTTTCAAACGTTGAGTATGTTTGGTTAAATCACCCAAAAATTCGCCAGTATCTACGTCAGTTGCACGTGTACCAACAGGTACTTTGACTTCTAAGTCACTTCCACCACGGCCCGTACAATTAGCACTTTGACCATTTTTACCACGTTCAGCACGATGAAAACGTTCGAAACGATAATCGATTAAAGTATTTAAGTTCTCATCTGCAACTAGGTAAACGCTGCCGCCATCACCACCATCACCACCATCAGGTCCCCCATCAGGTACGTATTTTTCGCGGCGAAACCCAACAACACCATTACCGCCGTCTCCCGCTTCTACACGGATTTCAGCTTCATCTACAAATTTCATGGACTTTCATCACCCTAACCAATAATTGCTCGAAAAACCTATGCTTGCTTAATTATAGCTCGCTCTATGGCTATGTATACGCATAGCAGTTCTCAGTTTCATCACAATTTTATACTTAAAACAAAAAACCCCGCATTAAGCGGGGCTTTTTAAAACATCACTACGCGAATTATTCAGCTACTATGCTTACAAATTTACGATTTTTAGGACCTTTAACTTCAAATTGTACTTTACCGTCAGATAAAGCAAATAAAGTGTGGTCTTTGCCGATACCCATGTTGTTACCAGCGTGGAATTTAGTACCACGTTGACGAACAATAATGTTACCTGCTAATACTGATTCACCACCGTAACGCTTAACACCTAGGCGTTTACTTTCTGAATCACGGCCGTTGTTAGTACTACCACCAGCTTTTTTATGTGCCATTTGTATATACTCCTATTAAGCGCTAATACCAGTGATTTTCACTTCTGTGAACCACTGACGGTGACCCATTTGGGTACGTGAATGCTTACGACGACGGAACTTGACGATTTTAACTTTCTCGCCACGTCCATGAGTTACTACTTCAGCAGTGACCTTAACGCCACTTACAAAAGGAGTACCAATTTTAATATCATCACCATTGCTAACCATTAGAACATCATCGAAATCAACTGACTCGCCTGGAGCAACTTCGATTTTTTCTAGGCGAAGGGTTTGGCCTTCAGCCACACGGTGTTGTTTACCACCACTTTGGAAAACCGCGTACATAATAAAACTCCGCTCTGCGTCTTCTGACGCTATATTCAAAAACAGGGCGCGAATTATATGTGAACATACCCACCCAAGCAAGGGCATTTTCCAATTAATTTGGTTAAATTTCACACGGAATAAAATCTTCTCGTCATTCTGCAGCAAGATAGCATTGGATACCCAAATAGGAATTCTGTAGAATCCAGCGGCGCAACAGTTATTACTCTATTTCTAATTAGCGGAACCAAGTTATCTAACATGAACCTAGAATCAATTAATCAACTTGCACATGACGACATGATTGCAGTTAATTCTCTTATTCAGCAACAAGTTAACTCAGACGTTGCGTTAATTAATCAGTTAGGATTCTATATTGTAAATAGCGGTGGAAAACGCCTCAGGCCACTGCTTACCGTACTGGCAGCAAGAGCCGTAAATATTCAATCTGAACAACATCACACCCTAGCGGCCATAATTGAATTTATACACACTGCCACCCTGCTTCACGATGATGTAGTCGACGAATCGACCATGCGCAGAGGCCGAGAAACCGCCAACGCAGTTTTCGGTAATCAGGCCAGTGTGTTAGTCGGTGACTTTTTGTATACCCGCTCGTTTCAAATGATGGTAAGCCTAAAACGTATGCGCGTTATGGAAATACTCTCCGACGCAACCAATGTTATTGCAGAAGGTGAAGTGCTGCAGCTTATGAACTGCAATGATCCTGAAACCAGCGAAGAAAGCTACATGCAGGTAATTTACAGTAAAACAGCGCGTCTTTTTGAAGCTGCAACCCTGCTAGCTGCAGTGCTAACGGATCAACCTAAAGAAATTGAAACCGCCATGCAAGATTATGGTAAGTATCTAGGGACTGCATTTCAGCTAGTAGATGACGTATTAGATTACGAAGCCGATAGTGAAGTAATGGGCAAAAATGCCGGAGACGATCTCGCCGAAGGTAAGCCAACCCTCCCCTTATTATACGCAATGTGGAATGGTACCCCGCAGCAATCAACACAGATCAAGCAAGCCATCGAAACAGGTGACGGTATGCAACACTTTGAGCAAATCATGCACAGCATGCATCAAACCGGTGCCCTCACCTACACCAAACAACAGGCACAACGGGCCTCTACTCAAGCCGTTGAAGCTTTAGCCCCACTTCCCGAAAGTGATTACAAACAAGCCCTCATAGCCTTAGCGAAAATTGCGGTAGAACGAGCTGCGTAAGCTGATTAAATGAGTTCAGTTTATCAATCGTAGGCAAGGCAACGTTATTTAAACAAGTCTGAAAAACGCGTTGATAACCGACATCTTGCGCCAAACAACTGAGGCATTATACTAATGCCCCTATCCTCTCACGCAATGTCTTATCTTATGCAGTTAACAGGTTTATACCAAGCAAAGGTTAAACGTATTGGTCGCAAAAATGAGCGCACTGGAATTTACAAATATTCTGTCGCTCAAGCTGAAGTGAATCATTTGGGTTTAGTCCATGATGTACAAGTGGATAAACGTTACCACGGAGGGCCTGAGCGCGCTTTACATCAATATGCCCTGCGTAGCTACGAAAAAATCATAAAAGCCTTCCCTTTGCTACATAAGCGCGCTATCGCTGGCTCCATGGGCGAGAACCTCAGTATTGCAACTATGCATGAGGGCAATGTAAATATTGGAGATATCTATCAAATAGGTAATTGCCAAATTCAGGTATCTGGCCCGCGTATGCCTTGCTTTAAAATTTCTGAAAAATTTAACACTCCTAATCTCGATAAGTTTGTTGCCAAATACGGGATACACGGCTGGTATTATCGGGTCTTGCAAGACGGAAGCCTCAGTCAAGGTGATACAGTTCGCTTAGTCGAACGCCTCAATCAAAAGGTATCTATCAAGTTGATCCTCGACATCATTCAAAATAAAGGCTTTACCCAAGAACAGTTGGAAAATGCGATACAAGCGAACGGTTTAGATCCTGAATGGCAACAAAAACTGAGTAACCTAAATATCTCATAAAAAAAACGCCGCATCTGTTGCCAGACGCGGCGTCTTTAAAATCGACTATCTGAAAAGCTGTGAATTAAGCTTCTTGGATAATGATCAATTTAATGCTTGCAGTGACTTCTGAGTGTAACTGAAGATCGATATCGAACTCACCAGTTTCACGTAAAGTACCCATAGGTAACTTAACTTCAGATTTAACCACTTCAACACCAGCAGCAGAAATTGCATCAGCAATATCACGCGTACCAATAGAACCAAACAGTTTACCTTCGTCACCAGCTGGAGAAGCGATAGTCACTTCAGCTAGCTCAGCAACTTTATCAGCACGTGCTTGTGCAGCAGCTAGCTCTTCAGCAATTTTTGCTTCTAGCTCAGCGCGGCGCTGTTCAAATTTCTCTACATTAACTTTAGTAGCGGGTACTGCTTTACCTTTAGGGAACAAGAAGTTACGCGCGTAGCCTGATTTTACAGTGACTTTGTCACCCAAGCCGCCCAGGTTGGCGATCTTGTCTAGTAGTATGATTTCCATCGTTTCTACCTCTTAATTACGCCAACGGCTACTTGTGAGAATCAGTATATGGAAGCAAAGCCAAGAAGCGCGCACGCTTGATAGCTGTTGACAACTGACGCTGATATTTAGCGCTAGTTCCAGTGATACGGCTAGGTACAATTTTACCACTTTCAGTGATGTAATTTTTCAACATAGCGATGTCTTTGTAATCAATCTCAACAACACCTTCAGCTGAAAAACGGCAGAACTTACGACGTCTAAAAAAACGAGCCATTGTTTGTCCCCTTATTCTTGTTCTGCAGAAGCAGCTTTAGGCGCTTCTGGCGCTGCAGCTGGCTTTTCTTCACGCTTTTCACGGCGCTCTTCTTTAGCCATAGGCGACTGTTCAGTAACAGCAGCTTTGGTACGCATAACTAGGTTACGCAGAACAACATCGTTAAAACGGAAGGCAGTTTCTAATTCTTCAACAGCTTCAGCAGTCGCTTCAGCATTGATCAAGACATAGTGTGCTTTGTGTAGTTTGTCGATCGGGTAAGCCAACTGGCGACGGCCCCAATCTTCCAAGCGGTGAATTTGACCACCTTCTTGGGTAAGAATCCCGGTATAACGCTCGATCATACCTGGAACTTGTTCACTCTGGTCAGGGTGAACCATGAATACGATTTCGTAATGACGCATCATATTGCTCCTCACGGTTGTAGTCTCGATAGCACAGCCAAGCTATATTGAGACAAGGAACTAAAAGTAAGTGACTGTTTTAAGCGGCGCGGATTGTATATAAACTGCGCTGTTAGCGCAAGGGTTATTTGGCCTACGGCCGGTAAATTTGAGTTTTTTAAGACGAAAGCATTAAGGTTTTACGTCAGCATGCGGTAAATGCCTGTAAATTTAGGCAAAAGCATGTTCTTTGCACACTGAAGTCCCAAAACTTCGCTTCGTGACAAGGCATGCACTTTGTGCACGAAGCATTCACTTCGTTCACCGCAATCCATTGCGTTTATGGCTACGCCACTTTTATGCTTCGCACTTGGCAACCATGCCTTTTTTCAAACGAAATCCATTTCGTCCAACTGACTTTTCTTCAACAGCTAAGAAAAGTAAGCAAAAGAAGCCGCGCTCCAAACAAATTCCTATTCTATTAAACGACTGGCTTTTATGTCGAAACGGCAATAAGCCACTCCCAGCTATAAAAGATTGCCTTGCCCGAATGTCCCTATTCGGGCATTCGACAAGCCAATCATTCAATGGGGAATTTGGATTCGCGGGTAAGTCAAAAGCATAGCTTCGCTATTGAAGTCGGCTGTTCTATAAACCATTGCTGGTTAAAAAATTAAAGTTAAAATAACGGACATTCAATCTAACTCATAATTGGACAAAAACGAATTTGCTCCTATATCGTAGTAACCTAATCCATTATAATTTCATAAAGTTATTTAACGAATGAAGAACGTGGTCAGTGACGCAAAAATTAGCAACTTTCGAGATTTAGTAAATTCAAACTCAAGCTTTGTATATCAAATCTACAAAGATAAAGATGGTAAGAACCTTTTTAATTTAGTTTGTTCAAGTATGGATTGGATCACGGTGTCAGTTCGTCACTTAGATAATTCGCCTGATTTTGACGACAATATTGATACAAAGTGTATGCAGATTTACTCTCTTATCTCTTCCATTGACCTGATTCTGGAGTCAATCAAACAACTTCACAGAGTTTTTATAGACGAAAAAACGGTTCCGTTTTCTGGTGAAAAATGCTGTTTCGAGAATCGCCTTTTTTCAAACGAAGATGATAATACCTATTTTAAAACGATAAGGGCTTGCTTTGGTGCTCACCCTGTAGCTCTCAGCCAAGAAAACACCAAGCGTTTTGCAAGTTGGCCGTTCGATAGTAATTTCAATACTGGTGATTTAACAGTTCATTTATATAGCAGAGATGTTAATAAAGATGATTTAGCATTGCATCTCAACATAGATGAGTTGTTAGCGTTTCTCACAACTCGATATGACTATCTTGATGTCATTGCAGACAAGGTAGAATTCCACTTTGTGGAGTACCAGAAAAAACTTTCAAAACAGTTAATAGAATCTAAGTCAGCTCCTCTTCAACAGCTCTACGTACTTAAATCAGAATCAAAGAAAAGATTAGACAACGATTATTATAATGGTGAAATTGACGATTTGATTATGATTTTTGAAGCAGAAATAACCGATTCAGCTCTTGTACCAATGGCCGAGAACTATAAGGATTCACTCTTACCTCTAATTGAAGAGATTAAGACAAATCTTCAAGAAATGAACATCGTTGATTTAAAAAATGATTCAGATTTGAGAATCTGTTCTGACCTTAGTAGAGAGTTAAGTTATGAACTTGGTAAATTCTATAATTGGGTTTATGGTGATAAATATGATCCAATGCTCCATTACTATTTAAAGCGGTTCAACGAACTTACTGATGGGAAGTTTGATTTCAACGACACTGATGAAATTAACCTAACGTTTCTAAAAGCAAAGTTAATGTTGAAAAATAGCTTCTTTAAAGAAGGAATGGTTTAGCTGAACGCCCGCTTTGTAGACTGAAAACCATAACGTCAAACGATTGCGACCATCTCTTATTTGCTCCAACTAGACTGTTACAAAAATAAAAAAGGATTAGAACCACATTAAATTAACCAACTAGAGCAGGCATTTCCCCTTTTTATTTTAGCATTGTGACGAAGCCATGCTTTTGATTTACCTCCCACATCCAAGGTTTCCCGAATTGCGCCAATATTCATTGAGGCAATTGGCAAGGATAGCCAATTGAGAATTGTGATGTCGGGAACATCTCAATTCGGCCTAATGAATATCAGCGATTCGGAATAGAAACCTTGTTGGTGGGCGGCTTTTCTTGTGTACTTCTTTTAGCTGTTGAAAAGAAGTACATCGCCCTGCAGGGATGCAGGGTGAAAATCCGCAATGGATTGCGGTGAACGTAGTGAATAATCTTAAAAAGCAAAGCGCATAACGCTTATACAGCGATTAATCGCTTAACATCAAACTTGCTGAGATTAGCTTTTGCTTGCCATTGGTCATATTGAATTTGTTGGTTTAGCCAACTCTCAGATGAGGTATTAAAAGCAATAAATAGTTTTACTGCCATTTCTGGGCTGATACCTGCTTTGCCATTAATAATACTAGACAATATTTTTCTACTTACACCTAAAGCTCTAGCGGCAGCAGTCACACTTAACGCTAGTGGTTCTAAACACAGCTCTTTAATAATTTCACCGGGAGGTGGAGGGTTGTGCATTAGCATAATTTAACCTCAGCGGTAGTCTTCGTAATTAACAATTTCTGCATCTTCGCCATTAAAACGGAAAGCGATCCTTCAATTGCCACTCACTCTAACTGACAATATACCAGCTCTATTTACAGCTGATGGAAGCAAAAAAATCCCGAATAAATTCATATTATTAACAGTAAATGAGGCATGTAAACGACCCAAGATAAGCATCAGTCGTTTTGCATTTTTCACTTGAATACCAGCGGTCTTGCCTGTTTTGAAAAACGTTTCAAGACCTTTATGTTTAAATGACATGATCACAAGCTTTACATTCAGTAGCACTTGTCAACAGGCACATTCATTCCCTCACATTACACTTTATTCACGTTATTTGAATTGCATAAAGGAAAGACAATAAAAATATAGCCATGCCTATCGATATTTTGTCTTTAGGAATAAGCGCCCTTTACTCACTGCCTAGCAAATACCCCAAAAAGAACACGCCTATTATCATCAGAAGCAATATAAGAGCCCTAGCGGCTTTGTCTCGCTTTCTGAAAGATTCGAGCATAGCTTCTACCGAACCTTGATATTTTCCAAAAACATTGATTGTGTATTGGGATTCGTTATCTAACTGACTAAAAAAATCTTTGTTAGAATTGAGAAATTCTCTGAGTTGAGATTGAGTAACATCAGTTTGATTAGCCAAAGTGATAATTCCACATCCTGCTCTGCCATGAGCAGCGAGCGATTCAATCACCCGTTTTGCTTGATTAAATTCCATTTGAGTATCCCGTAGTTTAAAGCGCATAAAATATCTACCCTTAGCGCGAGATTAACGGATTTATCTAGCCGTTTGCAACGCGTTTTTAAAATGGCAACGCTGTGCTATCGATTTGTATAACCATCAAAGTCGCTTATTAGTCTGTTGCATCAGTGCAAATATCAAATACGCCTTGAGAATTTTTAGTAATAGGCTTTACGTCAACCACAGCATCCATATTCAGAGGCCCGTATATATGAGGATAAAGCCCTCCTGTTGCTGGCTCCCACTTAACTGGCGCAGTAATTTTACTCACATTTAAGGCAATCAAAAGCGGCGACTCCACTTGAGTGTAAAACTTATTCGCCACACGATTAAGCTTAGCACGAGGGCTGGCATGAATAAACCCCTCAGTTTGTAAACTGTCTCGTTCGAGCCACCCACTTTGCTTTGCTTGACTGTATTCTTGCAGAGAAGAAAGTAAATAGATATTAGGATTGAGCATCCCGTCATACATACGAATAAACATATCCGTTACGCATTTTTGTTCAGCGCCAGAATACAAATAGTCGACTCGAAATACTCCCTTCAGGCAATCATGCTGCTTGGTTTGCTCCACTATGCTCACTTCAGCCAATACCTGCCAATGGCTATCGGTTAACCATATAGGAATATTGTCAAAAAAGACGCGGCTGCCCAGCTTATGAAATGAATAAGTCTGACCTAGTGTTAACTCTTGATAGTCATCGCTGCGCAAGATTGAATTAAACTCAACATTAAATCCCACAATACATTCCTTTAGTTTTGGTTAGCCGGTAAGTGAAAGAATTATCCATCTAGGTTCTCTTGGGTATCGTTAATGTCTTATTATGCGCATTTAATTTTAGCCAAGCTATTGATTTAAATATTTTATATTTGCTGAAAAGAGACAATGTAATAGACGTTAAATGTACATTGCCAACGGCCTCAAGCAATACACATTTTGAACTGCTCCCTTCCAACTAAGCTGCTAGGAGTCAAAACCATATTGGTAAAAATTAGCGACAAAAAGCCCCTAAAAAGCATCAAAACGGCAAAATAACGGTTTTTATCATAAGAGTATGCGGTTTATTAATGGAGAACGGCGATAAACGTATATATAATCTTCACCATCTTTTTGTCATCTGTCATGCGTATTTTCGATGACATGTCGCCTTACTTTGTTTTTTAGTCTAGCTGATTTAGCTTATCGCCAAGTCGCAATTAGATAAACAACACCTTGGGCGATTTATTGAAAGATTTTGCTTTTTAAAATTTAAATATTTGTTTGTTGCCTTGAATATGTGAGTTGAAACACAAAATAGATAAAGCGAAACAAACTCGCTGTTATTTACAATGGGTTATTTACCCACTATTTATAATGCGACAACACATTTAAGAGCCATTACACAGAGGATTATATGTCTAACCAATTACAAGCGTTACGCGAACTTACTACTGTTGTTGCTGACACAGGCGATATCGAAGCAATTAAAAAGTATCAACCCGTTGATGCTACAACTAACCCTTCATTATTGCTTAAAGCTGCTGAAATGCCTCAGTATAAGTCGCACCTTGAAGCGGCAGTTGCATGGGCCAAAGAGCAATCATCAGATCCTGAACAGCAAATTATCGATGCTGGCGACAAGTTATCTGTGACTATCGGTACCGACATCGTAAATATCGTACCTGGCCGTATTTCTACAGAAGTGGATGCGCGTTTATCTTTTGATACTGCAGCAAGTATTGAAAAAGCGCACAAGTTGGTTAAATTGTACGACGAAGCGGGTGTAAGCAAAGACCGCATATTGATTAAACTCGCTTCAACTTGGGAAGGCATCAAAGCAGCTGAGCAACTAGAAAAAGAAGGGATCAACTGTAACCTAACGTTATTGTTTGGTTTTGCTCAAGCACAAGCTTGTGCAGAAGCTGGCGCTTACCTTATCTCTCCATTTGTTGGTCGTATCTTAGATTGGTACAAAGCTAAAACAGGTAAAGACAGTTATGCACCGGCAGAAGATCCGGGCGTAGTATCTGTAACTAAGATCTACAACTACTATAAAGACCATGGCTACAAAACAGTGGTTATGGGCGCAAGCTTCCGTAACACTGACGAAATCACTGAACTTGCAGGTTGCGACCGTTTAACTATTGGCCCTGGTTTGTTAGAAGAGTTATCTCAAGCTGAAGGTGCATTACCTGTTAAATTAAAAGACAATGGCGCGACTAAAACACCCGGCGCTCCACTGACTGAAGAGCAGTTCCGTTGGGATATGAACCAAGACCCAATGGCAACAGAAAAACTATCTGAAGGCATTCGTAACTTTGCCATCGATCAAGTTAAATTAGAAACCCTACTAAAAAGCTTTTTATAAGCCTTAGCTAGATGAAAAAAGCGTCGGTTCTCGGCGCTTTTTTGTTATTTTTCCACCTATTTTATGTTTCGAGGCACTCTCATGACAGCACTCACAGACTCATCAGCTTGGCAAACTCTGTCTAGCTTAGCTACAGACATCAAAACACAGCATATGCGCGATTGGTTCGAAAACGACCCAGAGCGTGCCACTAAATACACTCAAGCAGCCTGCGGTATCGAACTCGACTTTTCTAAAAACTTAATCACTGACGAAGTGATTGGTGCGCTTCAGGGCCTAATGACTTCAACTAAGGTTGCTGAGAAACGTGACGCTATGTTTGCTGGCGACATAATCAATCACACCGAGAAGCGCGCTGTATTGCATACGGCTTTGCGTAACTTCTCAGGAAAACCTGTGATGGTTGACGGTGAAGATGTGATGCCAGAAGTGATGGCATGCCAAGACAAAATTAAAGCATTTGTTGAAACGATCCACCAAGGTGAACGCAAAGGCTACACAGGTAAAGCACTGAAACAAATTGTCGCAATTGGTATCGGTGGTTCTTTCCTAGGCCCTAAGATCATGTCTGAAGCCCTTAAACCTTATTGGTTTGACGGTGTAAAAGTTCACTATGTAGCAAATGTAGATGGTTGCCATATTCAAGATGTACTGGCAACAGTCGATCACGAAGAAACCTTAGTTGTCATGTCATCTAAGTCGTTCTCGACTCAAGAAACCTTGCAAAATACTCTGACCGCGAAAGACTGGTTTTTGCGCTCTGGTGGAAAACAAGAAGATATTGCCAAACACTTTATTGCCGTTTCTTCAAACATCAAAGCCGCAACAGAATTTGGTATGGCCGAAGAAAACATCTTCCCAATGTGGGACTGGGTAGGTGGACGCTACTCTTTATGGTCAGCCATAGGTTTACCTATTGCCCTAACTATTGGCTACGACAACTATCGTGCCTTGTTAGAAGGTGCGTTCGAAATGGACCAACACTTTTTAACCGCTCCTGCCGAGCAAAACTTACCTATGATCTTAGGTGCGCTAGGTGTGTGGTATATCAACTTCTTTGGCGCTCAAAGCCATGTGTTATTGCCTTACTACCACTACATGCGTGGATTCCCTGCCTACGTCCAACAACTTGATATGGAAAGTAACGGTAAACGTATTGCTGGAGAGCAAACACCTACGGATTACGAGACAGGCCCGATTATTTGGGGCAGCGAAGGGACTAATGGTCAACATTCGTTCCACCAGCTGATCCACCAAGGTACAGTCGTTATTCCTGCTGATTTCATGCTGCCATTAAATGTGCCAAACCAAGATGACACGCATCATGCAATGCTAGCGTCGAACTGCTTTGGTCAAACCCAAGCCTTGATGCAAGGAAAAACCTTTGAAGAATGCAAGGCAGATTTAGCCAGTAAAGGATTAGATGAATCCGAATTAAATTCACTTGCTACCCACAAGACCATGCCAGGTAACAAGCCAAGCAACACCTTGCTATTTGAACAGCTTGACCCTAAAACATTAGGCGCATTAGTCGCCTTGTATGAACATAAAGTGTTTGTTCAAGGTGCCATTTGGGATGTGAATTCATTTGATCAATGGGGTGTTGAGCTAGGTAAAGAACTTGGCAACCAAGTATTAGACAAGTTAGTCAACCAAGGCGCAGCCCTTAACTTTGATGCATCGACTAATCAGTTGATCGCCAAATTCAGAGCTGCAAACCAGTAACTAAGTAATGAGGTAACGTCTTAGCCTTATATGAGTTATATAAGGCGTTACCTTTTTCCTCCATCGGCTTTTACTGCCCCATGTAACCAAATTACCTCAACATATCCTCCTCACTAACACTTTCGTTAAGCAAAATTCTGATTAGACTCAACGCCCTAGGATTCACATTAATTTCACAAAACATTAATATAGAATTCAAATAGTTGTACTATTTTTACTCGGAGTGTGATACAAAATCATACGAGGCTTCGTAGTATCTATGGAACTAGATTGAAGGTTCGCAATTTGTATTGCTAAATCGCGCTAAAAAAATAATGGAGTTTATTATGAGCCAGTCCGAACTATTGTCATCTGTTGAACAAGAATCCCGCCCAACTAAAACCAAAAACAGTAAACGTAAGTGGCGTGAAATAGAGGCGATCCATGACAGATATAAATTAAAACAAGAGCTACGTGAATTAGGCATGTCGCCCGAAGACGAATTAGAGTTACTCTAACCCATTCAAACAAAAGCCCTGTCATTCAGGGCTTTGTTGTTTTTGGGCTATAGGGTGCACTTACCTTATTGGTAAGAGTTTGCAGCAACTAGCTGACCAGTTTGCTCACAACTGCTACGTTACTATGCAGGGTTTTGTGTACTGGGCATTTATCTGCAATTTCTAAAAAGCGCTTGGCTTGGTTCTCATCGAGTGTTCCCTCATAACTAATGCTGCGCACTATTGCTTCAATTCCACTTTGCTGCGCACAATCATCCATATAGTTTCGCGTATGGGTAAGCTCAACTTTGATATGATCTATAGGTAACTTTTTGCGATTGGCATACATGCGCAATGTCATAGACGTGCACGCACCCAAGCCTGCAAGTAAATGTTCATATGGGTCTGGCCCAGTGTTTTTGCCACCGACTTTTAAAGGCTCATCTGCTAACCAGTAATGACTAGCAGTGCTCACATGTTGAGTAAACTTGTGATCCTTCTCTTCAACTAATACATGACCCGGGGCGACACTAGCCTGATAACCTTGAGTATCACTAGGTACGTACCTAGTGGCCCACGCCGCAATTACAACCGCAGCATACTCAGAGTCGTCTTTATTCGTTAATAGGTGATCAGCATTATCTAAACTGACAAAGCTTTTAGGATGAAGAGCACTTTGATAAATTTTTTCCGCCTCGGCAATATTTACTATGCTATCCACTGGCGAGTGCATGACCAATAAGGCACGTTTAAGCTTACTTATATGCTTTGTTCCTGCCCGGTTGATATCATCAATAAATTGCTTTTGGATTGTAAAAGAGCGCCCACCTAGCGTGACCTCTGCTTGTCCATGAGTCGAAATATCGTCAAGTTGCGCGGCAAAGTTATGTGCCACATGTGCAGCATCGGATGGTGCACCAATCGTTACTACTGCCTTAGAATCTGGAATTTTATCAGCCGCCGCTAACACGGCAGCTCCGCCCAAACTGTGCCCAATTAGTAGTTTAGGCGCATCGTAGGCCTCACCTAAAAACTCCGCAGCCGCCAGCAAGTCTTGAACATTCGATGAAAAATTGGTGTTCGCAAAATCTCCGTCACTGTTACCTAACCCAGTAAAATCAAATCGCAGTACGGCAATGCCTTTAGCAGTTAATGCCCGACTAATGCGAGAAGCTGCAGCAATATCTTTACCACATGTAAAACAGTGAGCGAAAAGCGCGTAAAAACGCACGTTAGATTCAGGGACCTCCAATAGCCCACTGAGTGTATTGCTACCACTTTGAAATTGTACTTTTTGTCGCATAGCGTTCCCCTTTTTTAGAGCTTGGTCAGCCGTGTCAGAAAAGTTTCACACGACTAACCGAATATAAATATCGAGTAACAGTGTTTCGTCACTCTCTAATGCGCAAGTGTCGATCACCATGCAGCAGGATTGGCTAATTTCATGTCATGACGCCATCTTTCGGGTATGGAGCTTTCTTCTAGCAAAGCTCCACTTGGAATGGTTGGGTACAGTTGTGCGTAATTTTGCACATTCGTTCCTTCAATTCTACGATTAATATGCTTAGGCTCAAGCTCATGAATACCATTTAGGCCAGCGGCTCCCACTAGCTCCACTAAATTAGCAACTGTCTCACGGTGAAAATTAGCAACACGCTGAGATTTGTCAGTTACGACTATGGCTTTATTTCGAGAAGGATTCTGGGTAGCGATACCTGTAGGGCAATGATCCGTATTACAAGTTCTGGCTTGAATACAACCCAATGACAGCATCATTCCACGCGCAGAGTTCACAGTATCAGCCCCCAATGCTATGGCTCGTAAAATATGAAACGCTGATAGCATTTTGCCCGAAGCAATGATGCGAATGTGTTCTTTTAAACCAAAGCCAATCAATGCGTTGTTGACAAATATCAAGCCATCTCGAAGGGGCATGCCAACCGAGTTAGTCATCTCAGTAGGCGCTGCCCCAGTGCCGCCTTCACCACCATCTACAGTAATGAAATCAGGCATAATTTTGGTTTGAACCATGGCTTTGCATATGGCCAGAAACTCTTCATGCTTACCCACACAGAATTTAAAGCCAACAGGTTTTCCGCCAGACAAATCACGCAATTGTTTGACGAACTCTAACAACTCGGTTGGCGTTGAAAATGCGCTGTGCCCTGGAGGAGAAGCCACATCTTGGCCCATAGGAACGTCGCGAATTTCAGCGATTTCTTGTGTCAGCTTAGCAGCAGGTAAAATACCACCATGTCCGGGTTTGGCACCTTGTGATAGTTTAATTTCTATCATTTTAACCACATCTTTAGCTGACTTTTCTTTAAATGTCTTAGGGCAAAAATCACCATCACCCGTCCTACACCCAAAGTATCCCGTACCAATTTGCCAGACGATATCACCACCATGCTTAAGGTGATAAGGGCTCATACTACCTTCACCTGTGTTGTGGGAGAAACCGCCAATCTTGGCACCACGGTTCAAAGACATAATGGCATTTTTACTCAACGCACCGTAACTCATTGCAGATATATTCAAAGGTGAGGCCATATAGGGCTGTAAACAATCAGGGCCACCAAATTTTACTCTTGGATGCATATCAGTTAAGTGTTTTGGCTGCATTGAGTGCCCCATCCATTCATAGCCAGCTCTATTCACATCAAAAATAGTCCCAAATGGGCGTGTATCTCTGTCCCCTTTTGCGCGTTGGTAGACTAGCGAACGAAATTCTCTGGGAATAGGGGTTCCACTCGTATCTGACTCGACAAAATATTGTTGAATTTCCGGCCGAACGGACTCTAGCATGTAGCGAAACCGTCCAAATAAAGGGTATAAGCGCCTTATCGAATGTTTGGTCTGAAACATATCATAAAGACCAATCACTAAAATTGGACCAAAAACAACGAGAGACCAAAGCCAAGCCATGTTCAAACTTGATAAACCTGCAATTGAGACGAACAACAAAAATGCAAAAATCGAGAAGACTTGGCGCATTGTCATAAATAAAATTCCTTAAAATGGTGAACTGCTGTGAGCAGGTAAGACTAGACACAAAAACAACCTTTATTCTTTCACCTATTGAGGTCATATTGGCGATTTATAATCGAGAGGCACGTTTATAAAAGGGCTTAATACATATATGGTATAAGGTAACCGAATCAGTTTACTTTCTCGGTCATCGTTTCTTCCCTTTAAGCCAGACTCAAAATTGCATAACCTAAATACTGGGTAACAAGAGGTGAACAAAATAAGGGGCGCAGTATATTATATTATGAGAGGTAGCCCTTATAGCACTACTTTGAGTTGAGCGCTTGAGAGACTTTTTTGATACTGGGTTGCGGGTCAAATATACCTCTCACGCCAAACAATCGTCTCGGGCCTATTTAATTTTTAAATTAAACTATATTTGCCAATCAATCGGCGATTGACCTTGCGCTTGCAACAAGCGATTTGTCTCAGAAAAGTGCCCGCAACCAAAAAAACCACGATACGCAGACAAAGGTGATGGGTGTGGACCGGCCAAAACATGATGCTTAGTCACATCAATATTTTTCCCCTTATTTTTAGCGTGACTTCCCCACAGCAAAAACACTAAGCCCGAACAATAGCTATTCAAATAATGAATAACCCTATCGGTAAAGGTTTCCCAACCTATCTTAGCGTGAGAGTGGGCCTTGCCCTGCTCTACGGTTAATACGGTATTAAGCATTAGCACGCCCTGCTTGGCCCAAGGGCTTAAGCAACCATG
Source organism: uncultured Paraglaciecola sp. (assembly GCA_947498355.1). Classification (GTDB taxonomy): domain Bacteria; phylum Pseudomonadota; class Gammaproteobacteria; order Enterobacterales; family Alteromonadaceae; genus Paraglaciecola. The sequence goes on along the minus strand of CANMKA010000003.1, from coordinate 146,081 downwards.
CTCGGGCTTGATAAAGCCATCAATGTCGTTAGTTAACTCTTTAAAAATATTAACTAAGGAGGGAGGCGATTTAATACCGGGTAAAACAGAAAAACATAGGCCATGGGCCTGACCTGGCCCATGATAAGGATCTTGCCCTAAAAGTACTACTTTCACATCAGCGAAAGGGGTTAATTCGAAGGCAGTAAACACTTGTTCGGATGGCGGATAAACCTGCACGCCTGCTGCACGCTTTTGTTCAACATAATTAACTAGCTGTTGAAAATAGTCCTGCTGTTTTTCAGCTTCTAGTATATCCGCCCAAGTATTCACTTTAGCCGCAGATTAACCTAGTAGCTTGAGCATATGAGCTTTTAGCGCTTGGTAATCGTTTGGCAACTCCACCGATAACCCATCTTTACCTGCACAATCAACTAGAGGTTGTGGCAAGCTAATGGGTTGCCCCAATACATTTTCAACGGTTTCTCTGAACTTAGCAGGGTGCGCTGTTCCCAAAAATATCCCCGTTTGGCCTTCTTCAAGCTTTCTGATTAGCGCTTTGTAGGCAATCGCTGCATGAGGTTCACTTACGTAACCCAGTTGAGCCAATTGGCGCATGGCTAGTTGAGTATAATCTTCGTCCACCTTGTCGCCAGAGATTACAGATTTATCAACATACCCTTGCTCGATAATTGCTTCGATACGCGGCCAGTTATTTGGATTACTCACGTCCATCGCATTAGATAGCGTTGCTACTGTATCGTTTGGCTGCCATTCTCCAGTTTTAAGGTAACGAGGAACGGTATCGTTCATGTTAGTCGCGGCCACAAAGTGTTTAATAGGTAAGCCCATAACCTTACCGATTAATCCTGCGGTTAAGTTACCAAAGTTACCACTAGGTACCGAGATAACTAAATCTTCACGCTCTTCGGCACTCAACTGCGACACAGCTTCAAAGTAATAACAGACCTGTGCAACTAAGCGGCTAATATTGATTGAATTAGCCGAATTTAAGTGCAGCCCATCACGTACTTCTGGATCGTCAAACGCAGTTTTAACTAACTGCTGACATGCATCGAAATCGTCCTCGATAGCCACCGTATGGATGTTTCCACCTAAGGTAGTAAACAGCTTTTCTTGTAATTCACTGATTTTTCCCTTGGGGTACAAGATCACTACGTTAATATTGTCTATACCGTGAAAGGCGTGGGCAACCGCTGCGCCCGTGTCACCTGATGTGGCAGTCAAAATGGTAATAGGGTCACCATTTGATATCTCAGTTAAACACTGAGCCATAAAGCGACCACCAAAGTCTTTAAACGCTAAAGTTGGACCGTGAAATAACTCTAAGCTATAAATATTATCGGTGACTTTCGCTAGCGGTGCGCCAAAAGCGAAGGCACGCTCAACAATCCCTGCAATTTGGCTTCTGGGCATTTCATCGCCAATTAGCGTGCTCAGAATTTCCACACTACGCTCAACAAAAGGCATAGCTAAAATTGCATCAATATCGTCAAATTTTGGTAATTGCTTGGGGAAAAACAAGCCTTGATTTTTACCTAACCCTTTTTTTACTGCTTGAGCAAATGTGGCTAATTCTGAGCCATCTTTTAAATTTTCGAGTTCCAATGTCTTTACCTTTTCAGTGCGGTCCAGCCTATCAATTGCTAGCAAACCGCTGCACTTATCTGCCTAACGGCAATATATTAAATTATAAGTCGCGAGTGACCGCGCCTTGTTCGTCTAACTGACAAATATGACTAAATCCAGTGTCATTCTGAATATAGTTATCTATCAGCCATTGATTAATGGTTTTGGCATGTTGTAAATCATCACATACCGCAAATACCGTTGGACCTGAGCCAGAGATACCAAAAGCCAAGGCACCATTATCCATAGCAAATGCTCTCGATTCGTCAAATACAGGCAATAACGATTTACGATAAGGCTCAGCAACTACATCTTGCATCATGCCAGCTGCAAGGGCTTCATCTTGACGATACAAAGCATCGGTAAACACGGCTAATTGACGACCAAATTGAATGGTATCTGCCATAGAAACCTGTTTTGGCAATATGTCACGGGCTGCTGCCGTGGATACACTAATACCTGAATAGCATGATACCCAGTACCAATTTTTGAACACCGGTAGTTGTAAGGCGATTTGCTCTTTATATTCAGCCATCAAAGTCATGCCGCCTAAATAGCAAGGTGCAACATTGTCGTAATGCACGCTGCCACTGATTTGACCTTCTAACTCCCCCATAACCAACAATAAATCATTGTCACTAAAAGGGGCTTTACCAAAGTGCTGAGTATAAAACTGATTTAAACCATGTAACGCAGCAACAATTGAACTGGCACTTGAGCCTAAGCCACTACCAATAGGTAAATGCTTGTGTAAGGTCATCTTTAGCGCCGGAATGTCCTCAGGCTTATGGCCTTGCTTTTGCAGCGCATCTACAAAATACTGATAACAACGAGTCACTATATTGCTATCAGCATCGGCAGGTAATTTATGCGCAAAACGGCCTTTTACTTCTAATGTAAAAGACTCAGCTAGGGTTACGTCAACCTCATCCCCTAACAAACTGCCATCAATAGGTTTTAGGGCAGCGCCTAACAAATCAAATCCTAGGCTAACATTGCCGATTGAGGCAGGTGCGTAAGCACGAATAGTTTTAGATACTTGCTCAGACATTATGCTTGCTTCCACGGCATAGTACGCATTACATCAGCAAACACACCCGCCGCGGTGACTGCTGCTCCGGCACCATATCCTCGTATAACGTAAGGAATAGGCTGATAGTAGTGACTATGAATAGCCAAAGCGTTTTCGCCATCTTTGACCATGTATAAAGGATGGGCTTCGTTCACGGCTTGAATGTTAACCACACACTTGCCTTCATTAATTGAGCCCACATAACGCAACACCTTTCCTTCGGCCTTAGCCACTTCGATTTTTTGTGCCATATGACTATCGAGTTCAGGAAGCTTTGTCATGAATTCGTCGATAGACCCGCTGGCATCGAAGAAATCAGGCAGTACAGGCTCTATTTGAATATCGTCAAGTTCAAGCTCTAAACCTGCTTCACGAGCCATGATAAGCAACTTACGTGCGACATCCATTCCACTTAAATCGTCTCTCGGATCTGGTTCGGTGAAACCATTTTGCTTAGCAATATTCGTTGCTTCAGACAGGCTTAAGCCTTCGTCTAATTTGCCAAACACAAATGACAAAGATCCAGACAAAATACCTTCAAATTTTTTCAATTCGTCGCCGGCATAGAACAGCTTTTGTAAGTTTTCGATAACAGGCAAGCCTGCACCGACTGTGGTTTCGTATAAAAACTGCCGATTAGTTTTTTGCACTGTGTCACGTAGCAATTGATAAAATTCACTACTAGCCGTATTGGCTTTTTTGTTTGGCGTAACAACATGGAAACCAGCTTCCATCATAGCTGGGTACTGCTCCGCTATCGCTGTGCTGCTAGTACAGTCAATTAATACCGGATTCACCAAGCTATTGGTATTTGCAAATTCATGCAGCACATCAACAGACAGCGACTTGTCGCTTTGAGAAATCGCTGTTGCCCAGTCACTCGATAAATCGATACCTTGTGCATCTAACAATAAATTTTTACTGTTAGCTATGCCATACACGTTTAGCTTAATATTACGCTCGAGTAGAGCAGACTGTTGGCGAGCAACTTGTTGCAAGAATTCTTTACCTACCGTGCCACAGCCCACTAAGAATGCATCGATTGCATGCAAAGATGAGAAGAAATTTTGATGAACGACTTTAACGGCTTTTTTAGCTTTACTGGCTTCGATAACAGTAGAAATAGAACGCTCGGATGATCCTTGAGCAATAGCAACATTGTTCACTCTAGCCTGAGATAAGGCATTAAAGAACTTAGCCGCTAAGCCTTTCGAGTGACGCATCCCATCACCCACTAGCGTTACAATCGCCAAATTAGGTCTAATTTCGATAGGATCCAATAACTGGTTATTCAACTCTAAGGCAAACGAATCTTCTAGCAAATCTTGTGCACGCGTCGCGTCTTTACTATGGATACAAAAGCTAATGCTGTATTCAGACGACGACTGAGTAATTAAACTGATCGAAATATTCGCGTTCGACATCACTTCGAACACACGACTAGCCATACCCACCATACCTTTCATACCTGGGCCAGCCACATTAAACATGGTCATGTCGTCAAGGTGAGAAATCCCTTTAACACTGGTCCACTTGGTACTGGCTTCGTTACTAATAAGCGTACCAGGCGCAGCTGGGTTTAACGTGTTGCGGATCAAACAAGGAATATGATGTTGTGCGATAGGACCAATGGTTTTTGGGTGTAATACCTTAGCACCAAAATATGACAGCTCCATGGCTTCTTGGTAAGTCAGTTTGTCGAGTAATACAGCACCATCAACCTGATTTGGATCAGCGTTATATACACCGTCTACGTCAGTCCAAATTTCACAACACTCGGCATCGATACATGCAGCAAGAATAGCCGCAGAGTAATCTGACCCATTACGGCCTAAAGTGACTTTTTCGCCGGCTTCGTTAACTGCAACAAAACCCGGCATAATAAGCACTTGAGAGCCGGATGCATCGACATCTTCAAAACGAGCTTTACTCGCAGGCACATCACAAATGCTGTCTAAATAGTCGCCCTCGGCTATGATATGGGTGGCAGGGTCAATAATGCTATTTGCTTGGCCAACAGCGGTTAGAATTTCACTAAAAATATTAACACTGACATACTCGCCTAAACTCAATATTTTAGCGACGACTTGCTCTGGAGCGCAACGCAACAACGCAAAGCCTTCAAGGTGCTGATTAAGTTCAGCTAAGGTATGTTGAATAAATTCGGCAAGGGCTGCAGGCTTAAAATTAGGGACATTTCGTTCTAGGTCTTCGAGAATGCCAAATAGCACCATGTTAAGTTTAGCAAACAACTCTCCATAGTCCTTGCCTTGTGCAGCTTCATCGCACAATAAAGATAAAGCGTTGGTCACGCCCTTCGGAGCAGACAATACAATAGCCGCACCGGTTTCTTGGTGACATGCCAGTGCAATATCCTTCACTCTCAAGTAACGTTCTGCATCAGCGAGAGATGACCCGCCAAACTTCAACACCTTCATTTTATTGCTCCTCGACCTAATTATTTTGAGTAATCGTTATTGTTACTTTTCATACCGCCAAATAACAAAAAAGCCCGCGTTTGCTGCGGGCTTTTAATGTGTTATGCGTATGCACTAGCCAGCTACCACCTCGGTTGGGATGGTAATAATCAAGCCTGTGGTGCATAAAGAAATCTTTTTCATGTGCGCAATTTGCCGCATCCCCGTATATATGTCAACCGACAAGTGCAGAAGTTTTGTTATTTGATATACCTGACACAGCGAATACAGGGCATCTCAGCTAAAATCCATTCCACTGTAGTAAATTTTACACTATGCTCAGTTAGGACGTTTGATTAATTTATCTCAGGACGATAAGCACCCATGGTACCACTCAATAAGCTTTATAAAATTATCACTAACCATAAAGCCAGTTTTGATAAAAAGATCATTCAGCTGTTAGAAATAGGTCGCAATCACTTAGGTTTGTCTGAAGCTTGGATTGCTGATATTGATGGCGATCAATATTCTATTCGCTATGCCCTCAGCGAATCTCCAGAGATTAACGTCGGAACCACTTTTTCTCTTTCAGAAACATTTTGCAAAAATACGTTTTCAGTTCAAGGCATTAAAGCATCAAACCATGTAAGTGCCAGCAAGCTAATATCTACGCCTTGCTACCCAAGCTTTAGCCTCGAAACCTACATGGGCATTCCGCTTGTTTTTAACGACCGCCCTACGGGTATATTAAACTTTGGAGACCTAACCCCCAGAGACGCAGCATTCGAACAAGCTGAGTACGAATTTATGGTATTCATGTCTTACTGGATAGGCTCAGAAGCTTCAAAAAACCGTCAAATGCACCTCCTCAAACAACAGCAGGCTCAACTTACTAGGCAGCAAAGTCTATTAGATGAAGTTGGGAAACTCGCTCGTGTTGGCACATGGGAGATGGACTTAATTGAGGGCAAAATTTATTGGTCAGAGACAACCCGAGCGATTCATGAAGTGAGCCCAGATTACGAACCTCAATTAGACACTGCGATTAATTTTTACAAGGAGGGCGATAGTCGAGAGCGCATCCAAATGCAGGTCAATCAAGCTATGCAAAACGGAAGCGCTTTTGAAGGTGAGTTTGAAATTGTGACTGCAACCGGTAAAGTCAAATGGGTCGCATCCCTAGGCAAGGCCGAAATCAAAAATGGTAAATGTGTTAGGCTGTACGGTGGCTTTCAAGACATCACTAAGCAAGTGTTCTATCGCCAAGAGTTAGAACAAGGCCATGAAGAGCTGAGTCTAGCCCTAGAGGCCAGAAGTACCTTTTTAGCCAACATGAGCCACGAAATCCGTACCCCAATCAATGGCGTTATTGGCTCGCTTCAAGTGCTCGACCGCACAAACTTGTCGGACAACCAAAAACACTTTTTAAACCTAGCAAGCCAAAGTGCCGACGCCCTCCTTAGCCAAGTAAATGATGTACTCGATTTTGCGAAAATCGACGCAAATCAAATCGCGTTGGAGTCTATCCCATTTAATATTAACGAGCTGATAGAGAGCTGTGTGCGAGTACTTGAAATTAGTGCCAAACAAAAATCTGTGGCAGTTACCGCCGAACTAGGTAAAACCTCTGGGACTGTGGTGATAGGAGACCCCACCCGAGTTAAACAAATATGTGCCAACCTTATTAGCAACGCCGTTAAGTTTACCGAGCGAGGCCAAGTTAAGGTTGAGAGCCAACTCATACGCCAGTCTAAATCAACAGCTAACTTGTGTATTTCGGTGCAAGACACGGGCATAGGCTTAAATGAATCACAACTTTCAAATTTGTTTTTACCTTTTCAGCAAGCAGACAGCTCAACTACTCGGCGCTTTGGTGGCACAGGCTTAGGCTTATCCATCAGTCAGAAACTGGCAAAAGCTATGGAGGGTGAGATAACAGTAGAGAGTGAACTAGGTGTTGGTAGCAATTTTACCGCCAAACTTAACGTAGAGTTAACCCATTTACGTGAGTCTCGCCCCCCAGCTCAACCTCAAACCAATTCAATCATTCCGTCTTCAGAAAATCGTGTGCTCGTAGTCGAAGATAACGAAATTAATCAAGCTGTAGTTAGCGAAATGCTAAAGTTGCGTAATATTGAACACGACATAGCGTTTGATGGCCTACAAGCTGTAGAGAAAGTCATGACATTAGGTAAAAACAACCATAGTTATGCACTCATTTTAATGGATTGCCAAATGCCCAACATGGATGGCTACCAGGCGACCGCTTGCATTAGACAGCTAGCTGAACCCCTATCTAAGATCCCCATTATCGCCTTAACCGCAAATGCCATGAAAGGAGACAAAGAGAAGTGCTTGAAAGCCGGGATGAACGATTACTTACCCAAACCTATTGGTCAGGCAGCCTTCTATGCAATGCTCGATAAATACCTCAAAACTAACTTGGCTGACGACGCAAACGCTAGCTAACTAATGGGAGGGCAAGAATAAGAACACTAGGTTATTTTTTGTAGATATCTTTATAATAGTCGGCTGGGTAACACTGCTGTTTATCGTCTTTTAGTTCAGGGCAAGCCACAACTTCGGGTTTATCTGGACCGTGAACGGCATAGTTTTCATCTTCAATCCGTTTACGTTTGGCAGCATCAAGCAATTCTTGCGCTTTTTTAATATCAGCCTGCAACCCTATTTGGGTTAATATAGGTTCAAAACTACAATGGTCTCTAGAGCCATTTACATCACTTTTGCAATTTGATGGCTCCAGCGCCGAATTTAATGCTACGTCACCCACAACGCCTAAAACAGTGCAACCCGAAAGGCTAGCCCCTATAAATGAGACTGATAAAAGTTTAACTAAAGGCATCCAAGTTCCTTAAAATACGAAGAAGAAAAAATAGACAGATAAGCACAACTGACCTTGAAACTTAAACTGCTAATAAAATCACGACAAATATTATACCCTTTGAGCAAGGGCTAAGAGAATTAGTTCAACTCAATTTTTTATTCTTATAACCTAAGGCGCGCCCTAAGCTTGAGCAATACCTTGAATCAAACGATACCACTCGAAAACCAATTGTCGATAGATCTTCCTACTAGTGAGCAGCCCTTATTCTTTGGCCCTGATCAGCAAAACCTCGTGAGAGTGAAACGCGATGACCAGATCCACCCTATTATTTCGGGAAACAAGTGGCGAAAAGTTAAACACCACTTATTGTACGCTCAAGAACATAAAATCAAACACATCATCAGTTTTGGGGGCGGGTTTTCCAATCATATCCATGCCTTAGGGTTTTGCTGTTGGCAGCTAAATATTCGCTTTACTGCAATAATTAGAGGCAATTACCAACTCAATCCCAGCCCTATGCTCTTAGACATTGCAAATTGGCGAGCAGAGATCCGTTATGTGAATAAAGTCACCTATAAAAATCGCGACTCATCATTAAAACAGCAACTGCATCTTGAGTATCCAGGCGCCTTAATAATTCCAGAGGGTGGATCTAGTCAACTCGCGTTAAAAGGGGTCGAACAGATCATTGCTGAACTCAGTCACCCATACGACCTAATTGTCGCGCCCGTAGCCAGCGGCGCAACCCTAGCAGGTATCATTTCGGGAGTCGAAAAACAGGGGCTTGCAACACGTACTCGCGTTATGGGGATAGCGGCATTGAAAGGCCAAGATTACCTCGAAAAAAGTGTTTCGGATTTATTACCTGAAGAAGCAAACTGTGTAGATTGGCAGATAAACCATGATTATCACTTTGGGGGTTACGCTAAAAAAAATAGCGAGCTAGTGAAATTTTGCCAAACCTTTAGCCAAACCCACAATCTTGCCATTGAGCCTGTATATAGTGGCAAATTGTTTTATGCCCTCAATACCTTGTTGAACCAAGGTAAGTTCGCAAATGGCAGCCGTATTCTTGCTCTGCATACAGGCGGCCTCCAAGGCGCAAGGTAATTTGGCATGCGCCATAAAAGATTGGACAGATGCCGGTATTAGCCGCAATTTTTGCTACAAATAAGCACTCAGATTGACTATGCTTCTGCTCCATCAAAATCTATAGTACTAAGCCTCTTGCGTATCTGAAAATTACTGATAGGCTTCGGCGGTTTTCATTCATCTAATCTAAAAGGATAGCCTTATGTCCCGTGTATTAATTATTGGCGCTGGCGGTGTTGCAGCCGTTACCATCAAAAAGTGCGCTCGATTACCCGAGCTATTTGATGAAATATACCTTGCAAGTCGCACTGTATCTAAGTGTGAAGCGTTGCAAAAAGAAATAGGTTTAGACCGAATTAAAGGCGTATTTGCGGTAGATGCAGATTACGCCGATCAAGTTACCGATCTTATCCAGCGCGTAAATCCAGATTTGGTGATTAACCTAGCCCTTCCCTATCAAGACTTAGCTATCATGGATGCGTGCTTAGCCACTGGCGTAGATTACTTGGACACGGCTAACTACGAGCCCAAAGATGTTGCCAAGTTTGAATATTCGTGGCAGTGGGCGTATCAAGAAAAGTTTCAGCAGGCAGGCATTATGGCCTTACTAGGCAGCGGTTTTGATCCTGGTGTTACCAATGTGTACACAGCATATGCTGCCAAACATTATTTTGATGAAATTCACTACCTAGACATAGTCGACTGTAATGGTGGCGATCATGGCCAAGCCTTTGCCACTAACTTCAACCCCGAAATAAATATTCGCGAAATTACCCAGCGCGGTCGCTATTTCGAAAATGGTCAATGGCTAGAAACCGATCCATTAAGTGTAAGAGAAGATCTCGACTACCAAAATATAGGCGTAAGAGCTTCCTATTTGATGTATCACGAGGAGTTAGAATCTTTAGTAAAACATTTCCCCACTTTGAAGCGAGCCCGCTTTTGGATGACCTTTGGAGATGCGTATTTGAATCACCTAAAGGTGCTCGAAGGAATAGGCATGACCAGTATCGACCCCATCGAATTTCAGGGACAGCAAATCGTACCACTAGAATTTCTAAAAGCCGTATTGCCGGATCCTGGCTCCTTAGCGGACGGATACACAGGCAAAACCTGTATCGGTACCTACATAACGGGTGTCAAAGACGGCCAAGAAAAAACCATCTTCATTTACAACAACTGCGACCATGCTTTATGTCATGAAGAAGTTGGCGCTCAAGCGGTATCCTATACCACTGGGGTACCCGCCATGATAGGTGCAAGTTTGATGTTAAATGGAACATGGAAACAAGCCGGTGTTTGGAATATGGAACAATTTGATCCTGACCCATTTATGGAAATGCTCAATCAACATGGACTGCCTTGGCACGTCATTGAGTGTGAAACAAGTCCATTTAGCCGAGCGTAAACAACAATGACCACCAGCAAAATGCAAAACTTAGCCATACCTTCGCCATGTTATGTATGCGATGAAACTAAGTTGAAACAGAACTTACTACTAATGCAAGAAGTGCAGGAGCGATCAGGGGTAGAAATCATTCTAGCCCTAAAAGGCTTTGCCATGTGGTCGATGTTTCCCCTAGTTAAGCAATACTTGCAAGGGGCAACGGCAAGCTCGGTATGGGAAGCACGACTTGCTAAAGAGCAAATGGGTAAGCAAGTACATGCTTACTCGCCTGCCTATAAATTACATGATATAGAACAGCTAGTAACATTAGTTGATCATATATCTTTTAATAGCTTAGGTCAGTGGCAACGCTATCGTGACCATGTTGCCCGAGCAGGCATATCAGCGGGCCTTAGGGTTAACCCCGAGCACAGAGAAGCCGACACCGAATTGTACGATCCCAGCGCGCCGGGGTCTCGATTAGGTATACTGGCCAAAGACTTATTAGCAGCCGATTTAACTGGCATTGAAGGGTTTCACATTCATAACCTTTGTGAATGTGATTCTTTTGCAACCGAACGTACCATCTTGGCTGTTGAAGAAAAGTTTGGACAATGGCTCGGCCAGCTTAAGTGGATTAACTTTGGCGGTGGACACTTGATGACACGTCAAGGATACGACCTTGATCACCTTATTAAGGTATTAACTAACTTTAAGCGCCGTCACCCCCATTTACAGGTTATTTTAGAGCCAGGTTCAGCGGTAGCGTGGCAAACAGGTTGCCTAGTGTCTGAAGTCGTTGACATAGTCGAAAACAATGGAAAAATTGCCATATTGGATATTTCAGCCACTGCGCACATGCCGGATGTCCTCGAAATGCCCTATCGACCTGATGTCTTAAATGCCGGCCAGCCTCAAGAAAAAGCCTTTACCTATCGCTTAGCAGGCAATTCATGTTTAGCAGGCGATGCCATCGAGGAATACAGCTTTGACCAAGCATTAAGCGTAGGTGAGCGTGTTATTTTTGAAGACATGATCCACTACACTATGGTCAAAACCACCTTCTTCAATGGCGTGCAACATCCATCTATTGGTGTGATTAGGCAATCGGGTGAATTTGAACTAGTACGTGAATTTAACTTTGAAGACTTTGCCAATAAACTGTCTTAACCCATAGGGCTTACAGCCATCTACGAACGTTTGATGCGTAAGCCCGATATTCACTGTTAAATGTTTGCCTTAAATGCTTCTCTTCTTCTATGGTTTGCGAATATAACGCTAGCCATCCAATCAACAAACACGTCAACGAAAACAACGAAGGCAAGGCCAAGAAAAAGCCAAACTGCGCAACGGCTACCCCTAAATACATAGGATTACGCGATACTGCATATATGCCATCGGTCTTTAAATCTTCTTCTAATACGCCTACGGGTGCGATTCCAGAGCGCCAACGTTTACCCATAGAAAAGTGTACATAAATGGCAAAGATAAAACCAAACGCCAGTAGTAGCTCACCCACGAGGATACTCCACCAATGAATAAATGATGGGAAAATTCCTAAAAATTGATCAAAACTAGGGTAAAAGAACCGTATAACACATACCAATAGAATCGCTGCTCTAAACGATTTGAAGGCCAGATGATTCCACCAAGTTGTAGAGTAAGTGTTCCCTGTAAAAATCTGCTCAGCGTTGAGGGCCTTTTTACGGTATAAGATGCGAATTAAATAAAACGATGCAACAAACGTAAAAAAAGCGGCCAAGAAAGCGCGATTAAACACTAGGTAACTTTGATGAACTAACATAATTGACAGCCGTGTAGTTTAAGCACTAAGCCTATTTTTTTTTGCTGAGTATACAAGATAACTCTAGCTAATAATTACTTTGCAGCCAAACTACACAAAAAAATCTAAAAAAACCGCCCCAAAAAGTGATCCATTTTCAATAAACCACTATTTTCCAGAAAGGTCCTCCATACAATCTTTCAAATCGTCTAAGTATTTTGCTGCTTCGGAGTAGTCTTCCTCTGTAATACGTTCTTCGACTAAAGCGGCTAACTCACTCAAAATTTGAAAACCATAACTTCCCGCCGACCCCTTTAGGTTGTGCATTAGCTTTTTCAGTAATACCCAATCCTTTTCATCTCGCGCTTGTTGAATGCCCACCAGTTTTTCTGAAAAACTATTTTTGTAATTGTCGATTAACTGCTCAAATTCACTTTTAACTGCAGGGGGTGAATCAATTGGGTTGCGAGTTTGAATCACGTCTTCGGCTAAGTAGCGGTGTAATAATTTATAAAAACTTTGAGTATCAATAGGTTTAGAGAAGTGCTCAGCAACGCCTGCCTTAAGCACGTCGTTCTTGCTGGTCTTATCCACATTAGCAGTAAGCATAATAATAGGCGTAGTTACGCCCCTAGCAATGATCTCTTTAGTAGCCTGCAATCCATCCATGTTTGGCATTTGCATATCCATCAAGATCAAATCAAAAACTTGAGAAGTAGCCATTTTTAATGCCTGCTCGCCATCTTCGGCTAAGGTTAAACTCGCACCTGTTTTGTTAACTAAGTAGGCCACCAATTGACGGTTATCTTCATTGTCGTCTGCACATAATATATTTGCGCCTAGTTGCGGAACCTCAATACTTGGCTGACGTTTTTGATTCAAAATTGCTTGAGCTGATTCGTAGCTAGTCACCACTTCAGAACTTTCGGCCGCAACCCAAGGCATATAAACTGCAAATTGACTGCCATCTCCCACTTGGCTTGTAACCTTTATGTGTCCACCCAGCATTTCGGTTAACTGCTTACTAATATACAAACCTAAGCCCGTACCGCCGTATTTTCTGCTGGTCGATTGATTGCCCTGGGAAAACGCCGTAAACAATCTAAGTTGCTGTTCATCGCTCATACCTGGTCCGGTATCTGACACCACAAAAATCAACCGCTTACGAAATGCATCTAGATGTACCTGTAAATCTACTCGGCCGGTATCCGTGAATTTAATCGCGTTGTTACACAAGTTAAGCAGTATCTGTTTTAGTCTGGTTGCATCCGTATTCACTTCTTTGGGCAACGGGAAATGTACTTTGAGCTTAAAGTTGAGGTGCTTTTCTATAGCAAAACCTTCAACGTAAGCACTCACTTCATCTAACAACTCTATTAAGTCTGTATCTTGTTTATTTAACTGAATTTTACCTGCTTCAATTTTTGCTAAGTCGAGCACATCGTTCACAATACTCAAAAGATACTGGCCGCCATTATGCACAGCTAAGGTCGCTTTACGTTTTTCGTCTTTGCTGGCAGCAGGATCGCTCAAGATTTCTGAATAGCCAATAATCGAATTTAAGGGGGTGCGAATTTCGTGACTCACATTTGCTAAGAAGCGGCTTTTTGCCTCGGTTGCAGATGCCGCTAGCTGTTGCTCTTTTTGGGCAATTTCAACTTGATATTTGACGGTATTCGTTTGCCGAATTTCTTCGGTTTGGTCTTTAATTTTTTGCTCACGCTCCATTACGGCTTGTTGCATGTTACCAAACTCTCGAGCCAGCTCTTCGAGTTCACTTTTTTCTGCGATCTTAATTTGCTCTGAATAATTCCCGCTAGCTACAGATTTTGCGGCTTTTAACAAGCGACCAACAGGTCGAGTGATACTTCTAGCAATCAAAAACGACCCTAGCAACGCCAACAACACCCCCGCAATAAAATACGGGACAAGCTCTAACATGAACAAATTACGCGTCTTCAACCAATCGCTCATAGAGTCTTGAAGCACTACCACAAACTGCTGTTGATGATTGGTAAATAAGTCAAAAGGCATAACAGCAAATTTTTGGTTTTGGGTGAAATGCATCATTGCCATACCGCCTTTAGCGATAAAGTCTCCTGCCACATCTCGCAGTTCCTGCTCAATCATGCTGGTATTTTGCTCGGTAGATAAGGCAATCAAAGTATGCTTTGGCTTTAAAACCAGTAAGTTAATATCTAGGGATATCAGTGTTTTAATCCGTTCGACAAAAGGTAAATTAAGCTTTTTACCCACCAATAGCCAACCGATTGTAGCTGGCGCGCGGATGGGCTCAGCAGACACAATAAAAGGCGCGTCCCCGATCATGGCCATCCAAGGTTGGTTTTGCTGGGTTTTATCTAAACTCTTGGCTAAGGCAGACACTACTGTTACATCTTCACCGCCAAACTGAGCAATTAATTCAAACTCTTTGTTCACGACTACTGCTATATCTGCATTGATTCGCTGCCCATGATTAAACAACACACTGCGTATTGACTTAGTGTCTTCTCCTTGACCTATGGCGCTACGAAGAGCCCAATCTTTTGCGATTGTCTCGACACTTGAGTCCAAATGCTGTTTGGCCAAGCGCACTTCATTCATAAATACGTTTTTACCCACATTCAAGCGAGATAAGAACTCGCGCTCGGCTTGATTGTATGCGGCTTGATAAATACTCAATAAGGTTAAAGCGAACACTATGGTGAACAAACTCACAACCAACAGGAAGATTTTTCTAAGAAGGGGAGTCCAAACAAGTAATGGGTTGTCTTTCATGTCAGTAAGTATGTCCAGATTAAGCTCAAGTTCGCCCCATAAGTTCATTACCTCATGGGTGCATGGTTGTCGATACCCTCCTATCTTAAGCCATTGTTTGTTTATAGGGAAAGCAGAGGTAAGGTCTTGCGCTCAAACTTTTTTATTTATCCTGCATTCAGGATAGCTAGGGATACGATTTAGACAGAATTGTAGCGGCTTATAAATCTAAAGATTGTCACGTTTTTATCAAATCATAAAATGGCGTGTATTACCCACCTTACAAGTAATAAAAATCGGCATAAATAAGTGGCCACGCAGACTAGCCAAAGAAAATAGAGTAAACGAAAAGGCTGGTTTTATACCAATCTGTATAAATTTTTAAATGAGGCAATAAAAGTTGGAGTTGGCCATAAGCCGGGTTCTGTCTAGGGTAATCATTCATCTAGGCCTGTAATCGCTTACAGGCTCAAGCAACACACCCGATCTCAACGCGGGCCACGCCATACGAGATCCTATTTGGTCTTGCTCCGGGTGGAGTTTACCTTGCCACACACTGTTACCAGCGGTGCGGTGCGCTCTTACCGCACCCTTTCACCCTTACCTGCTAGTAAAACTAGCGGGCGGTCTTCTCTCTGCTGCACTTGTCGTCGGCTTGCGCCGCCCAGGCGTTACCTGGCACCCTGCCCTTTGGAGCCCGGACTTTCCTCCCTTTAGAAATTCACGAATGAAAACTAAACGGCGATTACCAGGCCAACTCCGGTGGCGGATTCTACGCAGGTTTACCCAAGGATACAAACAAAACAACCCGTTGCCAAAGACATGGGTGAGTACTATTTATCCTTTTCTCCCCCACTCCTTTTCATATTCGAGCAAACAGTGTTCCCGAAATATAATCATCTCTTGCCTGCCATAAAAATCACAAAGCTCATCATGTAAAGGTCGACCAAACTTACCCGAATTTTTTCGTTCAATTATAAATGAACTGCTTTAATTAAACAGAGCCAGTATAGGATATAGGGGCTTGTTGGGATAATGCGGTGGTTGAAAGAAATTGACTACTTAAGCTGTCACAAACTACACGTGAGAATATGAAAAATGACGTGACGGCGTTAGGCAGTATTACAACTTGAAGCAGCTAGATACGTCCTGCAAGGCTGATTTGGCTTTGACGAGACTGAGGCAAGAGACAACACCATGGATGAACAAACTAACCTAAACCTTCGCTCCAACCGCCAAATTTACAAATATTAGAGGGGGCGTATTTGCAAGCATGGATAAGAGCAGCGGGAAGTAGATAGGGGCAAAAGAGAAAAAGCAGTGAAAGACCAACAGCCCTAAACCTCGTCATTCCAGAGGTCTTTTTGATCTGGAATCCAATCTATGAAGCAGTTAAAAACAAAAGCCAAGATGTTCAACCACAAAGTGCACAGAGTTCACAGAGGGAAAGCATTCAAGAGCAGTGGATAGTAGCTAGGGGCTAGGAAGAGCAGAGACAAGCAAACCACCAGTCCCGTCTTCCAGCTGCGAAAATCAACAGCCTCTATTCCCGTCATTCCAGAGGTCTTTTGATCTGGAATCCAATCTTTAAGCAGTTAAGACAAAAGCCAAGAAGTTGAACCACAGAGGACACGGAGCGCACAGAGAAAAACGAAGGAGATAGTAAATAGTGAATAGGGGCAAGAAGAGCAGACACAAACAAACCTCAAGTATTGGAAGGGAGGCCACTACCATAAAGTAAACTTGCCACCAGATAATAGTTCGGATTGATTTGCTCAAGTACTTTTTTGACCTCTTCAATCGATTATACTGTAGTGGTCAACCACCAATTGGCTTGATTTTGCGTGCTTGGTGAGACTTTTTTGGTTATCGCCAGATACGTTAAAAACTGTTCTACCTCTAATTCAGCCATTTCTTGTGAGTGCCGCTTGCCATTGAAAAAAATAAACCGCCGTATCCAGTGTAAGTAAGCTTTTTCTGTTTTTAGATTATAGCGTTTGGTGCGCATGACTGTACGCATAGACTCAATAAAAGGAGATTTTTTCATAAATATCACTGAAATTAATATTCTGTTTATTTATACAGTTGTGGTCTGATTCTATCCTAACAGCAAGTTTTTGGAAAAAGTCCGTACTTCTGTTTTTGATGATACTTTGAAATTATTAAACTCTAAGCTATACAAGCAGTTAAATATTGTGTTAAGAAAGATATATCTACAAACACGGAAAGATTAATACTGTTATGTTGCAGGAAAACTAAAGTGACTCTGAAGTGTAAGAAATGTGGATGTGCTATTAGCCCTATTGAAATTAAGGTGCAGAACAACTACTCGCATTACAAATGCCCGGTATGTGGTGCCCATGTTTCAAGTGGAAGAGGGAAAGGTTTTTTAGCTTTATTCGCAATTGCTTTTTTGTGTTGGGTGGTAATATTTACCTACTACCATCTCACGAACTGAGATAACCTACTTTCAATGAATCTTAAAACTCATACCTTTAGGGAAATAAAATTAATGCGACAAGGTTGTTTTAAGATCATACAACATAACAAGAGACTATGGCGTCAATAGTTAATTTGTAGCCTTTAGTGATTTTCGCATCGGTAGTATTCAAAAGTCTGTGTCATTTCAGTAAAATACCTAAAAATGAGAGTGACATAGGACTCAATCTTGATTTGACCCTGCAACAGATTTTGTGTAACTGCTTATCAAACATTATCCTTTAATCGAGCTAAGGATAGACAAGTACAAAATTGAATGGGAAGATTATCTAGAGGCTCGTCACCCTCTCTTTTGGTTTATTGGTCTAAGATATCCTTTAAGCAGAGGCAACAAGGCTGTTACCTCTGCTCAGACTCAGAAGTCTTAGCCTAGCCCTAGACGCTCACGCGTTTGTAAGGTCGGTACTCTGGCTCCCAGAAGTTTTTATCTATGCTTTGTTGTAGTTGCTCATCGGTCATGGGCAAAGACAGCTTTTGTTCGATAGCTACTTTTGCCACTTGAAATGCAATTTCTTTACTTAACTGCGCAATTTCATTTAAACACGGCAACAACTGTCCTTTACCTGTACTCGCAAGTGGTGAAGCATTTGCTAAGGTTTCGCTTGATGCCATTAACATCTCATCACTAATTAGCTTGGCTTTAGACGCTAACACCCCTAAACCCACTCCTGGGAAGATATAACTGTTGTTACATTGTGCAATAGGGAAAGATTGCCCTTTGTATTCGACTGGCTGAAATGGGCTGCCAGTGGCAACAATCGCCGTACCTTCAGTCCAATTAATAATATCCTCTGGGTGCGCTTCGACCTGTCTAGACGGGTTACTTAAAGGGAAGATAATCGGGGCATCAGACTGAGCTTTCATGGCTTTGACTACAGCTTCAGTAAACAAACCAGCTTGCCCAGATACACCCACCAGCACATCCGCTTTACTGTTGTTGATCACCTCGAGTAACGAAGGCATAGAATCTTGATATTCCCAGCCCTCTAACTTACTAGCAGGTTGAATCAACTTTTGTTGAAAACTACGTAAGTTTGGTGTGTCTTGGGTGAGCAGGCCGTAGCGGCCGACCATAAATACTTGGCTGCGCGCTTGTTCTTCAGAGATCCCTTCTCGACACATTTGCATGATCACTTGTTCTGCAATACCACATCCAGCAGACCCTGCTCCTACAAACACCACATTTTGTTCACTCAAGCGGGTGCCTTTGCTTTTGCATGCAGCTAAAACTGTCCCTACTGTAACCGCGGCTGTGCCTTGGATATCGTCATTGAAGCAACAATATTTGTCGCGATAACGCTCCAACAGCGGCATAGCATTGGGCTGCGCAAAGTCTTCAAACTGCAACAATAACTCGGGCCAGCGGCGATATACAGCCTTTACGAACATATCAACAAACTCGTCGTATTCAGCTTGACCAATGCGTTTATGCCTCGCTCCCATGTACATAGGGTCGGCTAGGAGTTTTTCGTTATTGGTTCCAACATCTAACATCACAGGCAAGGTATAGGCTGAGCTTATCCCCCCACATGCGGTATACAAAGATAGCTTACCAATCGGGATCCCCATGCCGCCGATCCCTTGATCGCCCAACCCTAAAATTCGCTCACCATCAGTCACCACTATGACTTTTACCTTACGCTTGGTTACGTTTCGTAAAATATCATCCATTTGATGGCGCTCAGAATAGGAAATAAACAAGCCTCTTGAGCTACGATAGATATCTGAGAACTGCATACACGCATCCCCCACAGTTGGGGTATAGATGATTGGCATCATCTCGTTAATATGCGCATTGATTAAGCGATAAAATAAGGTTTCGTTGGTGTCTTGAATCGCCCGCAAATATATATGTTTGTTGATCGGCTCAGCAAAACTGGAGTATTGCATGTAGGCTCGTTCGACTTGTTCTTCGATAGACTCATAGCGAGGCGGCAATAACCCGGTCAAATTAAAGTGCGACCGCTCCTCTGCACTGAAGGCACTACCCTTGTTAAGCAAGGGCATCTCCAATAACGATGGACCTGAGTGGGGAATATACAATGTTTTTTGTGCCGCTGATTTGGTCATGGTCATACTATCCTTTACGTCATACCCATTTTGAACACTGGTTAAGGGCCGATTTTATTTATTGTTTGAACTACACACTGAATATGGGTTTCTATCTATTCACTGCTAATGCGTTATTAAAGCCAACAAAATTTATGTTAGGCAACAGATACTGATTGCCGATTGTGTCACCTTTACTTTTACAAATCCGAGCTGAATCATTTCAAGAATATACTAAAAAAATCAACACGCACCCGCTAGTTAGAAAATATCCTCAAACTGATGCCCCGAAGTACCATCACTACCACTCACTTCGAGTATTTCTTCGGCAGTTACATACTCGGCTGGTTCAGTGCCACGAATAAAGTACTCAAACATCGATGTTTTATCTGTTCTGTCTGTTAGTTTGCCTGTGCTTTTATCAATACGCATAGTGACCAAATCCGTTGGCATGGGCAATGGATGAGAAGGCGTATCGTGTAATGCATATTGCATAAACCTTATCCAAGCGGGTTGCGCCGCCAGCGCGCCGGCTTCAGTACCTATCATTGCATTGCCAATATAATTAAATTTAGTAGGGTTTTTATTCACTAAGTTGCGATTGGCTGACACTTTTCCGAGTCGCCTGTTGTTGTCGTCAAATCCAACCCATGCCGTACCAACCAAGTCTGGAGTAAAGCCACTAAACCAGGTATCTCGAACATCGTTAGTTGTACCGGTTTTACCCGCAACATCATCGCGTTTTAATAGTAAAGCTGTGCGCCAACCCGTCCCTCGATTGTCCCAATGGCCATTAATCTGAACCGCAGAGCGCATCATTTCAGCAACTAAGTAAGCGTTTTCTTGGCTAATTACTCTGGGGGCTGAGCGTACGGGTTGAGCCTCTGAAGCTTGTATTTGGTTGTTGCTAGCAAACTCTGCGGCTAGCAGGGCTTCTATGTCATTTTCATCAATTGGCTCAATGGTCTTAGGCTCAGGCAGACATGGGTCACAGGCGTGTACAGGATCAGCTTGCCAAACTAAATCGCCATATTCATCTTCGATGCGTTGAATAAAGTGAGGCTGGACCAAAAATCCACCATTGGCGATGACCGCCATGCCGGTCGCAATCTCCAGAGGAGTATGAGAGCTAGAGCCAAGCGAAATGGTTTCGTCTTTAGGCAGCTCAGATTTATCAAAACCGAATTTAGACAAGTGATCAACCACTTTGTCTATCCCGACTGATCGCAACAAGCGAACCGACACGACGTTTTTTGATTTAGCCAACGCTACCCGCATACGTAATGGGCCGTTATACACAGGCGGCGAATTTGCCGGACGCCAAGCATTGCCCGAGCCTGCTTGCCATTGAGTAATGGGCGCATCGTTAATTAGGCTGGCGAGGGTCATGCCGTTTTCAAGGGCAGCCGAGTAAATGAAAGGCTTGATGTTAGAGCCCACTTGCCGTTTGGCCTGAGTCGCTCGGTTGAATTGACTTTGATAAAAACTATAACCACCAATGATGGCTTGAGCTGCGCCATTTTTGGGGTCAAGGGCAACAAATGCACTGCTGGCCTCTGGAAATTGAGAAAGCTGCCAATGTCCATCTTCAGGCCGTTTACGGATGAGCACCAAAGCGCCGGCTTGAACAATGTCCGAGGCCTGAGTAGGCGCTTTGGCTTGTTTGCTGTCGTTAATGTATCCCCTTGCCCAGTCTAAGCCTTCCCAATCAATGATGCTGTACTTGCCTTGACGATTAAAAATAATAATATCGCGCTCGTTAACCTTAACCACTACAGCTGGTTCGAATGGTGAATACGTCTGATGTTGCGTAAGGGCTTCTAACATCTGCTCTTCAGTCCAAGCTGTGTTGTTTTCATCAGCAGGTCGTAATTCGTCTTCAACCCAAAGGATTTTTTCAGGGCCACGATAACCATGTCGTTCATCGTAGTCGTGTAAGTTTCGCCTGACCGCCTGTTGAGCCGCTTGTTGCATGTCTGAATTAACGGTTGCATAAACTTGATAGCCGCCGGTCTCTGCTTCTTCTTTGCCGTACGTTTCAACCATTTCATTGTAAATAATATCAGCTAGATATGGCGCATCTAGCTCAATCTCTGCACCGTGTTTTGTAGCCGTCACCTCAGCTGACGCCGCTTGCTCAAACTCGGCTTTCGTAATGTATCCCTCGTCTAACATGCGTAACAACACAATACGGCGTCTCGCTACCGAGCGCTCGGGGCGACTAATAGGGTTTAATACAGATGGCGCTTGAGGCAAACCCGCTAAAGTGGCAATTTGAGCAAGAGACAATTCATCTAAAGATTTACCATAATAAACCCGTGCAGCAGCACCAAAACCAAAAGATCTGTGGCCTAATTCCACCTTATTCATGTAGAGCTGCAAAATTTCGGGTTTAGACAGCAACTGTTCTATGTGCACCGCAATGATGATCTCACGGATCTTACGAATGTACTTTTTCTCTCGGGTTAAAAAGAAGCCTCGCGCCAACTGCATAGTTAAGGTGCTACCCCCCTGCCCCTTTTCACCTGTGACAATTAAATTCACGGCGGCACGCATCATGCCGATAGGATCAACACCATAGTGGGAATAAAAACGACTGTCTTCAGTAGCAATAACCGCATGTTTAAGATTTTCGGGGATCTCGTCAAAGCTTAACGGGATCCGGCGTTTCACACCATATTGAGAAATGAGTTTGCCATCTTGAGAATAGACCCTCATTGGAGTTTGCAAACGTACGTCTTTTAATATATCGACACTAGGTAAATCGGCTTTGACGTAAAAATAAGTGCCAACTACTAACGCAACGCCTAACAAAAAAAGCGCTAAAACGGTGAAAAATGCGGGTTTAAGATACTTCACGGACCACGAATACCAGAGCAAAATTAGATAATTGTTCTACATTTTATACGTATGTACGCTTATTAGAACCATAAAAAACAAAAATTTACGTAATAATGGCAACCTCTTAGACATAATGATAACAACAGCAGACTTTGAATGAATTTATTCGCCAGTAAAACACAGCATATGATCGGCTTAGATATAGGCACCCGATATGTTAAAGCCGTGCTGTTGGAAAAATCTGGAGAGCAATACACAATTACTGGCGTTGCCTGCGAGGCGATTGCTGGGAATGCATTTTCAGAACGAGACATTAAAGATTTCGAAGCCGTTAGTTTTGCCCTTAAAAAGTTAAAAATGTCGCTAAAAGTAAAGAATAAATGGGTCGCAATTGCCGTCTCTGGTTCAACTGTGCTGAACAAAATCGTACATATGGAGCCAGGACAGTCAGACTTTGAACTAGAAAGCCAGATAGAATTAGAAGCAGACAGTTTAATCCCCTACCCACTAAACGAAGTTTACTTAGATTTTGAAGCCCTAGGCCCAAGTAGTAAACGAACCGGTAAAGTCGACGTACTGTTAACCTCGGTACACAGAGACATAGTTGACCGACGCACCACTTTATTAGGGGAAGTTGGCTTCGAGGCCAAAATCGTAGACGTCGAGAGCTACGCCTTAGGAACAGCTATTAGCCAATTTTATGAAGCCCAACCAGAGCAAACCGTTTGTTGCATCAACGTAGGTGCCAGCCAATTGCAATTTTGCGCCGTTAAAAATGGTCAAACGATTTACACTAAAGACCACAATTATGGATCCGATGCCCTAATCCAAGACTTGATGATGCTATTCAGTCAAGACAGAGAGCACATTGAGCAACAACTCACTGATGGAACTTTGCCTGAATCTTGGCTACACGATTCCTACCCTATGTTTATTGCCAATCTGCAACAGCACATTAGCCGGGGCCTTCAGTTGTTTGTATCGACCACTCAAGAGCCTCAGCCTACTCACCTACTTATTTGTGGGGGCGCTGGGCATTTGTCTCGATTAGCAGGCGATTTAAGTAGCGACTTGGGGATCACTGTCGAAGGGTTTAATCCATTTGATAAGATGCTTCAACACGACAAACTACCGCCTAACTTACTCGAACGCTTCGCTCCACAATTAGTCATAGCGGCCGGACTAGCCTCTAGGAGTTTTCAGCCATGGCACACATAAATCTGCTGCCGTGGCGTGAAAACCGACGCGCGGAACAGAAAAAACACTATATCACTCTGTTGATCGCAATTGGTCTGTTTAGCTTTGGCTTAATGTATGGGGTTGCGACTATAGTCGACCATTTTACTGCGAATCAAAATGTCAGAAATCAGTTTGTTACCCAGCAAATTAGCGTCCTCGATGAGCAAATCGAACAAATTAAACATCTTAAAAAAGATAAACAAGCAATTGAACAACGCATGGCCCTAATCGAGCAGCTCGAAGCCAGCCGCAATGCCGTACCTATAGTGCTTGACGAGCTAGTAAAACTGGTTCCGCCGGGGTTATCGTTCCGCAGTTTTTCGCGACAAGGTAATCAAATCGAAATACTCGGTGTCAGCGAATCTAATAACCGCTTAGCAGATTTTATGCGGCAATTAGAACACTCTCAGGTGTTCAGTAGCGGTAAGCTGTCATCTATTGTTGCCGACACTTCGGCCCTTGAAGCAGTGAGCGATTTCAAACTCACCTTTACCATAGATCCCAAGATTGCGCCTGATTTTTCAGCTATTAGTGAGGAGTCGAAATAATGCAATTCGACTTTACCAAGCTTAAAGAGATTAACGATCTCGATCCTGAACAAGTTGCCATCTGGCCATTCGAGGTTAAAGTGGTAGTGGCGATTTTTATCGCAATTGTATGTTTAGTAGGCGGCTATTTTGGCCTAGTCAAATCAAAGCTTCCAATCCTTGAAGCCGCACAAAACAAAGAAATAGAATTGAAACAAAATTACCAAGCTAAATACCGCATAGCCGTTAATCTAGAAGCCTATCAGAAACAGCTTGCCCGCTTACAAGACGACTTTTCATCTATGCTGAAGTCTTTACCCACCAGCAACGAAACCCCGGGCTTACTTGACGATATTACCTTGGTTGGTACATCTGCGGGCTTAACCTTCAAACTCCTTAATTGGCAACGAGAGATCCCAAAAGAGTTTTATGCAGAGCTGCCTATCGAAATGGAAGTGACAGGGGGATATCACGATTTTGGCCAATTTGCTTCAGAAATAGCCGGTTTACCTAGAATAGTCACAGTTCATGATTTTGAGGTGACGCAAGAAGCGAATACTTTAAAACTCAAAGTCCAAGCAAAAACATACCGTACATCCATGAATGATGAGTCAGAAAACGTCACGAAGAGGCAAACCAAATGAAGCCTAGTCTCTACTTTTTCGGTGTTTTATTCCTCGCTGGGTGTAGCCCAAAAACAGACGACTTACACGCATTTGTTACCGAAGTGAAACGCACTACGTCTGTCAACATTGAGCCTTATCCTGAGTTCGAAAGTAAGCCAGCCTTCGCCTATTCTGCAAGTGATTTACGCAGCCCTTTTCAGCACCCAAGAAATACAGGGGCAGAGCTTAAAGAAGTAAGCACTCAACCCAATTGTGCTCAACCTGATTTCAACCGGGTCAAACAGCCTTTAGAAAAATACGGGATTGATGCCTTATCTGTCACGGGCGAGTTTTATTCGAAGGGCAAAAAATGGGCTCTCATAAAAACCAACTCAGGAGGCTTATATAAAGTCACAGTGGGTGACTATTTAGGCTTATTTTATGGAAGAATAGATAGCATAGACGCAGGCATAGTTTCATTTACAGAAATGATGCCCGACGGCGCAGGCTGCTGGCAAAAAAAACAGGCCAGCTTAACCATGCATATAAAGGCAGGAGAAAATAATGTCTAAGCCAAATAATAATAACAACACTTCATCTATTTTGATTGGCTTAATGCTGAGCTTGTTGAGTATCTCAAGCAACAATTTACGTGCCCAAACATTGGTTAACCCAAGCCCCCAATCCAAGGTTGAATTCCAATCTGAACTTATTGACGTGCAGTTTTCTCGCAATGGCTCAGGGGGAGGCGTTACGACTCTAACCTTTAATAACAGTGAGTTCGAACTGCAACTCAGCCAAAAAGCGGATAGCTTGCTGCTATCATTACCCAAAACAAAACTGGGCAAAGAACAACTCTTTACCCTAGACGTGATTGATTTTGCTACACCCGTTAACACTATCGAGACCTTTCAAGACCAAGAGCAAACTAGGCTGGTTTTTTCATTACTCAAAAATGTTGGATTTACGCATCAAAAATCCGCTAACCAATTACGTATTTTTATCGATGAACAGTCTGTTACTGAAGCACAACAAGAGACTCAATCAGACTACGAAGGCGAGCCAATTTCCCTAGATTTTCAGGATGTCCCAGTTAGGCAAGTGTTACAAATAATCGCTCAAGTTAATGGCTTTAATCTAGTCACAACCGATACAGTTACAGGCAATGTCACCATTAGTTTATCTGGTGTACCTTGGGATCAAGCCCTCGAAATGATTTTAAAAATAAAGGGCTTAGACAAACGACTTGAAGGCAACATTTTACTGATTGCGCCTACCGAAGAGTTAACCGCTCGAGAAACCCAACAATTACAGTCAAAACAACAGGTAGCAGAGCTGGCTCCTTTGATTTCGACCAATTTACAAATTAACTATGCCAAAGCGCTAGATATATCGACGATATTAAAAGGCAATGAAAACAGTATCCTAACGCCCAGAGGCAGTGTAGCAGTAGATGAACGTACCAATACGCTATTACTCAGAGACACCCAAGCGTCGATAGATGAAGCCAAAGCGCTGGTCGATGCATTAGATATTCCCATCAAGCAAGTGTTAATCGAATCAAGAATGGTCACAGTGCGCGATAACGCCAGCGAAGAACTAGGCGTACAATGGGGTATCAGCAATCGCAGCTCTAATGGCGGCGTATCTGGCAGCTTAGCAGGTGCTGACGGCATAGCCTCTGGTTTAGTCCCGACAATAAGCGACAGGCTCAATGTTGCCTTGCCCGTAACCAATCCAGCTGGGCGTTTAGGCGTACAAATTGCCAAGCTAGCTGATGGCACAATTATAGATTTAGAGTTATCAGCCCTAGAATCAGAAAATAAAGGCGAAGTCATCGCCAGTCCTCGCATCACAGTGGCGAACCAACATGAAGCCTATATTGAACAAGGCACCGAAATCCCCTTTGTTCAATCGACATCAAGTGGTGCTACGTCAGTTGAATTTAAAAAAGCAGTACTTAGTATGCGGGTTATTCCTCATATCACCCCAGACAATCGGATTATTCTCGATTTAGTTGTCACGCAAGATACTCGAGGCGATACAGTTTCTACATCTACTGGCCCTGCTGTAGCTATCGACACCCAAGAAATTAGCACTCAGGTGCTGGTTGAAAATGGTGAAACCATAGTGCTGGGCGGAATTTTTCAACAAGCGACTACAGACGATATCACCAAAGTGCCTTTACTCGGTGACTTACCTGGCGTTGGCCGGTTATTTAAAAGCTCGATAGAAAAACTAGAAAAAAGAGAACTGCTAATTTTTGTTACACCTAAAATACTCACAGAACAACTCAAAACTCAGTCCCCCCCACCAACCTAATAGGCATAATCGGGTTATTTGCCAGAATTTGAGCTTATTTGACGAATATCTACGTATTAAAATGCGCAAAGCTTGCATAGTCTAGGAGAAAACTGAGATAATCCTCGACTCGAAATTTTCGACGAGGTCTGGTTAATCCATAAAAGGGTAGCCGAACAACACTCTCTACCCCTTAAACAAACATAATTGTGAAATAAGCAAACATGGCTGAAAAACGTAATATATTCCTTATTGGCCCTATGGGTGCAGGTAAAAGCACTATAGGTAGACACCTAGCAGACGAATTACATCTTGAGTTTTTTGACTCAGACAGTGAAATTGAAAAGCGTTCAGGTGCAGATATCGCATGGATATTCGATCTAGAAGGCGAAGATGGATTCAGAGCACGAGAAGAAACCGTAATCAATGATTTAACCGATAAGCAAGGTATAGTCTTGGCTACTGGCGGCGGTTCAGTTATCAATAAAAATGTCCGCAATCGCCTCTCAGCAAGAGGCATAGTTGTGTATTTACAAACAACTATCGACAAGCAAGTAGCGCGTACTCAAAGAGACAAACGTAGACCTTTGCTGCAAAAAGATGATCCAGAAGTTGTATTACGCAAATTAGCTGAAGAGCGTAATCCTATGTATGAAGAAGCCGCAGATTACATAGTTGATACCGACGACCAAAGCGCTCGCGCAGTGGCAAGTCAAATCATCGCTAAAATCGGCTTATAATACTTTCCAATTTACAATCCAATTAGGTTTACGCTTCTATGACAATACTAAAAGTTGAGTTAGGGGAGCGTAGCTACCCTATTTCTATACAAGCCAATTTGCTACAGCAAAAAGATGTATTGGCGCCTCACATTACCACTAAGAAAGTTGTCGTGGTTACTAACCACACTTTAGAACCTTTGTTTTATCCACAAATTGAACAAGCTCTTGCTGACTTTTCTGTCACTAAAATTGTGATTGATGATGGCGAACAATATAAAACATTAGCCACTTTCGAATTCGTTATTTCGCAATTACTCAGTATGTCAGCTGGACGAGATACTACCTTAATCGCCCTTGGTGGTGGCGTAGTAGGTGATTTAACGGGTTTTGTAGCCGCAAGTTTTCAGCGCGGTATTCCTTTTATTCAAATACCCACCACTCTGTTATCTCAAGTTGATTCATCGGTAGGGGGCAAAACGGCTGTTAATCACCCTTTAGGTAAAAATATGATTGGCGCATTTTACCAGCCTAAAGCTGTAGTGATTGATACCTTAAGCTTAACGTCTTTACCTGCCAAAGAATTTGCAGCGGGTATGGCAGAGGTAATTAAATACGGCATCATATACGACCACGCCTTTTTTACATGGCTTGAAGATAATCAACAAGCAATCAAAAACTTAGAGCAAGAAGCGTTACAAACTATGATCGCACGCTGCTGTGAGATAAAGGCTGAAGTGGTAGTCATTGATGAAAAAGAGTCAGGCCTTAGGGCGATTTTGAATCTGGGCCACACATTTGGCCATGCTATCGAAGCTGAACAAGGCTATGGAAACTGGCTACACGGCGAAGCCGTAGCAGCAGGCATTGTTCTTGCTTCAGCAGTAGCAACTAAGATGAATTGGCTCAATGCGTCAGAATTTAGTCGCATCGAAGCGCTACTTAAAGCCTTCGATTTGCCCGTCAAACCGCCAGAAAACATGCATTATGCCGACTTTATGCGACATATGCGTCACGATAAAAAAGTGCAGGCGGGTAATCTGGTATTTATCATTCCTCAAGGAATTGGTAAATCAGTGATTACTAAAGACGTATCTGATGAGGTATTAAAAACCGTTTTATCTTAGCCCCGAAATCTTCTGCTTAGCCAAACTAGCTAAGCAACAATCAGGTGTTGATAAAAATGGCGTCGTCAGAATTTAGTAACAGGCTAGAGTGTTTAACCAGCTTTTCGTCACAGTTTGTGCTTGTATGCAGTGACAAAGTCAAACAACAATCACACATTGTTGACGACTTTGTTGCTCGCCAAGGCGAGCAAACTAACTTAGCTTTAATGACAGCCAATGAGCTACTACCTTTAGCCAGTTATCGTGAAAAACTGTTTCAGCAGTTACTTGGCCAAGATACCTCGCATAATTTTCACCTTCCCCTAAACCAACTATTGGCCGAGCTAAATCAACATGAAGGCCCTATTCTAATCTGTATTTTTCATGCAGAACGTTTACCCAATAAATTAGTAAAAGAATTATGGGAACTGGTTTTACAAAGCCGCTTTGCCAAAAACAAACAACAACTAAATGTATTGCTGATGGGCAATGCTTTATGGGCGGAACAAAGTAAGCAATTCTTAGGGTCTCGCTCAAAAGAGCAACCTATCATACTGAATGGAAACTCAGCTGCTGCCAACGAGAGCGCCAAAGCCAATTCATCTAGTAATACCGAATACGCAGGAAACAACAAGTATGCAGAGTATGTGCTGCAAGATCCTGAGCCAAAAAAATCCTTACGCTTAGTGTTAATTGGCATTTTGTGTACAGTGATATTTGCCAGCGTTCTCTTAGGCATGCTTGCTTGGCTCTACCCTGAAAAGCTAGCTCAAATAACCCACCCAAACTTAGCTAACTCAACCCCAATAGCAAATACTGTTGAACAAGGCACCCTTCCCATTCAGGTAACAGATTTAAACGACACCATTCCTAATACAATGCCAGCCCCAGAAAATATTGGCGTACCTATAGGGTCAGAATGGTTAGTTACCGACTGGCAGACTGCCAATGCAGAATATTCACCACAATTATCGGCTCTCTCTTCTGAATCCAGTCCAGACATATCACAAGCTCCTGAAAATGCAGTGTCACAAGCATTCAATGAAGGACTCAAGAATTCGCCAATTGATAGCCCACAAAGCCTAGGTTCACAGTCAGATACACCTGCTGAAAGCTACGATTATCCGGTAGTCGATATTCCTATTGTAAATAATAACCAAGCCTCGGACATACCGGAAGGCAGTGCCGCTGATACGCTTATTTCAGCAGGGGGTGCCTTACCTGATGACTCAGCCAATGCAGCAGCGACAGCTGACTTACCCCTTGAGGCACAAGCAGTTGAGCAGGTAAAAGAGGCAATACAAACCGCCCCAACGTTTTTATATGACGAAGCCAAATTGCTCACATTAAATAAAGGTGACCGGGCGATTCAATTAGCGGCCATGAGTAATCTTGACTTGCTTACTCAATATATCTCTAGGTATAACCTAAAGGATGTTTGGGTATACAAAACGCAACGATTTGGCGGCGATTGGCATGTTCTTTTAATAAATCAGGCTTATCCCAGCCCTCAACTGGCTCGTGAGGCACTAGCTGAAATGCCGCAGCTCGACCAAACCAGCGCAGCTTTTATCAAATCAGTTGGGCAAATACATCAAGAAATATCACAAAACTAATCAAGAGTTGTTTGTTCTATAGGGATTCGCTCGATACAATAATGCCTGTATTATTGTGCACTAAGCCCAAGCACACCCGAAATTTGTGAGCGAGCATCCCCATAAAAATTATCATTAAACCTAAAAAAACGCGGGCCTTTCTCAAGTGGGCAGGTGGAAAGTACAATTTAATCGAAGCCATCAGCGATAAACTCCCTGAAGGAAAAAAGCTCGTTGAGCCATTTGTTGGCGCTGGCTCAGTATTTTTGAATACTCAATATCCCAAGTACCTACTTAACGACATTAACCCAGACTTAATTAATCTCTACCAAATTATTCAGGGTAAAGGGGACAGCTACGCACAAGATGCCATAAGCATGTTTACGCCAAGCAATAATCAAGAATCTCATTACTACGCCATTCGCCAAGAGTTTAATCTCAGTAAAGATCCTTACGAGCGCTCTGTTCTATTTTTATATTTAAATCGACATGGCTACAATGGACTGTGCCGGTACAATGGCAAAGGCAAATTCAACGTACCTTTTGGCCGATATAAGGCGCCTTATTTCCCTGAAAAAGAACTCGATATTTTTGCTGAAAAGTCGCAATCTGCAATTTTTACTTGCGAACCATTTGAGAAAACCTTCTCCCGCGCAAGACAAGGTGCTGTGATTTACTGCGATCCCCCATACGCGCCCATTAGCAAGACAGCTATGTTCAATGCCTACGCTAAAGGAGGGTTCAGCTTAGACAGTCAGGTTAAATTGGCCTTGTTAGCACAAAAGGCCGGCCATAAACGAAAAATCCCCGTACTCATCAGTAATCACGACACAGAATTTACGCGACAAATTTATCAAGGCGCACAGTTCACAGAACTGCAAGTCAGCCGCTTTATTAGTCAAAATGGTAAAAATAGAAGCAAGGTGGGTGAACTAATGGCGTTGTATTGGAAGCCAAGGCTAAACGATTCAAACTAAGCTAATGATCTACCTTCTGCCGCATTTTTGTAACGACTACAAAGTTCTCAATCAAAAATTAATTTTCAATTATAAAAATGTAAATTTTAATACAAAAAAAGGGCGCTTAGAACAGCACCCTTTCAAATAAATATCTTAACTCAATTATAGGTCGAAAGACTTACCAATTGAGAAGAACATGTTTTCATTATCATTTAGGTCAGTTCCGCTAAACAAAACGCCAACACCTACATCAAAACCAGAGATTTCTGTACTATAACCTAACTCTAGGTACTCGCCATCGACTTCTTTACCAAAGTAACCGATAGTACCACTGAAACCATTCTTTTCTGCAGATAGAGCTACGAAAGAGTAATCAGTTTTTGAAATTCCTTCACCCGCATCGTTTACAATACTTAAGTCTTCTCTTCGCTTACCAACAGAAACTTCTAAGCTAAACAAACCATAACCTGCGTAAACGTTCACTTCGTTATAAGCTGAATCGAACGTACCAGTATACTGGTAAGTAGTCACACCGCCACCAAAAGAAAAACCGCTGTCGAACTCAGCAACATAGCCAGAGTAGAAATCAACTTCTAGCCCATCAGCAACGTCAGCAGTCCATGTACCGAAGTAAAAACCACCGTTTTCGTAGTCAACGCCTGCACTAGCTGATGCGCTACTTGTTTGTTGTAAACCACGGAAGTGGTACTGAGATACTACGCCAATGTTCGCGCTCCAACTACCTTCAGCTGATGCTACTTGACTAAAGCCTGCAGAGGCTATAAGCGCAGCTGCGATAGAAGTCATTTTTAATACTTTCATGTGTGCTCTCCAATGATTAAAATAAATCGTGTTATTGCAAACTAAGTTTGCTTTGTAATTTGTGTGTACTAAAAGCAAAACTAATGCCCAAGATAACAAAAGCAATAAGACATGGTTTATATTATTGATTTTATTAAAATTAGTTTAAAAATCCGGCGTATGATAAACTTCCGCGGAAAACAAGACAAGACTTTTTGCACCAAATGAGACAACCAGCGATCCTGTATGGTGCAAGAATGTCAATACGCAAGAGTACCTAGCTTTTCAGACATTTGTACGTACTTTTACTAAGATCGAACGCCCATATTTTTGTATACTAAGCGCCTTGCGCGCTGCATGACCAACCTGATTAGGACTCCAGATGAAACAACCTTATTTAATTGCGCCGTCTATCTTATCTGCAAATTTTGCTGAGCTTGGTAAAGAAGTAGACCAAGTATTAGAAGCGGGGGCAGATATTGTGCACTTTGATGTCATGGACAATCATTACGTACCCAATTTAACTGTTGGCCCTATGGTCTGTGAAGCACTGCGTAAGCATGGCGTCACTGCTGACATTGATGTGCACTTAATGGTTGAACCCGTAGATGATTTGATTGTGCAATTTGCCGAGGCTGGCGCTTCTTATATTAGTTTTCATCCAGAAGCCTCTAAACATCTAGACAGAAGTTTACAGCTTATCATCGACTCTGGCTGCAAACCTGGCTTAGTCTTTAATCCAGCTACACCTCTACACTATTTAGAAGACGTAATGCACAAACTCCATCATATATTATTGATGTCGGTCAATCCTGGGTTTGGCGGCCAAAGCTTTATACCACAAAGCTTAGATAAGCTAAGACGCATACGTGCCCTAATCGATGCATCAGGTCACAACATAAAACTTGAAATCGATGGCGGCGTTAAAGTCGATAATATTCGCGAGATTGCTAAAGCGGGGGCTGATATGTTTGTTGCTGGCTCTGCTATTTTCAATCAACCTGATTATCAAGTGGTCATAGACCAAATGCGTGCTGAACTTGCAAAAGCATAATTTCATTTATAACAATATATAGAAACTACATCATGACAAAACCAACTGTTCTTAGCGGATGCCAACCCTCTGGCCAACTAACACTAGGCAATTACATTGGCGCTCTACGTCAATGGGTTGATATGCAAGCCTCTCACGATTGCCTATATATGTTGGTTGATATGCATGCCATTACCGTACGCCAAGATCCCAAAACCCTTTATAGCGCTTGCTTAGACGCTTTGGCCTTGTATATAGCCTGCGGCATTGATCCAGACAAAAGTACGGTCTTCGTCCAGTCTCATGTTCCGCAACATGCACAGCTCGGCTGGATTATGAACTGCTATACGCAAATGGGCGAATTAAATCGTATGACGCAGTTTAAAGATAAGTCAGCCAAAAACGTCTCAAATATTAATTCAGGCTTATACACTTACCCTTCATTAATGGCAGCAGATATTCTTTTATATCAGGCTAACCAAGTGCCTGTCGGTGACGATCAAAAACAGCACTTAGAGTTAACCCGAGATATCGCGAATCGCTTCAATAATTTATACGGGCAAACCTTCACTATTCCAGACCCCTATATTCCAGAAGTCGGGGCTAGAGTGATGAGCCTGCAAGAACCCACTAAAAAAATGTCTAAATCTGACGAGAATACCAACAACTTTGTTGGTCTTTTAGAGGACCCCAAAAAAATCACAAAAAAAATCAAACGTGCAGTAACGGACTCAGACGAGCAAGCCAGGATCTATTTTGATACTCAAGAAAAACCCGGCGTATCCAATTTATTGAGCTTGCTATCCTGCGCTACAGGTAAATCTGTTGCCGACTTAGTGCCTGCATACGAAGACAAGATGTACGGTCACTTAAAAGGTGACGTAGCAGAAGCCGTGGTTAGTTTAATCGAACCCATTCAGGCCAAGTACGCCCTACTTAGAGATGATCAAGCCGAGTTGGACAGGATCATGAAAAGTGGTGCTATGCGCGCCCAAGAAAGAGCGCAAACCACAATCGACAAGGTATATGAAGCCATAGGGTTTATTCCCAAGCCATTCTAAGGCTGTCACGTTTTCATGCTGTTACTAATTGACAATTACGACTCATTCACCCACAACCTAGCTCGATATTTTGTTGAGCTAGGACAAGAGGTGAAAGTTGTGCGTAATGATAATATCAGCCTAGAAGAGATCGCCCAGCTCTCGCCAGATTATCTGGTCTTCTCACCTGGGCCATGCACACCTATTGAAGCAGGCATTACTATGCCTGCTATCAAACACTTCGCGGGTAAAATTCCAATTTTAGGCGTGTGTTTGGGTCATCAAGCCATAGGTATGGTATTTGGAGCGTCATTAATTAACGCTAGCGAAATTCGGCACGGTAAAACGTCTGACGTATACCATGTCAATAGCCGGTTATTTTCAAATTTACACTCGCCGTTTCTAGCCACTCGTTACCATTCGTTAGTGCTATCTTGGGATAGTATTCCAACGGATTTCACCATATCGGCTTGGTGTGAAAATCTAGAGTCTTCCTCCTCTCCTTCAAAAGAGGTAATGGCTATCGAAAATCCATCAAAAAAAATCTATGGCATGCAGTTCCATCCAGAATCGCTGCTAACGGAGTCCGGCCATAAAATGCTTAACAATTTTTTGCTTACAACGAAATAAAGATAAAAGTCACCTTTAGCGGTATCAATCCTTAGTCGTTTGGTATACTTTTTGAATAATACCAGGCTATCTCAGTAGAATAAGTTGTAAATATGGATCAACAGATTGCACAGCGTTTAAACGATTTATTTATCGATATAAAAATCGCACAAGACAATTTGGCCCAAGAAGGACAACCCAAAGCCAACGCAATAGAAGTGGAACAACAAAAAACCTCTCGTAAACTCTTAACTGTTGAAAAGCAGGCAATTCGCGAACGTGATCTCAACCAAAAGATGGAAATTAATTTTCTTCTTTCAGTTAGCGAACAAATCGACGAAGAAGTTGAGCTTAGAATGCAACCTTTCCTCGAAGATACTGAGCACCTATACAACAAAGTCATAGGGATAGATGAAGACCTTCCAGAATTACTTGATGCCGCCAGCGTTAAAGCCGCGAGTATTTCTAAAGCAGAGCCTATTGCAAGCAATATATCGTGGCTATACAACGACCTACTCAAGCTAGTCAACCAACCCAAATACCAACGAACCAACAGCAAAGGAAAAGTCATACTGGTCGACAGTATGCGTGCAGGTTTAGGTTTTTTTGGTATCGAAAATTTAAGCATGATAATCACATCATTAGCGTTTAAACGCTGGCTCCCACAGATTACTGATCCATTCCCAGACATTAAGCATCGAATCTGGGAAGAGGCACTGGGTACAGCCATTTCGTGTAAACAAATTGCCTCTATCAGTAACATCAACCCGCAGCATGCATTTTGCCTAGGCATGCTGCAGGCTTTGGGGAAAATAGTGGTAACACGCTTATATTTTCGTATCTTTGAACAGGTTCAGCAAGAAGCCCTCAACGAAACCGAAAAGAAACGTCAACATGAAGAACATAAAGCGCTGCAAAGAGTCAGCCCTTCTGGCAATTTTTTAGTTGGTTTAGTCAATCAATATGCGTTTGATGCCAGTACTCGCCTAATCAAACACATGAATTTACAACGGATCCCGATTCTTCACGCCATGCTAGAGCTAAATAGCGATGCCCCTCCTCAAGAATTATCAGCTATGGCAAAGCTACTCAAGCAAGGGCAAACTTATGCCCAGTATCGTATGTTAAAACGACACAAACTGATTACGTTAGAGCAATCAAAAGAGCTGATCCGTTCTGCCCAAATGCCCAAAGGTTCTTTAGAGTTACTCAAATTAACGGATCTTCGTTCCTTAGGCTTAACTGCCGAGGTCCAAGACTAGCCTTATCCCCTTTTACACAATTATTTAATGTAAGAGGATGAAAGCTAAAGACAACATTAACGGATTCTGAGACAATATTGAGTCATTTTTTCTGACACAGTAAGGCTTTTTGATGAACGTAAATCGCGACCTTTTTGATGACGTAATGGTGCCAAATTACAACCCTTCTTCGGCAATTCCAGTCAAAGGTCGAGGCTCGCGATTGTGGGATCAAGCTGGCAATGAATACATCGATTTTGCCGGTGGCATTGCCGTTAATGCACTAGGTCATTGCCACCCAGCTTTGGTCGACGCTCTTACCCAACAAGGTCAGACCTTGTGGCACGTTTCTAATGTGCTAACCAACGAACCCGCTCTCAGGCTTGCAAAAAAACTGGTTGATGCCACCTTTGCAGAAAAAGTATTTTTCTCAAACTCAGGGGCCGAAGCCAACGAAGCCGCCTTGAAACTGGCTCGGCGCTATGCTGCAAATCAGTTTGGTACAGGTAAAGACCAAATCATTGCCTTTAAGCAAGGCTTTCATGGCAGAACATTTTTTACCGTGACAGTAGGTGGACAGGCGTCTTATTCTGACGGATTTGGGCCTAAACCTGAGCGTATAGAGCACTTAGACTTCAACGATATTGCTGGTTTAGAAGCGCTTATATCTGACAATACCTGCGCAGTAATGATGGAGCCCCTACAAGGTGAAGGTGGCGTTATACCCGCCACCCCAGAATTTGCCCAAGCAGTAAGAGCGTTATGCGACAAACATCAGGCTTTACTCATTTTTGATGAAGTACAAAGTGGTGCAGGTAGAACAGGTGACTTATTTGCTTACATGGGGTTGGGTGTAACACCAGATATCCTCACCTCAGCTAAATCAATTGGCGGAGGGTTCCCCATTGGCGCAATGCTAACCACCACTGAAATTGCAGCGCATTTTAAAGTTGGCACACATGGCAGCACCTATGGAGGCAACCCTTTGGGCTGCGCGGTAGCCGAAGCGCTGCTCGACATAGTAAATAGCCCAGAAATACTGCAAGGTGTTAAGCAAAAAGAACAATTGTTCAGAGTTGGCCTTGAGAAAATTAACCAAACGTATCAGTGTTTTTCTGAAATTCGAGGAAAAGGGCTATTGCTAGGTGCCGTACTGACACCTACTTATCATGGCCGAGCTGGAGAATTTTACGCTGCAGCCTTAAATGAGCACCTTATGTGCTTGGTTGCTGGAGCCAATGTACTACGTTTTGCACCTTCTTTGATTATTCCTGACGAAGATATTGAACTAGGGCTTGCCCGCCTCGCCAAGGCCATAGATAAGGTTTTATGCCAATCGACATAAACCCTAGGACCAAAAAAGCCGAATATGTGTTACCAATAGGTATAACATACTCGGCTTTTTTTATTGATTGGGTACTCAATACCCAAATGAGTCACTAGCTGACCTAATTGGCCATTCCATTAAACTGTGAAAGACGACCCGCAACCGCAAGTAGTGGTTGCATTCGGATTATTAACTAAAAACCTTGAGCCCTCTAAGCCCTCAGTGTAATCAACTTCTCCGCCAACTAAGTACTGCAAACTCATAGGATCAACCACTAGGGTAACTTGATCTTTATCTATGGTGGTATCGCCTTCATTAACCGCTTCATCAAAAGTAAACCCATACTGAAAGCCAGAACAGCCTCCTCCGGTTACATAAACACGTAACTTCAAATTAGGATTTTCTTCTTCTTCCACTAAGGTTTTAACCTTTCGTGCAGCCGCATCAGAGAATTCAATGGGTAATGCTGTTTGAACTGTCATACTAAAACCTCGTTAACTTATACAATCTTACTATGCTGGGGATTATCCAGTACTTGAGTAATTTGGTCAAGTATAGCTGGTATTATTCAATATTCGTGTCACTAGGCCAATCAAAACTGGTCTCCAACTCACCTTTCTTACGTTTATTTTGATAAATTACGGTCTTCACCTCGACCTTTTCCGGCAAAAAACCTTCGGGTAAAATTAACTCACCTTCAATGAGTTGAAAATACTTAAAGCTGTAGCGCAAAACAGACTTATCTTGATTAACTAAAAGGGAGTCTAACGCTATTGTGTGAGGCTCCCCATATAAACTTCCCACTAACTTAGCATTTAACCTGCCACTTGATGGACGTTTAATTTTATTTTGCTGCAATAAAATCAATTCAAACCGATACGCTTTATCACTTAAAGATGGTTCTATATTAAAACCTTCAATTAAAAACCCATCTTGAGTCAATTCTGGTGCCATGACCATTTCAAAAAACGCAATTTTTTCATTTAACGCTTGCTCTCTCTGTAAGCCATTCTGAATATCAGCAAATCCTCGACGCTCAGCTAACCTGGCGACTTCGAGCTCAACACCAAGGATATTTAAATCCTTGGTTAAACGGCTATTTTCAGCTTTCAAATTTTTAATGCTCACTTCATGGGTATCGATTAGCTGTTGCTGAATAGCATAGTTTTCATTACCTAA
Organism: uncultured Paraglaciecola sp.; assembly: GCA_947498355.1. Classification (GTDB taxonomy): domain Bacteria; phylum Pseudomonadota; class Gammaproteobacteria; order Enterobacterales; family Alteromonadaceae; genus Paraglaciecola. The sequence goes on along the minus strand of CANMKA010000003.1, from coordinate 107,429 downwards.
AATAAACCCTAAGTAACCACTTAAACCAAGCAGTACGGCTATGACTACATAAACTTTAAACGCCCCAAACTGGCCCTTCAACTCAGAAAATTTCAAACGCGACTCAAACTGTTCAATCTAATTAGCCAATAGCTTACCACCTTTGTAAAAAACTCTGCCAACATTCAGTGTATTCACAGCTCACAAAAACCTAATGAAGGCTTCCCACCCAGAACTCATATGATAAGCTTAAAATATGCGCACCTAGCTGTAGAATTATGGATCTTAGTAAATTTAGACAAAAATTAGCTACCCAAGGCGCGTCTCTAGAATTGTGTTTAATGGGAGTAGTCAGCGGCACCTGTGCTGCTTTATTGATTATACTTTTTAAACTCACTATCGACGGTTTGCATAGCCTGTTTATGGGTGATGCTCAAACCTACAATGATTTGTCCCCTACTTATCGCTTTTTCCTGCCCATAGTCGGCGCATTATGTATATTGGCTGTCGCCCTATTAACCGGCTTCAAGCACTATCGTATGGGTATCCCATTTGTTATTCATAGAGTAAAACACTTTTTTGGACGGATCCCGTTCCGTACCACAATCAACCAATTTTTAGGGGGAGCATTCGCCATTGCCTCCGGCTTTTCAGTAGGCCGTGAAGGGCCATCAGTGCACTTAGGCGCCTCAGGCAGTACTTTTTTTGGTCACTGGCTACGACTACCAGAAAATAGTATCAGGATCTTGTCTGGTTGCGGGATAGCGGCTGGGATTTCAGCTTCATTCAATACACCTTTTGCAGCTGTTATCTTTGTTATGGAAGTCGTATTTAGAGAATACAAGGTACACATATTTATACCCATAATGTTAGCTGCTGCTTGCGGCAGTGTGCTCACCCGTATGGTATTTGGTGGTTCTCATGATTTGTCGTTTATTCATTTTCACGAATTTAGCGGTTGGATTTATTTGTATCTAATTCTACTCGGCGTATTTCTAGGTGGACTCGCTGCGTTGTTTAATCGCAGCCTAATGAAAGTCATGCATGAATTTAGTCGCATCAATATGATTGTTCGACTTTTATTGGCTGCTGTAATCACAGGTGCCATTGGTTTTGTTTTACCTGAATCCCTTGGCGCCAGTTTCGACTCGGCGCAACAAATGCTAAGCCAAAACGCTAGCATACAATTACTGGTGGCCATTCTGTGCGCCAAATTTGTGTTAACCGTAGTCGCTATTGCTTTGGGGATCCCGGGGGGATTAATGGGCCCTGTATTTGTAATTGGCATGTTCAGCGGCGTAATTTTAGCGGCCCCGCTGGGGCTATTTACGAGCAATTCAGAGCAGCTATACGGAAGTTTTTCGTTATTAGGTATGGCAGGGCTGATGGCTGCTGTAGTCCACGCCCCTTTGGCTGCATTGTCGGCAGTAATGGAATTATCCAATACTACTGCTCTTATTTTACCTACTATATTAGTAGTCGTGCCAGCTTACGTTACCTCTACCCAAGTCTTCAAAAATAAATCGATATTTATTCAGCAATTAGATTTTCAAAAACTGCCATACACCATTTCGCCAGTCCAAGATTCGTTACAAAAAACTGGCGTATTAGCTGTAATGAGTACCCAATTTGAAGTACTACATAGCCCTAGCGACAACCCAGTAAATCGCCTAGAAGATAATCCCGAAGTGTATTTTTTATTGGCTTTGGATGATGGTCAAACCCGAGTATATGAATGGACTTATCTAGATTCGGGCCTTGATGGCGAGAGTGCTAGGCTGGTAAGAGAACCCCTACAAGGCGTCAAATTTCAAAAAACATTGGCAGAGGTTTACGCCATTTTAGCCCAAGAACGAAAAGGAGCAGTTTACATTTACGAAGATACCCCCGAAAATATCGTCGGTGTTATTACTTGGGATAGTTTAAGCAAGCACCTACATCATGCCAGCTACTAGGAAACTCCTCTAAATTTTATGACCATACTTTGGATAAAAGCATTACACATCTTTTTCATGATAGCTTGGATGGCGGGTATCTTTTATTTGCCCCGTTTATTTGTCTACCATGCTTCAACTAGCAATATGGCAGTAAAAGAACAGTTTAAGATAATGGAGCGTAGGCTATGGTTTTTTGTCACCCCTTTTGCCTTGCTGACTTTAATATTCGGTGTTTGGTTAATCTTTTTATATGGTAGCGCTTGGTTTGCCTCATCTACTTGGCTACACGCTAAATTAGTATTGGTGATTGCACTTTATGCATATCATGGGTACTTGTATAAGTTACTTGACGCTTTTGCCAAAGATAAAAATAAACACCCCCCCAAATTTTACCGGATACTCAACGAAGCACCGGTACTTGGGCTATTTGCCATAGTCAGCTTGGCTGTTGTTAAATATATTTAAGCTGTGTTTTAGAGCAGAGCTAAGCTGGTGCAATGAGTAACTGACCTTTTAATACCACCAAATAAACTATACGCCACCATTGGCACACTTCTTTCTATTGTTTAGCTAAGGCCAATAAAGATCACCATATTGGATTAAATTCGGTGAAATTGGTCCAAATTTGCACAAATTTCTACTTCACCGCCCTGTTTTGATACAGAAATTTTGAATAACACAGTAAGGTCGCCCCATGCTCAAGTTAATATTTTTAGTGCTCTGCGTATTGTCAATTCAGGCACACGGACAACCATCCTCTGTTTACGGCCCAAAAGAATTTAAAGTCGAAAACAAATGGACGGCGATCGTCGCAGCGTACGCGCCAGAAATTAAAGCTATCAATCGAGCAATGTCAAAAATCGACCACGCACAAATCACCGAGACGGTGCAAATTCGCGGTGTAAAATATCAAATAGGCCGATACAAAGACGAACCCATAATCATTTTTACTACAGGCATTAGCGTACCCAATGCCGCTATGACTATGCAGATGGCCCTCGACTACTTTCCTATCGACAGAGTGGTAATGATGGGCATAGCAGGAGGGATTAACCCTGAGTTCTCCCCTGGTGATATAGCCGTGCCGGAGCGATGGTACTTTCACGATGAGTCAGTGTATGTTAACCCAAACCTCAACTCCGGCGGCAAGTCAGGTAATACCTATGTGTTGCCAGACTACTACGAACAAGCTTTAAAGACTTATCACGCCAGACTAAAAACCGACCCTAACGCCCCAAACTACAGCAATTTTGGCTATCTGCACCCAGAAGAAATGTCAGTAATTAAGCAAGGTTGGGACACGCCCAAGCAAATGCCTTATTTTCGCGCTACCCCTGAACTGATTAAACTAACTAAACAAGCAGTAGCACAAGTCAGCCCAATAAAAATGCCATCGGGTAAGCCTATAAAAATAAAAATAGGAGGAAATGGTGTAACGGGCTCGGTGTTCGTCGACAACGCAGAATATAGACACTGGCTTCAACAAGTTTACCAAGCACAAGTTAGCGAAATGGAATCAGCTGCTGTGGGACAAGTTTGCTTTGTTAATGACGTAGATTGGGTCATCATTCGCTCAGTGAGTGACTTAGCGGGCGGACAACAAGGAAAAAACGTCGAGAATGTATTTGATGGAATTGCCTCAGGTACGGGAACTAAACTCATGCTTGGATTACTCGACCAAATTGTCGAACAACAAAACATGTAAGCAAGGCCTAAAAATTTAGGGGCGTAATTTAAGACCCTAACCTTCCTTTTATTGTGTATAGTATCGCGCGGATTGTGGTATAGAGCGGATTGTGCGACACAGATAAAAGGAAGAGACACAGAATGAACTTAGTTAGGGGCCGCGAGCAGAGCCTATTGCAGCATACTTTGTTGGTCAGCATACTTTATTTTTTTAGTCAGGTTTGTCTAGCTACCCCTCTTACTTCCCCCGAAGTTACACTCGAACAACAGGTTCTAGTTACTCATCAAGCCCTATTTTTTGATGGGATAAAAAAAACCGTATCTCAGGCCAGAACTGAGCCTTATATCCAAGGCCAAAAACTTAACTATGCTTACGGTAAAGCAATCTCCCCCCACGGTGATGCGATAAAAGCCTATCAAAACTATGTATTTATGACTTGGTACCGTGGTGGCATACAAGACCGTCACGTCATGTTAAGTCGATACAACACCCAAACAGGCACCTTTGCTACTGTAGCATTCCCCCATAAACACACAGGCTTTGAAGGACGGTGGTGGGTAGGTGAAACCCATAACACGATAGCGATCGGGATTAGCCCCAAAGATCAGACCATTCACTTGCTTTACGACATGCATGCCTACCGACAAGACACTAAAACTGGAGGAAATGGCAGCTTTGAAAGCGATTACTTTCGCTATTCTTACAGCCTACCCGGTGCAGCAACGGTTAGTGACCAAGCGTTCACCTTAAACCAGTTTGTCAAAGATACCAGCGAACATAGCGATGGCGACCTCGACTACAAGCATGTAACCATGACAGGAGTGGTAAATCACGATGCATTTTCGCGACTCACTTATCCAGCTTTCTTCATGAACGATGAAGGCGACCTTTTTATGCAGATGCGCCAAGGTAGCTCTCATGATGGGCGTATCGTGTTTAATAAGTACCAACCTAAACAAGCAAAATGGAGCGACTTTACCCATTTCAACGTGTTAGGCGCCGGAAACAAAGGAGCCATAAAAAACTGGAGTATTTACGGTAGCGTCAAGCACAAGGCTGGTAAAATCAGAGTTGGCTTTCAGCGACGTTTCAACTTGCCTGACAAATTTAGAGCCCAAGATGGCATGTACTACGCGTACTCAGATGACCCTAACGGCAAAAACAATTGGAAAAACTACCAAGGTAAAGGGATTACCACACCGTTAGTCAAAGCCGAAGAAGCCCTGATATTTAAACCCAGTAGCCTGTTACCTCATGCTAAAGCCAAAAACCAAGTTAGCATAACCGGCGGCTTTGACTGGACGGTAACAGATAGAGGAGATGTACACATGATTGGCCGAACGGCAGAATATGTAGACGGCAAAGTCAAACAAAACATTTATCATCATAGCTACCAAAAACAAGGTAAAGGAAAATTTGTCACTACCACAAATTTTCCGTCTGCTTCAACTCTATATACGACAGACAACTATATTTACATTATCGGCCTAGAAAACGGCTATCCATTCGTCGAGCAAGCGAGTGGCGGCGGTAGTGATTTTAAACGTGTCTATAAAGGGGATACATCTGGGACGCAATTTGAAAAAGGGGTAGTCCATATTCATGCAGGAAAACTCTACTATTACTTACTTGAAAATGGCACTGGTAACACGCGAAGCATCCATCTGCAAATTATAAATTTAGGGACGAACAGCCTATAGAAATTTAATTGTTGAGCCCGCTCTCTTGAGTCACTCCATTATATTAGCTGCGTGGCTTTATTCAATATCAACTAAAACAATATATTTTTGTCAACATTAAAAGATCATGTTGTAAAAGCCACTGGGAATAATGTTATCGAGAGCAAACATTCGCAAAGCTCTCCACACGTTCTAATGATTAAATGCTAACAAACTTCATTTATAGATAGGTAAAAGTGTTCGTTCTTTACCTCAGATATCCTTTCAGAATAGCAAACTTAGGAGCGCTTGTTACCACTACAAATAGCGCCAGTATATTGAACGAATTCGTTTTAATGACTGGGGTATCAATGGAGGGTTAGATCGGCTTTTCTTTATAAGACCTGTAGTAAAGCAAACCATCATAGCCTTTGATTGGCTAGTTATGAGAATAATACTTAATGGATAATAACTTCCTTTGCAACTTAGGTACTTACTAATTTTTCACTTTAAAGGAAATTAAAAAATGACAATAAAATTTAAAACCATAACTAAAGGTCTTTTGATTTTGAGTTTTTCCGTATCTGGGTGTGTCGGTGTTAAGCACGCTCAAAAGTCTAGTTTTGTGGCAGAAGACAGCATAGCCCATACACCGAGATCACTTCAAAGCTTTCACAAATCAGCAAGGGATATTGGTTATCGTTCAGCTAGATGGCAATTAAGGCAAATCGGTAATTTACATTATATTCCTGAGTCACATCGAGCAAAGTCAGAAAGTGCCAAATGGTGGATCCAAGGTGCACTATATATAGGTATGACTCGTTGGATTGATACGGTTAATGATAAAGAGCTGCTAACGGCTATTGAACAGATGGCAAAACAAGAAGAATATAGTTTTTTAACTGGCCGTCCATATCATGCAGATGATCATACCATTGCACAAACTTACCTTTGGCTGACAGAAAAAAACGGTAATCAAGACGCACTTAAACCCACAAAAGAGCTTTTTGATTGGATCTTAGAGAACAAACCACAAGTAAGTTTGGATATGCGAGCGACTAAAGCCTCCGGCACAGGTTTTGACCATTTAGAAGCTAATTGTCAGCTTAGATGGTGTTGGGCTGATGCTTTATTCATGGCCCCGAGAGCTTGGTTAAAACTATCTAATATAACCGGAGATTCAAGGTATTTTGATTATGCTGATAAAGAATTTTGGGCATCTGTAGATTACTTATTCTCTGAAGACTGGGGGTTATATTATCGAGATAGCCGATACTTTGATATGAAAACCGTCAATGATAAACCCGTTTTCTGGAGTCGTGGTAACGGTTGGGTGTTTGCAGCTTTACCCATGTTAATTGAAGAATTACCCAAAGGGCATCCCTCAAAGGCTCGCTATATCGAACTTTTTAAGAAAAATGCAGCAGGTCTACTAAAGCGACAAGCTAAAGAAGGCCACTGGCCTGCATCCTTAGCTGATCCTGAATTAATTACATCTCCAGAAATGAGTGGTACTGGCTTTATTACCTTTGGCTTAGCTTGGGGAGTTAATAACGGAATTTTAACCAGTGCTGAAGTTCGACAAAGCGTTATCAAAGGCTGGGAAGCACTGGAACGAGCAGTCGAACCAAGTGGTCGATTAAATTATGTTCAGCACCCAGGAAAAGCACCTCAACCAGCTAAAAAATCTGACTCTCAGCTATATGGTGTTGGAGCATTGTTATTAGCAGCGTCTGAAATGACTAAATTTCAATAAATGGCAAACAATTAACAATAAGAAATAATTAGCGGAGATACGTTTAATGCAAAAACTAACATATACAAAATATTTTTATATTACAGTCATATTATCGGCAGTGTTTTTTTTAATAGCGACTTCTGAAACATCCAACGCAGCCAGTCTTGATGAAAAATCCACAGAAAAAAATTCAACAATTCATCAGCCCAATATCATTATCATTTTTACTGATGATATGGGCTATGGTGATATTGGCGCTTATGGTAGCCCAAACATAAAAACACCATCATTGGATCGTATGGCTAATGAAGGACAAAAATGGACTAATTTTTATTCGGCATCAAGTGTTTGCACCCCTAGTCGAGCAGGCTTGTTAACAGGTCGCTTACCAATACGTAGTGGTTTATCTGCTAATAACAAACATTATGCTGTTTTTTTTGATGACTCTACTGGCGGTTTACCGACTTCTGAAATTACCATTGCGGAAATGCTCAAAAAGAAAGGTTATACAACCGCAGCCATAGGTAAATGGCATTTAGGGCATGAGCCTAAATTTTTACCAACTAACCAAGGCTTTGACTCATATTTTGGCATCCCATACAGTAACGATATGAACTTGGTTGGGCCTAGATCAAATGAACATCTGAAAAATCCTAAACTTGAATATTTTCAAGTACCTTTAATGCGTAACAATGAAATCATTGAGCAACCTGCACAACAGCAAACTATCACTAAACGTTATACAGATGAAGCTATTGATTTCATTGATAAAAATGAAAACAAATCGTTTTTTTTATATCTAGCTCATAATTTGCCACACGTACCTTTATACCGTTCAGAGGAATTTATCGGTAAAAGCAAAGGAGGGGTCTATGGTGACGTAATTGAAGAAATCGATTTTGGAGTAGGGAAAATACTTCAGACACTTCGTAATAAAGGACTTGACCAAAAAACCTTAGTTATTTTTACATCAGATAATGGCCCTTGGCTCAAGTATCAGGAACAAGGCGGTTCTGCTGGTCCATTTAGGGATGGAAAAGGTACGACTTGGGAAGGTGGTTTACGTGAGCCAGGCATTTTTTGGTGGCCAGGAACAATAAAGCCAGCTGTAATACAGGGCATAGGCTCCACGCTGGATCTAATTACTACTGTTCGTAGTCTTACTGATTCCAAGTTGCCTAACGACCGTCTTTATGATGGCGTTGATTTGTCAGAGGTATTGACTAAAAAAGCACATAGTCCTCGAGATAAAGTTATTTACTATAGATGGGATCAGGTGTATGCGATTAGATCCGGCAAATTTAAAGCGCACTTCATCACTGAATCTGCATTTACTAAAGAGCATACTTTAGAAGTTCACAATACTCCCCTACTCTACAACCTTGATGTAGATCCTGGTGAAAAATACAATATTGCTGATCAATACCCCGAAATTGTCGCCAAGATGACAGGATTACGGAAGATACATAAATCGACGGTAAAACCAGTCAAAATACAATTACCTTTAAGGGTGGCGGGCGAACATAAATAAAACAGATATTCACATAAGGGTGCTATTTATAAGCACCTCTTATGCCGAATATGACTGCTAATTTTACCTGAACGGCCTTAGGGTTCAAATCTGCAATCCATTCAAGCCCCTTTTCCAATGACTAGCAAGATTACAAGTTTTACAAGCCTGACATAATTTGCAAGTTTGCGGGGGGGTAAGGTGCAGTATTAGTTTGAAAGTCTGAATAACTGCTCTCTTTTTCGCCTGTTTTAAGTTCTCTTGTAGTATAAGGTCTGGTATAGGAAAATTGTAAAAGGCAACGTCATCTATCTAGCCAGCAAAAGCTACTTTATCTCAACGAAAACTTGCTGGAGTGTTACCAATTTCCTCCTTTCCCATTCTGCCGCTCAATACTTTTTAACCCAGAGAACATTGATATAATTGCGGCAAAAAAATATATTTATATGAGAAAATATTACAGGACTACCTATAGCTGATACCGCAAAAAAACGGTAGTCTATTCATATTATTCACTGATTGTTGGATTTGTATTCTCGCCTCGTTAATATTAGGCAGAATTAGTATTGCAAATAAACGCACAGTCCCCATAAAAAAATGGCAAAATGGACAATCATCTGTGCCAAAAAAATCTATTAAACACGCTATTGCTTGAATTAGCTATTGACGCCATAGTCTCTTGTTAGGGTAGTTCATTACTTTATGGTATAAACGCCATATACACCTGAGGTATCTCTTTCTTCCCAATCAGCCTGAAGACCTAAAAACTTAATATCTTGATGGTAGTTTTCTATCATACCAAATTTATTTAAATTGCTAATATTCGTTTCTATTACATTGTCAAATAACCATGTTTTACCACCATCTACTGTTTTATAACTTTTTATTTGAGATCCAGAAATTTGATAAGCAATAAAATCGTCTCCACCTAGTCGTTCTATTTCTATGGGGATTGAGCCAGCATCTATAGGTGATACTTGCTTTAAATCCCATGCACTACCAGTCCAACGTGCACTGTTTAAGCGCCCCCCTTTTTTATCTCTACTGATGTAGAGAAGTATCGGTTGCCCATCATCAGTATAAGATGCGGTAAAATAGTAGTCGACAGCATGTTTGTACTTACTATTAAGTTCGCCACTGTTAAAAACGATGCAATCATTTATTTCATCTTCATCAATAGAAATACCTAGATCATCGCCAGCTGCATTAGTCCACTTTTCTGTATCAGGGTAAAAATAGGCAAAATAGGCATTTTTATGGTAGAGGTTATGTTTGTTTTTTAGGCCTCCGCCAGCCATTGTCCATCCAACTAAAAATCGTTCTGGTATTGCACCGTGAGCCGGCTCGTGGCGAAAACCTCCATTGTAAACTTCATTGAGATAATTAGGCAGGGCATTGTGTGTATCAATAACTCGAACTGGATTCGAAAAAGTTAAGCCGTTATCTGTTGATTTTATCATCTCTAATGGGCGGTAATCAGTGGGGTTTCGGGTGGTATATCGATAGAAAACAAAAATATCTCCATTAGAGGCTTTATTAACTAAAGGGTAAGTTGCATGATTGGCTTTATCACCACTTTTGATTTCTTCATAATGACTTTTATCCCAACCATCAATTGTATTTGCAGATGGTGAAATTGACTTATAAAGTCGACTATTGTGAGCAGAGTAAATAACAATTAATCTACCATCATCCATTTGCGTCATTTTCGGATAATTATGATGATCGGTTTTTTGTTGAGCCCAATTGTATTGAAAAAAAGTAGTGTTAGGTATTTGGCCTATTATTTTTGATTTTGACCAAGTCTGTGTTGCATGGTTATATTCCCGAACATAAGCATTCATATCTTCGCCTGCCCACGTCACCCAAGTTTTATTAGTTTGTTCATTATAAAGACCAAAACCCGTGCCTCTATCAGAGCTGATGTTATGGTTATTGGCTATTTTGGTAACTCGATTAGATATCTTTTCAACTTTTTTATTATCATTAGTTGTTGATTCAATTGACGTTAAAGGCATATTTATATTGTGTCTGGAAGAGTGATTAGCCCCGCAACCATTAATCAACGCTACTGTCATAAAACTAAGGAAAATGGATCTCATAATTTGCTCGCAATTAGATTTTAAAGCACTAGCATTTTGGGCTAATGAAAAAGTGTTGAGGCTCTTAATTGCGCTAATGCTTACTAACGTTAAGTATTAGTACATTCAAAAACAAATCCTATATTAAGAAAAGGCAGTTAATCGATAAATTGATACCTTTGTTGAGTTTATATATTCCTTTACAAGTGATGAGTAAACTTTTGCTTTTTATGCGGTACAGGAGTAATGCTTCAACCATTGACTAACGCGTAAACACTTTAATGTTATTGTAAATTGAACTTCTCGTGTACATTTGGCGTAAGCCTATACGGCCAAATTCCATTTGAGCACGCTCCGGTAACGTCCAAATGAATCGTTTAGTTTCATTCTCTGGTTTATGTTTAGGACGTACAGACAAGATTAATTGATCTCTTGTTTTTAGTACCTCCATTTTATAAACAACATCTTTCTTGAATAAACCAGTAGTGAAATAACTTGCTGGCACCTCCATACCCTTAAAACCTTTCTCAGGGTGCAAAGGGTAGGCTCTTGCTCTGATGTAGTCATTATCAGGGGCTTCATTTTTTTGACCATAAGCAGCATAACTGATATGCAAAGTTTTCATCCTTTCAAAATAAAAACGCATTGAAGGTACTTGGCGACGATGGCTCCAAGTTGCTATATCTTGATCAAATTCACCAACACCTGTCGCTTGAATAAATAAGATGTTTACCATCTTATTTTCATCATCAATTTTAGTGAAATCAAATTCCATTCTTACATCACCTAAAAATTGCTTCTTAGTCCATAATACAACATGATGGGCATCATTATTTGCTTCAGGGCCTGCTTCAACTTTAATTCCTTTATTAATGTTAGTTACTTTACCAACTCGACCATCTAACAACCAATTATCCTGCCACGGCGTTTCGCCCATATCGTTAAACTTAAGAATCCAACCATTAGTATCTGGTTTTGCATTTTTGACTATCACGGGGTTGACCAGTGTTGATGCCGTGCTATTTAAATTTTCTGCTATCACATCCGCACTTTTGCTATTAAACTGAGCACAGCCAGAAGTGACTAATACAATACCTAACAATTTCACCAATAAAACGTGCCTGTTTAACGATGAATTCATACTTTCCCCTTGATGGTGTGATGAACAACTTAACTCACAGCCAAATTGATAAACAGCGATGCCTCTTAGTTGTAAGAAAAATAGTTAACTAATTAGTTATACCAAGCTACACCCACCTTAGAAGATTTTACTGGCTTAAGATTTTTTGCAGCTCCTGCACTATCCCAGCTTTTAGCATTTAAATACCGTAAACCATCATCAGTTGTATTTACAATACCTTCAGTAATGCTAAAACCAACAGGAGGAGTGTTATTATTTTTCACTTTATCACTGTAAACAATCACATTTTCACTGGATGTTATGCCACTATCATCTGACTTAACTGCGAAAGGAACAGATCCTTGTGGATTAATAATCGCATTAGTAACTTGAAAGTGTTTCTGATCAGGTGAATTAGGCACACCATTCATTAAGCGAATAGCACTTTGATTATCAATATTTCCCAGTTTTGCTGATTGACTACTACCAACTTTACTGCCTAACCCTTCAAAGTAGTTACCTCGTATAATATGATCATTGCTAGTTAACCGAACACCGCCTGTACCTTCAACATGACCGCCTAAAGAAATATTACGCTCAACTAGGTTTCCGTGACCTTGTCGCATAACAAACTCACCAAATGACTCAATTATCACGAAGTACATTACCACCTGATTTTAAGGAAATAATTTCTGCTTCACCGCCTGTTCGGTAAAAAATATTCTTTTCTACAATAGTTTCAGAGCGCTTTTGTGATTCAGGCCAGCTGCCAACGCGTATAATTTCAGCACCATTCGCGCCAAAGTATTCCCGCACGCCAAAATAATTGTGATCAATAAGATGATTGTTAATATAACCATGTCCCTTTGGTCGGCTGACATTAATCACCGCCCCACGTTCTTTTTTATTAGCAAAATAAGAATGATCAACACGATTATTAGTTCCCGAAAGATTAACCCAGTCTTTGGTTTCGTTTAGATCTGCCGAATTGCTGTAATTATCGATAACGATTTCTGAAATACGTGAATGATGGGCTACATTTTTTGAGTTTTTTTGAAATGTAATCGTATAGCGACCTGGAGAATAGCCATTTTTAAACACTAAGCCGTCAACATGTATATAGTTTCCACCAATTCTTAACCATGATTGGCCAGAAAAAATTACCTTTCCCTTGGTTTCAGCTGTAACTGTAATGTTTTGTAATTTTCTCCCACTAACTTCAATTAACATTTCGCAATTTGACCACGTGCCATTTTTTAGCACTATAGTGTCACCTGGTTTTGCTTGAGATACTGCCAGATCAAACTCTTTTATATTCGATACAAGTTTACCTACTTTATCTATTGGGCCGTTATCCGGTGAAGTTGTTTTTGTAGTACATATTTTGGAGTTACTCGCTTGCAAAAACTTTACATCATTGACGACGCTTGAAGTACATGCGGCTAGTAACCCTACTATAGGTATTACATAAACAAATCTCATATTTATCCTATTGTCAGTTATTCAGATATTTAATCATTTCATATGTAAATTCTGCTTGGTTTAAACATTCACGCTTATATAAAGATAAGCCAAAAAAGTAGAACTTAGATACCCCTGGTGGATATTAGCAATGATGTTAGTTTATTAAGAATAAAAAACTATGTTTGGTTAAAAATCAAAATGATTTTTCCCTTTTTAACTCGGGTAATACTATTTTATGGTATGGACGCGTCTCATACCTTAACGGCTTTAAATCAGCCTAAACAGTAGTGTCAACACAGCTATCTTAAAGGAGAAGCTCACATGAGAAAAAGTAACAATAGGTCTAGGTATCACGAAGTCTGTCTTTCATTTGGTTTTTGTGAATTAATCAGGCAAAGTACTGAAAAGGTAGAAGTTAATGCACTAAAAGATGACGGGATACTTTAGTCAGTCAGAGCCCCATATTTCGGTGATGGAAGCATATCGCAGTTGTCATGTTTGGTACCGTGAGTTGAAGCACTTGGAACGTGAGGTCAAATCAATCGTACCGAAAGATGTTCCGCCTTATCGAAAGAGAAATAAACGCTATTACAATGATGCGATAATGGTAGCGGAGGCATCCATTTTATTCCATTAAAATCTAACGGGTAATAAAAGATCTAGCTCAAGCTTCGAATTAGAGACCCGATGATATAGAGGCAATTGCCTTGATTAATCAAGTAAGAGGCTCCCTTCCAATTTCTGGGATTACTGGACTATTTATTGATGTTGCGCGAGCGTATCAAATATGTGGATAATTCATGGAAGGTACTCACGCAAAAAGCATCCGATCTCGACACGATTAATTAGCATGATTGGCGATAAAAAATTGGCTGCAAGCGACCGAGTTTTAAAACAGACCCAACTGTTTGGCGTTACTTTCTTTACTATCCAGCTCGATTAGTTGGTTTTGAACATATTTCCTGATTGTCTCTTCATTCGCATTACCGATGGTTTCGACGAAATAGTTCTGTGTCCAAAGCTTACCACCTCAAAAGTATCGTTTCTTGAGCTCTGGATATAACTTGAAAAACTCCCTCGCTGAGATGCTTTTAATCACTTGCATTACGTCGCTAGGAGCCAATTTTGGCTCTCCCCTGATAACCATATCAATGTGATCTTCAGGGATCTCTAATTCTTGAATGTCAAAATCGTAGTCATATCCTATCTTACAAATAATTGCCTTCATCGCTCCACTATAGGGCTCAATAAATATTTTGTAACGATACTTCGGTATCCAAGCAAAGTGATACATTAACCGGTATACGTGATGTGTATTTCTCTGAAGTTCCATATGCTGGCGAGTTAAACCGCTGTTAATCGATACCTGGTATCCAAGTTCTAAGCAACGATATGTGTTTAGCCGCCTCAGTGGGGTTAGTGCCCAGACAACATAAGACCTGCGATCCTCTCAAGTTAATGGGCATTAACAAATAATATAGGTAGCAACCTCACAAGATAGAATTTATCGAAAACCTTTACTATTGTTTGCTAGGTGAGAATTCCATTTTATTGAATTTGAATAAGTTATTACCATCGCCTTTAAAGACCAAAGCTAAACTAGCCTTAGACGATAGAGGCGGAAGTTCACAACTAACATCAATAAAAGCCTTAGACACTTCAGCTGGTAAATAGCATGTTGTTAGCAACTTACCGGTTGGTGAGCTATCTCGAATTTCTATTTTTGTTTCTTTATTTTTAGAAACAGACCGATTCGGTTGCAAATTAAACGTTAACGTTTTAGCTACAACTAAATTTTTGATATTAGGGAAAATCACATATGAATTATTGCCAATATTATCTAACAAAAAACCATCGTCTTTTTTTTCTTTCTTAATGATATCAGTAGATTTTTCATAAAACCATTCAGCTTCTATTTCAGGCCAGTTGGCATCGTATTGCCCGACACCATTTGAAAAATGCTTATCAAGAAATTCAGTATCCGTCACTATTTTGCCATCATCTGTAAAGTGGGTATAGCTTATAATCGTATCTCTAAACTTTAAACGATGACCATTAATGTAGTAGCACCAAATGTGATAAAATTGCCCTTTCCACTTAAAAAAACTGCCGTGCGCATAACCATTTAAATTGTGGCCATTACCCACTGCACCTAAGGTTTCATATGGACCATAAATATTTTTCGAGACAGCATAATCTCTACCCCAACTTAAATAATAAATACCATTTCGTTTAAATAGATAATTCTTATCTTGCCATATAGGGGCATTATCCCATTCACTACCATTGATGATTATTTTTTTCGGTTTTTCCGCAAGAGATGACATATCGTCATTTAATTGTGCGATTTGGTAATCGAGATTACCGTGTTTATCACCATAGATAATATAAGGCGTTTTATTTTTGTCATCATCAATAAAAACTGTTGGATCATGTTTATCGACCAATGGTGTTCCTCGCTTATCAACAAAAGGGCCGCTTGGTGAATCAGATTCCATAACACCTGCTGAGCGATCGCGGTCGGAAAAGTAAAAATAAAATTTACCATGTCGGGTTGCTGCATCACCGGCCCACGCATCGACAGAATCGTCAGCTAAGTAGTTATCTTTAGGATAGATGGTCGTTTCTAACTTCCAATTGATTAAATCATCTGAAGAAAAAACGCGCCAATCTTTCATAACCCACAATGGATCAGTTGGGGAGTCGTCATGACCACTATAAAGGTAAATTTTGTTGTTAAAAATCCGCACATGAGGATCTGATAACCCTACACCAGGTATAATAGGGTTATCAGCCGAGACTGAAGGAGACACAAAACATAATGCCACATTAAATAGAAAGAAAATGGATACTATAGTTATTTTCATGTTTGATAATTCCACAGAGACAATTGGATATTTCAGACTAATCACAGTACGAATTTTTGGCCGACGCCTCTTAAGTCAGGTGAAATGGCACCGAAAAAGTAGGTTTTGATTCGAAAAAATGATTATTAAAGACAAGGTTATTCAACAGAAAAGAAAAGAACCGAAACTAAGTTTACTGTCGGCTCTATTCTATGTTGCTTAACGACCGTTAACGCATTTACTATTTACGATACTTAACACCTAGAAATAATTTTCGCCCGCTATGCTCGATAAGACTGTACGCACCAGGAATAACCCGACTCTGGATAGCCGGTTCATTAGTTAAATTAAGCATTTGCGCTTTAACAGAGAAGTTTTTACTAATCTTATAACCCAAGCTTAAATCAAAAGACCTTTGTGGTTCAACAAACCGATTCGTTTGAGACAGGTCGTTACCAAACGGCTTAATATAATCTGAACGAAACTTATAAGATATTCGAGCAGACACACCACTTCCTTCCCAATACATTTGGATATTGCCAACATGATTAGATAAGCCTGGTAAATTAGCAGGCTCAATTGTTTCAATTACCCCCTCTGCTGGTACTATAAAGGCTCCAGCCTCAGGAGTTTCGTAGTCAGAATCCGAGTAATTATAACTACCAGCGAATCCTAACCCATCGTAAGGAGCTGGTAATGTTGAGAATTGATGATTCAACGTAATTTCGACACCGTTGATAGTAGACTCGTCTTCAAAAATCGTAGGTGAGCCGAAAACAGTGGTCAGAAATGGAACTCCATCTACAATAATACTTTCCTCCTTACTTTGCGCGCCGATACGAGCAGAGAACGCTTTGTTGTAGAGAGCCACAGATAAAATACTCTCTGCAGCGAAAAACCAGTTGACGCCGAATTCATAGTTATCGGATTCCAACAACTCTAATTCTGGATTTCCTCTAGCACTTACAGATTGTAATGCATCTTCAACGGTCCGATTATCTTCATCATTCCCAATACTTACTCTTCTACCTGCACCATAAAACCACATATCAGGACGAGAGACTGCCTTATAGGCTGCAAATCTCAACTCGACCTCTTCAGCTAGTTCTAAGGTCATATTAATGCTTGGTAATAGATTAGAAAACTTGTTGTCAAAAGCCTGCGTTTCAAGGATTCCCTCTTGTTCGATAAGAGTAATGAACCCTTCATCATCGGTAATTGTTTCATACGCTTGTGAAATCCCTGCGGAATTGATCTCTGTTTGCACATAGCGTACTCCAACATTGCCGGATAAAAACATGCCTGCTAAGTCAGTTTCAAAGTTAGACATAGCGAAGACTGATGTGATTTTTTCAATTAAATCGATATCACCTTCAGAGGGCGGGAGTAAACTAGGCTCTAACGTTTCTCCACCAGTAATAACATCGAACGCACAAAAATTATCAGCAATAGCCCACTCACTTACAGGGCTATTGGCATCGTCACCAAAATCTTTTTGTGGCCAAGGAGTTAAACAATTTTCAGCGGCAGACGATAATACGTTTGCTCTAGCGAGAGCACGCGCAGCTCTTCCTTCTCTATTGGATAAGCCAGCTTCACGCGCCGCTACAAGCTCAGCGACACCAGTATTGAAACTAATACTATCGTTTTGAAGGTTTACATGAGCTCGAGACGAAAATGCAAATCCGGTAAGAATAGAAGTAAAAATGTTATGTTCTAAGTAATATTCTGCATCGAGTTTGAAACTTCTAATGCGATCAGAAATATCAAATCGCTCTTTTCTTGCCTGACTATCATTATTAAAGAACGTAAAATCTTTAACACTTTCAGTCCAGTCTATAGAACTACCAACAGGATCGTCTCTATCAGTATAAACATTAGAAATATTCGGGAACTGCTCATCCCCTCTTTGTTCCCAGTCAAAAAAATGAC
Source organism: uncultured Paraglaciecola sp. (assembly GCA_947498355.1). Classification (GTDB taxonomy): domain Bacteria; phylum Pseudomonadota; class Gammaproteobacteria; order Enterobacterales; family Alteromonadaceae; genus Paraglaciecola. The sequence continues at coordinate 89,477 of CANMKA010000003.1, read as the reverse complement.
GCTGACTACGAAACCTCGCTCTCGTAGAATTCTGCCAACGCTCAGTACCTGAATAAGCTGCGTCAGCAGTGATAGCAAAATCTTCATTGATTTGCCATTTTACATTGATACCTAATCCTTTGTATTCTTCATTCCTATCACGATAGTCGCCAGAAGTACCGATGAACGACTCCCCAGTATAACTTTGTAGAATATGTTCTTCGTTAGTTACCCAGTTCGAAATTCCTCTGCGGCCTTCATGGAAAAATAAATCGTGGCGGTCTTCAAAAAAATAGCGTTCTGACCATTGACTATCTAAATTTATATCTAAGCTCGAAGAAGGTTTCCATTGCACAGCAGCGATCATCGCGTTGCTTTCATCGATGGAGTTTATTTGGCGAAACAATTGTCCGTTAGGCGCAAAATAGTAGTCCCCATCAACAGCCCTTCCACCGCCAGCAGCGGCATTAGTATCACTAAACGTACAATTCGTTTGAGTTTCTTCAGAGCGACTAGCATCAGAATTACAAGGTCGATATAACGAACTCGTTAGGTATGTATCTTCTGGTCGCGGAGTTTTACCGCCTGCATACCCTAAAGCGAAACCAATTTTTCCTTCGCCTAAATCGTAGCTATTCACATAACTAATTGACGCCCTGTGACCCAATCCTTTGTCATCATTTTTTTTTGCCTGATATTCATTATATATACCCTTGAACTCAGACTGAAACCTTTGCTTCCCATAGTCGACTGGCCGAATAGTCCCCAAATCTATAGTACCGGAAACGCCGCCTTCTAAAATATTAGCGGATTGTGACTTATAAACAGTGACACCATTAACTAACTCTGATGGAAACTGACTGAAAGCAACACTGCGATTACCACTACCAGAGGATATTGCTCGACCATTTAAAGTTGACATACCAAGAAATGGGCCCAATCCTCTTATAGATATTTCGCTAGCACTACCTTTAAACCTGTCAGCGGAAACCCCTGTAATACGTTCAAGAGTTTCAGCAACTGAATTATCTGGTAAAGCACCTATATCTTTTAAAGAGATAGCGTCAACAATGTTAGCTGAGTTGCGCTTCGTATTAATTGCATTTAAATAAGATTCTCTAATACCAGTTACTGCGATAACTTCTGTTTTTTTATCTGCTTCATCTTCAGATTGTTCATCTTCCGCATAGGTATTTAAACAAGTCAAACCAATTAATGTGCTTAAAATGGTTCTGGTAAAATTAATTCTAAACATTAGCGCTCTCTTAATATTTTTATTTTTAGTTTTTGGTAACTCATTAAACAAATTCTCGAAGGCACGAAGTAAACCAGCTTGAGCATCGTTGAGTACCAAAGTTTCTTAGCCTCACTGGTACGCAGTTAATTTGAGTGCCCCCAAAATCAATTTGTCGTAACAGCTAAAAAGAGCAATTTTTTCGCACATCGAACGTATCGAAAAAACTCAACTAAAGATAATTAGTTGAGTTCGTTTAACTCATCACTCTTATTAAGAAAAGCCCAAGTTTAAATCAATTAATACCCCAAAAATTTCATTGAACTAAAGTTATGATTCCGAATTAAAAATAAATATATGGTAATTGAACGCTACCAAAATACTCTTACTTGTAAATTTCCCACCCTCTAAATATTAAGTTGATAGAAGCCCCACATACGATTAATCACCAAAAATTAACCGTTAAAAACACATACCGAAGTTACTTAATAATTTTGACAGTTAACCATAAATCACACTGGATTTAGGGACAGTCATTAGCTGCACCTTTTGCATTTTAAAACCTTTTAATTTAGTTATTGTTTCGTTAAGAATGTTGCAAAAAAACAAAAAATGATTAACTTCTAAACTTTGACCTTGTATAGTTAAGAGCATTATTGTTATCTAAAACTAGTCTTAGTTGGTCGTATTTTGCCCAAACAACAAACTCAATCAACGAATCTAAATTCAGGAAAAACACCTTCTGAACTATTCAATTCAGACCTTTTTGGTAAATTGTTTGAAGCGGATAAAAACAGGCTTTACTGCTATATCTATGCCTATGTTTCTGATGCAGCAGCAGCCGATGACATATTCCAAGAGACCTGTCTAACCTTGTGGAAAGAATTTAGCAAATTTGAGGAGGGCACAAGCTTTTCAAAGTGGGCGAACAGCATCGCCTTCAATCGCGTAAGGGTCTTTAGACGCAATCAAAACAAATACGAGCTAGGACTAACTGATGATTTTTTGCTTGAATTCAGCGACAACATTTCTATCATCGAGAACAGTTTTGAGTCGCGCGAATACAGATGGCGGTACTTAGAGCAGTGTATTGGTAAGATGTCTTCTTCATTTAAACCGATCTACAAATCTTTTTATATTCAAAATTTAATGGCACACCAAATTGCTGAGGACACTGGACGGTCTATTTATGCTATTCGCAAAGTAATACATAAAATACGGAAAACGCTATTTGACTGCGTTGAAAAAAAACTTAAAAAGGACGCGTCATGAGTAGAAGTGATGCATTCCCAGAAATACGGGAGATAGCCGATGCAGTTTGCATCAATCAAGTCACCGCCGAACAATTGAGAAAGCTAGAATCTTTGCTGAGTGGTAATTTTGATGCCCAGCATTTCTACTATGATTATATCAGTATTCACATGCATCTAAATTCTGCTGCTGAGCGAAATATGGAGTTTGTTTATCGGCGAATGACTGAAACTACTGCGGTTACAGAAGAATTTGTAATTCGACCAAAAAAGCAAAATGAGCCTAAAAGTGATGAAGCAATAAACAGCCAAACCACGTTCAAAACTGCAGACGTAATTAGTAACATAAACGATACAACACCGCCATCAGGTAACGCATCTGATAAACCACAAAACTCCTCACCTGAAGGAAAAAAAACCTTTTATATTAAATATAAAAAACGTGTCTTAATTATATTGTTAAGTCTGTTAGTCACACTATTTGGCTGGCTATCCCTGAACAAAGCACCAGAATCGTTTTTTGCGAAAGTAATTCAGGGTCATGTTGTCATTGTCGAACAAGGTAAAGTAGAGAGAAATCGATTATCTCTTGGTCAATATAAAACATCTCAAGATACAACTATACAATTTGAAAACGGTGACACCCTTTATCTAAGCAATCAATCAATATTTAAGCTTTTCAACGACCAAGAAATACAACTCAAAACCGGTAAACTAAAAATTAAACCCCAATCGGAAAATAATATTATAGTTTATGGCCCAAATTTCAATTTGTTTTCAAAAGGCGATGCACTTTCGGTAGATCTAACTCGCTCTCAACCTGTTGTAGTCAGCGGGAAAAATACCATTTTGTTACCAGCTCGATGGCGGCCTACTCACTACTGGAGCTTTGATGGCAAAAGTAACATTGCTTTAGATTCTGCTGGGGACCTTCATGGGCGTCCGTTTCAAGGGGCAAAGCGGGTTGCTGGGCTCATCGGTAATGGAGCATTTTCGTTTGATAATAGTGAAAGTGCACTGGTCCGTATTGACTCTGGAGGCGGGACTGTAGTCGGCACTGGGACTTTTTCGGTTATTGATGGAGTGACCATAGAGGCACTAATAAGACCGAATTACTCGGGAGCCTCAGGCGAGATAGATCAAATTTTCCGCAAAGGCTGGCACGACAATGTTGAAATTGATAGCAAAGAATTACGTATGTTATTGAACTTTCAGAATGAACAAACTGGAATAACATTGCGTCCCGAAGGTAACTTCAAAGAAAGTTTAAGTTTTGGTTTATATATCGTAGGCCAAGGGTACCATGAATTAAAATTACCGCTAGATGGTCAAGATGGACGACCCAATCTTGCAGACCTTACAAAAGGTGAAATACACCATATCGTCGCAACCTATAACGTTGCAACAGGTTTAAAAGCTATTTATATTGATGGAATAAAACAAGCGTTTTACCAATACCCTCCTGGCTCAAAAGTTTTAAGTGGTGGAATAGGGAGAGCCGCAATAGGTAATACGCCGGCAAGTTTTCGAAGAGATAAAGAAGCTTTCTCCGGTGAAATTGATGAAGTCGCTTTTTACAACTTTTCTATGCCTGAGTTAGTCCTTAAAGAACATTTTAAACAGGTTCAAAAAGGTAATAATTACTTCGGGTTTCAACCAGATCCGAACCCCCTCCCACATCAATTGAAGATGACCTTACCCCCAAACAGATCTACAACACTTGATGTGATGACTGGTCTACCCAGTCAGGTTGACTTTTAGTAGTCAAGTCGTTTTGGCCACGAGTTTGTAGTATTTCCAATACCAGTATTCCAGTTCATTTGGCGTCAGTCCGCCGCTATATAACTGCGGCCTAAATTCACTGTAATAACCAACTAAATAATCGTTGAGTGGACCCCGTGCTTTGTATTAAGCGGTAAGGCCATATCAATTGCCTAAATTGGCGACCTTACATAGTGACGTCCTTGATCACTAGGACAAAATACACCACTGGATTTTCCTCGACTTTCAAGTGCCATGGTTAATGCCTTTCATGTTAGGCTATTATTAGGTGAATAACTCATCGCTCCACCGACAGGTTTTCTTACAAATGAATCGATGACTACCGCCAAATAAGCGCAGCGGTTGCTAGCCCATACATATGTTACATGGCCACATCAAGCTTGATTAGGTACTGTCACTGCAAATTGCTTGTCTAGTTCATTAGATATTGCTGCACGCTCTTGTTCTGCCTTTTTATATGTATGCTACAGCAACTGAACTTTCAGTTACCTACCTGCGGGGCATTGCGATAGCGATACTGTATGAGAATCTCCATTTGTCACAATTTCAGAGACAGTTCTCGCGCTCGCGGAGCCATTGCCTAAACGATGAGCTTTTTTCACAAAACTGTTAAACCTAACAGTTTCCGGAGATAAACGTTCACAACGGTTACGCCAGTATTCATAGGTGCTACGGTGGGCTTCCAATACCTCACACTCAAACTTGACCTTGGAGCGGTCCTTATCGGTCTGATTTAGTTTCTTGATTAATGTAAGTTATTAAGGACATGAGGCGCTGTGCAGCAGCGGTAGCTTTTTTTAAATATATCCTTTTCAAACTCAGCACCCTTGAGTCTATTCTGTGAATTGAGGATTTCGATTTGTTCTGGCTTCATCGAGGCTTGGTTAGTCTTGACGCCTCGACGCTCTTTTTTCAGTTGTTACCCAGTTACCAACAGTTTAAATGCCAACCCACATAGCTATGGCAACCTCATAACGCGTGCAACCTTCGTCTAGGACTAGACGTGCAATTTCTAATTTAAATTCCGGACTGCAAGTCCGCCTTGTTTGCTTACTCGTTTTGTCACCTAATATCACCATGTCAATAGCACAACATCTCTAGTTAGATGCCCAAATAGGATATGCCAATCTACTGGGGCATCGAGCACTCGTTTGACTCATTAGAAGAAATACAGAACCGCGCACCACAGCGGCTTTTGTTTTTACAATTATCAAAGGCAGAAGACAAAGCCAGTGCAGTTAGGCCACCGCTGGTGACTGCTTAACCTCTGCTATTACTTCGACTAAAAAAGCAGATTACCAATCAAAAAACCAGTAAAAACAGACAGTGCAAATTACGAAACTGGCATTTGGGAAATACGTCTGTAGTGGCATAGTCATTTTGTGATTAAATTTGATGAATGCCTCGAAAAGCGTATCAACTAACTGGCAGTTATACAGAATCTGGTGCATTTTCAGATAGTTTACTTAAAAGTAAATACTTCGATGTCGTGTTTTAACTCAACGCCATTATTCATGAGAGTTATAGTAGCGGCTAAGGTTTGTCCTCCTTGTTCATACATATATTCTGAATCTTGCTTAATCGTTTTGACTCGTTTATTTATTTCATCCGCAACACTAGCCTGCTCTTCAGCAGCAACGGCAATTTGACTCGCCATATGAGTGATCTGATCGAATTCGTCTTTAATAGCCAAGAATGCTTTATTACTACTTTTTACTTTTCCTAAGGCGTTTACCCCGCTTAATTGTAAATCGTTCATTTTTTTAGATGCTGCAGCCGCCCCATTAGTTAGCGCGTATATTTGAGATTGTATTTGTTTAGTAGAATCTTGAGTTAGTTTCGACAACTCACGTACTTCATCGGCAACTACAGCAAAACCTCTGCCCATATCGCCAGCACGAGCAGCTTCTATAGCTGCATTTAAGGCTAGTAAATTAGTTTGCTCGGAAATACTCTTAATGACTTGCAGAATATTACTAATTTGGGAAGCTTCATCATCAAGGTTGGAAACTAGTAATTTGGTTTCTCCAAGTTCCTTGAACAAATCATCCATAGTCGATTTGCTTTTTTCAGACGATTTACCACTAGATATAGCCAATTCGTATGCGCGCTTTACAGAATCGGACGTAGTAAGCGACATACTTGAAACTTCATGAATGGTGGTGACCATTTCATTAATGGCAACAGAAATGCTCTCAGTATCCGATTTCTGATTTTGAATTAACTTCATGGACTGTTTCATTGAGTTGGTAACCTTCTGAGTTGTCGCATCCATTGATACTATTTGCCTTGTTACCTTAGATAAAGTTGTTTCAAAAGTTGCAATGAGAGTATTGAAGGCTTTGCCGACAGCAGTTAATTCATTTTCCCCCTCCAGCTTATTACGAATAGACATATCTTTAGAATCAGCAAGTTTTGAAAAATCCAGCATCAACTGTTTCATAGGGTTATTAATACTTCTAATTATTTTGGACGATACTAGTAACGTAACTAAGAATAGACCGATAATTAAAGTTAAGGTGTTAAAAACAGCGACTTCAGCGGCTTCCAAAAGCCTATTATTTGTAATTTCTATTTTTCTTAAGGTTTCATCAATAACTTTATTAAACCCTATATTTATCTCGCCACCGCCTTCAAGCCACTGTTTTCTGTTAAAATTGATTTTTTCTCCAATACTTTTTGCGGCATTTAGGCGCACTGCCTCCTCTAAAGCGAGAAACTTTAAGTAAAATGGTTGGTCTGCTACTTCTCTTTTAAAATAAGCCCTTAAATCACTAGGAGCAAAACTTTCAAAGTGCTTGATATAAATTGATTTAGCTAATTGAAATTTTACAATTTTACCAAACGTACTAGTAATTAAATCACTCGTTATACCACTATAAATTGTACTGACTTGTAACAGTGACAGGTGTTTAGCATTAATTAAATTTTGATATGCATTTGAAAGCAACGATAGTTCCGAGTTAGTGCTCGATAAAAGTACTACTTGATTCGAGGTAGCCATTAAATTACGAACTAAACGTTTCATGCTACCAATGGTCCAAAGTTTCCCATCTTGCAATAATTTTCTATCAGCAGCGCTACGTAAAGCAGGAAGTAAAGCTATATCCGCATTGATTGTGGAAAAATCTGCGACTAACTTAGGAAAGAATGCCAGCTCTGTGTTGTCGTTAATAAATAATTGAAAACGCTCTATCGCTTTATTAGTAGAGATTCTACTTTGCTCTAGCTGCCGCTTAATCTCAGGCATGGGCTCTTTTACCGCCGTATATATATTTGCATACAAGATTTCACGTTGTAACTCGGCGATGACTGGGGAGACATGCTTTATGTAACCTTGTAAGATGGCCAATTTCTTAACATTGCTTACAACCATTTGCGCGTTTTCATATCGTTCGACGGCAAGGGTCAAACTTGCTAATAGTGGAATAATGACTAAGACCATAATTCTATTTTTGATTTTTATTTTATTAATAAAACTCATCCATACACCCCTTTCACTTGTTGGCCACTGTAATTGTTGCCAGTCCGTTGGCATCTGAGTAGAAGACTCAATTTGAAAAAAGAATCGCTATCTTATTCGCACATAACACTGTTTTGTGCGACCAGGGGTTGGATCACCGCCAAAGGCAGCAATAGAACAAGATGTATTTGAAGTTACATTATACTTGAATATATATTTTCCATTTGAACCGAAAGCAACGTTGATAGGCTTTAAAACCTTAATTCTATCACCATCATTTGCCGCATGAGAGTATCCACTTGGCGTAGCTATTTTTTTTATAAAGCATTGCTTTTTGGTACCAAGTATTGGATCTCTGCCAAATGCATGAACATTGCACGATATGTCAGATTGTAAGTTAAACTTAGTTGTATAGTTTCCGTTTGCTCCGAACTTGACAATACTTAAACTATTGATATCAACATTACTATTTTCTGTAGCAGAGAAAAAAAACCCTTTAGGCCCTGCGGGCCGGTAATAAGCTACTTTAGCCGCCCTTACATTAGGATCACCAAAAGTCAAAGTATTTAGTGAAACTGCCCCAGAAATGTCATATAGAAAATTATATTGTCCCTCCGCTCCAAAAGCTAAATCAACCTTATTAACGAAAGTTTTACTATCTCCTTCAGTACCTAGGTAAGTAAAACCTGGCAGCAGCCTATTACCAAGCTGTGCCTCAAACAATGATTCAGGTTCAACCTTTTGCCCTAAAGATTCTTTGGACGAAACAGAGTCATCTTTAAAGTTTACATCTTGACCATGCGCACCAACCATAAATGGAAGTGCGTACCTATGACGAGTTTTTACATCGGGCCAAAAATCATAAAATTTGGGCCCATTTTCAAACTTGAAATTCCAAGCTACTAAATATTTCCCATGGTGTGGTCGACTAACATACGGACCTCCATTAAAATCAAAGTTCCCATTAACATTATCGAACAAAGTCGCGAATGGATTGCCCGTATGGCTATCCATATGCTGACCTTTGAACGCCTTAAATCTGAGATAAACAGCACCTACACTGCCATATCCAATGCTTGGACCATGATTATGGCCTGCACTGTCTCTGCTGTCTTTTACCAAAACACCATAGGAACCTCTGGTATGAACAGAATTGTGACCTTTCTTACCTGAAAATTTAGCATGAGTTACTGTAAACGCACTTGAACCGTATATTAACAAACCTGTATTGAAGTCACGGAATTCGACATTTCTAACCCAGCCATTGTGAACGCGGTCTACGAGCAATGCATTCCAAGCATAGTCATGATATTTGTCATGATGATGTACAAATTCTTTGGGGTAAATTTGATATTCGCTATCAGAATCTAAATGTGACATGTGTCTGTAGTCTTGAGGGTAGTTGTTCCAATTTCCTTTGAAGCGAATATCTTCAATCCCAACATTCTCAAGCATTTTAACTGCTCTGATATTTATATTGTCTGAAGCCTTTATAGTTACGTGCAAGGGCTCACCAAGCGTAATACTATTTCCATCAATTGCTTTAACAGTATGCATTTCACGTAACTTAAAACCATCTGTCCGTAATCGAGTCCAGTCTGGTGAAATAACAAGTGGAGTGTAATAATTAACTCCAAACTCAACACTATCAGTCCTAAGTTGAATATTCTGACCAACTTTGAACCTCTCTGGATTCGATACTCTTATCATAAATGACTCGCGTGACGCGTCAGATACAACTCTTCCGAGGTCGTTGTGCACTACATTTTTGGGTGCGACACGGAACATTGTCCAGCCGTTACTAGCCTTCATATTGACCATAAATATGATGGTGCCATTGACATCGGAGCCCTGTCCTTTCATCACAATGTTGCTACCTTGGATCGCAATCTGTTCTTCGATACTATCGTTTGGGCTGACATGATATTTACCAGACTCAAATTGAACTATGCCCAAACCATTTGTTTGAGCAGCATCGATAGCCATTTGGATACCAGCATCATCATATTGGCCGTCATCGGGGAATGCTCCATAGTCAGATACATTGAACACTGGCCAATTACTAGTGTCTATTATTTCTCTTTCTGAATAAGCATATCCGGCATATGAAAAATCAGGCAAAGTTGGTTCTAGCTTGTTAGCTTTAGCAGCCTTGAATTGCTTCCACAAATTTGACTCAATTGCTTGGGTATTTAATGCTAGCGATATAAAAATAAAGGTAAGCGCAAGCTTTGTTATATATTTCTTAGTTAAAATCTTCATTTAGGTACCCTATTGGAGTTTCAACGTATTCCAGTTAAAAAACATTAATTGTCATAATTCACATGGATCGTTACAAACTTTAGTTTGGAGCAAATGTATTCAACGGTTCACAAACCTGCTTTTACGATCTCAAGCCAATTTATATGAGGCATTTGTACACACTTAAGAAACAAAACTGCCTTAAAAAGATTAGCCATTCGATTAAAGTATTGATACCCCGCCAACTGCCCTCACAGCTTGTCAATTTGGAGCATAAAAAGGATTATCTTATCTTTTTCTATCGTCATTTATTTTGGCTCTTCCTGCAATTTTCAGAACCAAAGCTAAGGCAACAATTAAAGCAATGAAACAAATAACTTGAATTGAGTTTCAAGCAGAACTCGTCAGGCTGATTTCTCAATGCGAAATAGGCTCGGATGTCAAGGTTTAACCAGGCAATCGTATTTTCAGGAGAACGTTGAATATTAGAAGGTATCAAAGGAACGCAAAATGGGCTCTTCTTAGTAAGCGCTCCAAATTTCTATAGTGGCTTGACTTTAATTAAGTTTATTTAGGGTGAAAAATGATAAAAATTATCCGATACAAATTCAAAATAGGTTTAGGTACTTTGATGCTTTACTTTTTTACGGCTGAAGCGACTTCCCTAATACCGACATCCAAATTATGGGAGCAATTCAAATCCGCGAAAAAGAGAGATGTTGAACATACGCTACCCGACTTTTCATATGCGGGGTATGAATACTCAGAAAAGCCCATAATTTCCACATCAGATTGGAATATATTTAACGTCAAGGCTTTTGGTGCAATAGCCAACGATGGGCTTTATGATGATGTCGCGATCCAAGCAGCAATTGACGCTGCTGAGAGAAGCGGAGGTGGAATCGTACAATTCGGCAGAGGTAAATATGATGTGAGCCCCAATCAAGATACGAATCAGTATATCTCAATTCAAAGCAGCAACATACTGCTAAAAGGCAAAGGAATTGGCCCTAATGGAACGACTGTTTTTGTTGACAAAGCAAAGTTAGGCAGTAACGCCAACAAATATTATGGCACCCCAATGTTCAAAATTTCATCACCTACGAAGAAGTTGTCTGATATAACGACGTTAAGCGCAGATGCAGCAAAAGGGTCTTTCAACATTCAAGTTACGGATCCGAGTGAATTTAAAATAGGACAAAAGATAGTTCTTTGGTTATTCAAAAATAAAGAAAAATCAGACGATTATTTCAGTGGCTTTAACACAGGGGAAAAATGGAGTGCTAAAGACGGGATGTCAATTCGGGAAATTCACACAATAGATGCTATTGACGGTAAAACTATAAAACTTCGAGAACCTTTACATATATCTTTAAAACAATCCTACGGAGTGAGGGTTCGTTCAATCGAAATGTTAGAGAACGTGGGAGTCGAAGATATAAAATTTTCAGGAAATTGGCCTTCATATGGCGAAAATTTTATCCACCACAAAGTAGTAAACGGAGTAAAAGATAATACCCATAACTATGGATGGACAGCTTTAGCAATGGAACGGGTTCACAATGGATGGGTAAAAAATGTCGAATTTAAAGACTTAAGTCAATGCCTGCTTATTAAAACTTCATCAGCAGTTACAGTTTCTAGAGTACTAATTTCAGGTAAAAAGTCGCATACATCCATAAACATCAGTGAATCATATGGAGTTTTGGTCAAAGACTCACAAGATGTTGCAGGGCACCATCACGGCCCAGGAGTAGCAAGAAGAAATTCAGGCGTAGTTTATCTAAGATATAGAATGGCAGTTGGACAGAATATCGATTCTCATGGCGGTGGCCCATATGCATCGCTATACGATAATGTTAGCAACGGACATTTTGACAAAAATGGAGGCGCTCATTCTGCATACCCCCATCACCTTAAGGACTTGGTTTTTTGGAATTTCGAATTAAAAGGGGGACCGAGTAAATATAACTTCTGGCAAACTCATGGTCGCAATGGCCATACATTTCTGCAACCATATTTTATCGGTTTACATGGGTACAATGTCGATTTCGCTGAAGGTACATATTCCTCAAACGAATCAAAAGGAGCAAGAGTTTATCCTAACTCACTATTTGAAGCTCAACTCGGTTTACGATTATTGCCTGAATATAAGTATTGTTGTGAAGCTGGAACATCAAAAACATTCAAACTTCCAGTTGATGTCGCGTTTGGTGCTGAAGGGCAATACAATTTCAAACTAGGCGTAACTGGCCCTGTTACTTTTGATGAATCAACTTTTGGTGACCCTGCGCCTGGTGCCGTAAAATCTGTATATTATCGTGAAACTAGCTCTTTCTAGGAGCTAACTAGGCTACAAAATACTCCACCTCAAAGTCACTCATTTTAATAGTTTTTATAGATAACCAAAACTTGAGATTCTTCATTGGAGCGTGGTAGTTGTATCTGACCTCAAGATCGGGAGCAGTGTTAGCAACCCCATGCATCACTTCCCGAAAGAATTAACAAATGAAAGACAAAAAACCTTTAATCAGACGGCCGCTCCTAAAGTCGATATTTTGAATTTTCATTAAAACAGAGCCAGATTTTAACTTACATTGCCCAAAAATCACTCAAGGAGCATTTTTTGAACAGAAAATATGCAAACATTAAGCGCTTTCTGGAGAGTACGGAAAGGCAGTTCAATCATATTGAATTAAATATAAATCTCATAAGAATGTTCAATTACCAATAATGTTTTTAACGGGTATTAATATAGAGATGGACTGGCTCTTCTTAATAGAAGCTTATTTTTGAGTAGCCTTAATACTCATAGTATTTATCAATTTAATAGCCTCATTTTTGATGGTAATGCCGCTGACGATTCATTAAAAACCATTCAATTGTCAATAAGCAAAGTTTGCTACGTGTTTGTATTGAGTCAGGTACGTTTATGTCACAAGAAGATATGATAGAGGGAAATATGAAATCAACACTATCTAGTTGTATAGCCTTACTTTTAGAGTTAACAACACCTATTAAAATAAAGAGCCAATTCTTGAGTGGTCACTGTTACCCACTATTTTTAATGCTACTGCTCTTGATTTCCGCAAGAGGGCAAGCCGAAGCGCCTATCGCATTAGATGAGGTATACGTTCCAGATTTCTCTTTCGCAGGTTATAAGTTTGGAGAGCAAAAACCAAATATATCGAAGTTTAAAGTTATCAACGTTGCGAACCACAACATTATTGCTGATGATGATATTGATGACAGCAGCGCATTAAATACTCTATTGACGTCACTAGCAAATAAGAAAACCCCTGTAATTATTCAATTTAACAAAGGCCGTTACCAGCTCTCTCAAATAATTCGAATTAACAGGAGCCATATCGTATTACGCGGAGCAGGTACTGATATTGAAAGTGGCACTGATTTTTTTTTCCCACGTCCTTTACTTTATGCCGAACAGCCTAGAGAAATGGAAGAATTGACTGAATATCTAGTTAAATTTAAAAAAATAAAAAAAAATCCCGACAATGGAATATTGCACCCTTTTAGTAAATGGTCTTGGTCAGGTGGTTTTTTCTGGACTGGTGTGGCAGGAAAAGAAGGGGAGCGTGTTAAAAACTATCTACAAAACTATGCTCAGAAACCTAATGAATTAGCACGTGTATTGTCAGGCAAGAGAGACCTTCATACTTTTGAAGTGTCCTCGTCAGCCAAACTTTCAGTCGGTGATGTTGTACAAATGAATTGGTTCAATCCTGATGGTAAGCAAGGCTCTTTTTTAAAGGAACTATATGGCGATACTGAATATAAAGTAGGCTCACACCACTGGGCATTTCCGGAGATGACACTGGCTCGTCAACAAGTTTTAATTACTAATATTTCTGGTAACAAAGTCACTATAAAAACACCACTATTACACAATATAAAACCGAGCTGGAAAGTGAGTATCACTCAGTGGAATCATTTGAAAGAAGTTGGTTTTGAGCATTTTAGAATGACTTTTCCTCAACATGAGCATATAGAACATCATCTTGAACCTGGTTTTAATGGTATATATTTAACCCGTTTGTTTAATAGTTGGGTAAAAGACATTGTCATTGATAATGCAGACAACGGTGTATTGAGTGAGAACATTGGCAATGTAACTATTGAGCGCGTGAAGACAACAGGCAGCAGTATAGCCCATTATTCGGTCCAAGTAGGTGGAGTAAATAACGTATTGATCAAAGACTTAATTGTAGATAATCCAGTTATTCATCCGGTTAGTTTTAATACTTTAGCGAATAGAAATGTTTACTTAAATACTACTGTTAATGTACAACCAAAGTTCGACCAACACTCTGGCGCTAACCAACAAAACTTGTTTGATAATACCAAAGTTAAAATAGCCCTCGGTTTGCATACTAATAAGCAGCCAAGTTATCCGTTATTTAAAGGAGGTGGCGCTCCTTATTGGAAGCCTACCCACGGACAGTTTAATACATTTTGGAATACTAGAGTTGAATTTACTAACGGTAGTCAACTTCAACAACCAATTATATTGAATGGCATAAAGGATGCTCCAAATGCCCGTTTGGTCGGCTTTTCAGCTAACTTACCTTTTGAATTAATATACGACCCTACCGCTTATGTAGAAGGTCTGGGTAAGTTTTATACCAGTATTCCGTCGTTATATGAATATCAATTAAATAAACGACTAAACGGCAAGTAAATTTAAATCAGAATATGTGATTTGAGTTATAACTGTAAGTATTCACTAACAATCAAAAAATTAATGACAGGTAAATATAATGTTTGTACACAGTAAAGACGTCGTTTTAGAAGATTTAGGTAATGGTGTATCTAGAAAAGTGTTAGCACACAGCGATAATATGATGGCAGTAGAAGTTCACTTCGAAAAAGGGGCTATTGGGCCAATACACTCTCACCGACATGAGCAGTTAACCTATGTATTATCTGGGGTATTTAAATTTATTATTGGCAATGAAAATAAAATAGTTAGGACAGGCGACACTATGCACAAGAAGTCAGGCATAGAGCATGGGTGCACGTGTTTAGAAGCTGGCATCCTAATTGACAATTTTTATCCTATGCGAGAAGACTTTTTATAAACTAGCACTTTCTCTAGGCTCTTGAAGTTGGTGATAAACTCTACGCAACTTAGAATTTCCCTCAAAGCCCTCGACGAGGGCTTTCAAAAATTAGATAACACTAAATAACGATTAACGATTAACGATTAACGATTAACCACAGCATTGTGATAGACATGTTGGACATCATCGCAATCTTCTAGCATGTCCATAAACTTATCAAAAATTGGCACATCATCGCCGCTTACTTCTGATTCAGTTTGAGGAATGAAGGTAATTTCTTCGGCGTCAAATTTTAACTCAGGGTTGTTATCAACCAAAGCGGTACGCGTATTATTGAACTCTGTGTGAGGAGCATAAACGGTGATCACACCATCTTCACATTCAACCTCTGTTACATCGACATCAGCTTCCATCAATATTTCTAATACTGCATCTTCGTCATCACCAGCAAATGCAAATACCGCTTGATGGTCAAACATGTGTCCAACTGTTCCCTCTACGCCCAACTTTGAGCCGGTTTTTGTAAAGCAGTTACGTACATCTGTTATGGTACGGTTGTTGTTATCTGTTAAACAATCAACAATAACCATACATCCACCTGGACCAAATCCTTCATATCTAGCGGGTACATAGTCTTCGCCAGCGCCACCCGCTGCCTTGTCTATGGCCTTATCGATAACGTGGCTGGGTACTTGATCTTTTTTAGCTTTTTCTATTAAACGTCTAAGGGCGAGGTTTGCTTGAGGATCAGTCCCACCGTTTTTTGCACAAACGTATATCTCTTTTCCGTATTTAGAGTAAACCTTGGTTTTAGCTCCAGCTGTTTTAGCCATGGAGACTTTACGTACTTCGAATTTTCTTCCCATTTTTAAAATCTCTTACAATATAGTGTTGCTTTGATACCTTTGAGTTTACCCGATAATCGCCTTGGAGTACAAAACGCAGAATCGGATAATTCAAGGCTAAGGTATATGCTCAAGTGCCAAGTAATCGTGTGACTGCATTTCTTTCAAACGACTCAAGCATCGCCTAAATTCGAAATTTAATTGGCCTGTACTGTATAAGTCTTCGAGGTCAACTTCGGCCGACATGATTAATTTAACGTTGCGCTCATAAAACTCGTCAACCATAGCAATAAAACGCCTTGCAATATCGTCCGTTGCTTGCCCCATTTGCTCAACATTAGCCATCAATACAGAATGGTAAATGCGGCTGATTTCCATGTAATCTGTTTGGCTACGAGGCCCATCACATAATGCTCTAAACTCAAACATCACTACGCCATCGGCGACCAAAACCGAGGGGATCATTCTGCCTTCAATCTCAATATCTTGCTGAGCCATTCCTGCATCTGGAGCCAGTTGCTTGAAATACTTTTGCAAATTAGCCGTGGCTTGCTGGTCAAGAGGAAAATGATAAATTTCAGCTTGCTCTAATGTGCGTAAACGGTAATCAACGCCGCTATCGACATTCACGATTTGAGTATTTTGATTGATTAAGGCAATCGCTGGTAAGAATCTCGCCCGTTGTAACCCATTTTTATACAGGTCATCAGGCACAATATTTGAAGTCGCGACCAGTATTATACCGTGTGAGAACAGCTCCTCCATCAAAGTACCTAAAATCATCGCATCGGTAATATCTGACACAAAAAATTCATCAAAACAAATCACCCGGGTTTCTTTAGCAAAGATCTGAGCAATCGATTTCAAAGGATCAGATTTTCCGTCTAAACGTTTTAACTCTTGATGTACCCTATGCATAAATCGATGAAAGTGAATTCTCATCTTATTTTCAAACGGTAAGCAATCGTAAAAGGTATCCACTAAGTAGGTTTTACCTCGGCCTACGCCCCCCCAAAAATATAACCCCTGGATTGTACCTTGGGCTCGACGTCGCCCAAATAGGCCGCCCAACTTGCTGGTCCAACTTGGCGTATCCATGGGCGCAGTCAACTCATCAAATAAACGTTGCAATGCTTTAACCGCATTTTCTTGTGCTGCATCATATTGAAAGTCGTCTAAAGTCAAATCTTGCTGGTATTTTTGCCAAGGTGTTAGCTGTGTCATAAATGAAAAATAATCCTAGAATTTATTGTGTTACCAAACACTTGAATACAAATTAAATGACCGCATTAAATTTGCAGAGCGTATAATAGCAATATACAAAACGTATTGCGCTGCAAGCGACATAAAATTGAAAGCGCGATTGATTAGCACTGCCCGCGCAGTGAAATAGGAGAAGATATGGATTGGTTAGTTGGAGTAGCATTATTAGTAGCCGGTGGCGTTTTGGGGTTTGTGTTAGCAAAATTGCTAGGAGACAAACAAACGAATGCATCAGAAGACACAAATTCCGAACAAACAGTAAAAGAATTAATGGCGCAACAAGCTAGTAATCACTTACACCAAACAAAAAACATTACGGCTGAAATTAGCCAGCATTTAACCCAGCTAAACGAACAAATTAGCCACTACGAGCAGCTTATTATCAGCCAAAAGTCTGGCCAAGAAGGTGAGCAATTAAACTACTTTGGGGACGACGCCACTGCCTATTTGCGCAACAAAAGCAGCCGAGAAACCAAGCAAACTTCGACTGCTGACGTCCAACCTCTTGATTTTTCAGCGGAGTCATCTGGGCTGTTTTCAGGCAATAAAGATACCGAAAAAAAGTCTAATTAAATTCTGACCTTACTGAACTTAACCCCGCATTCACGAGTCAGTGATGTGATTATAAATAGTTTTGGAGACATCAAACGATGAATAAAGTAACCAACCGCCTAGCAGTTGCCTGTTGTGTTGCCGCTGCGAGTATGTCAATTAACTTATCGGCTAACGCAGCCATTCCATTTTTCTCAACTGACAAGAATCAAGTGCCTAGTCTTGCGCCTATGCTGCAAGAAGCAACACCAGCAATCGTCAGTATCTCGGTTGAGGGTACACAAGTTTCTCGCCAGCGCGTACCTGAAATGTTCAAACACTTTTTTGGTGGGCCGAACGAACAAGTCCAAGAAAAACCCTTTAGAGGCTTGGGCTCTGGTGTCATTATAGATGCTAAAAAAGGATACATAGTTACGAATAATCACGTGATAGACAATGCCGACGAAATCACGGTGACCTTAACCGATGGCCGAGAATTCATCGCGAAAAATTTAGGCGTTGACCCACAAAGCGATATTGCTTTACTTCAAATCGAGCCTGAGGCCCTTAAAGCAGTACCTCTAGCAGATTCTGACGAATTAAGAGTGGGGGACTTTGTTGTCGCTATCGGTAACCCATTTGGTATTGGCCAAACGGTTACCTCGGGGATTGTTAGTGCACTAGGCCGCTCTGGCCTTAACATTGGCGGATATGAAGACTTTATCCAAACCGATGCAGCGATTAACCGTGGCAACTCAGGTGGCGCCCTAGTCAATTTAAAAGGCGAATTGGTGGGTATTAATACTGCTATCTTCGGCCCCAACGGCGGCAACGTTGGAATTGGCTTTGCGATACCGGCAAACATGATGAAAAACCTAGTTGACCAAATTATCGAATTTGGCGAAGTACGCCGAGGTTTACTTGGCATCATAGGTCAAGACATAGACTCAGGCCTAGCCGAAGCCATGAACCTAAAGGTTAACAAAGGCGCGTTTGTAAACGAAGTATCTGCTGAATCTGCTGCCGAAAAAGGTGGAATTGAAGCAGGTGATATCATTACTGAGATTGACGGAAAGGCTATCGATAGCTTCCAAGAGTTGCGCGCTAAAATCGCCAGCCGCGGAGCAGGAAGTAAGCTTGAATTAACCATTTTACGCCAAGGCAAATCGATGAAGGTTAATGTCACCCTCGGAGATGCAACTCAAGCGACAGTAGCCGCCAAAGAAATTCATCCAGCATTAGAGGGTGCAGTATTGGCAAATGGCGAGACTGAAAAAGGCGATTCTGGGGTTATTATCTCTGAGATAGAAGCGCGTTCTCCAGCAGCACGAACTGGCTTACAAGAGGGAGATGTAATCATAGGCGTAAACCGCAAACGGGTGGACACCTTAGCTAAATTACGCAGCCATCTTGATGAGGCAAAAGGCGTGGTTGCCCTTAACATCAAACGAGGACCAGCTTCTCTTTACTTAGTCATTCGCTAAGGCAGCCTAAACTTAGGGACTCATCCGACAAGATGAGTCCCTATTCACTTTTTAGATTCGATGTTATTATCTATCTATTCCTTTTTGATATGACTCAACTCTTGTGCTCAAAACTGTCTTGCCTGTCTTAAAATCTGTCTTAGTAGGTGCAATCATTTCGATTGTCATTTTGGCTTTGATCCCAGACTTAAGAAAAGGGGCAGGGTTTCCTGACAATATATTGACCACATCAAATAATTCACCACAAAAACTCACCTTCAATCAAGCAGTCAATGCCGCCGGCCCCGCTGTTGTAAACGTCTACAGCGAGAGCTTAGAGTCGACTAATTATTACCAAAGACGCCCAGTACAACGTACCAACCTTGGTTCAGGCGTAATTATGCGTGACGATGGTTTTATTCTCACATGCCTGCATGTCATAGCTAACGCAGTCACTGCCAAAGACAATGTCATTAACGTTGGTCTGCAAGATGGACGCATAGCCGAAGCTCAAATCGTTGGCTTCGATGCCTTAACGGATTTAGCCGTATTAAAGATTAACGAAGACAACTTGCCTACCGTGCCACAACACGAAAATCAAACTAGCTTAGTTGGCGATATAGTGCTGGCCATAGGTAACCCATACAACCTAGGACAAGCGGTCACCCAAGGCATAGTGAGTCGTATTAGCAACAACGGTCTAAACAATTATTTTGACTACATTCAAACCGACACAGTGTTAAAAGAGGGGAATTCTGGAGGAGCATTAGTCGACAGCCAAGGCAACCTTGTTGGGATCACCAGCGCCAACTTCAGAACCCGAGTAAATAACCGCATAGAAAGTGTTGATGATGTATCTTTTGCTATTCCTTATCCCTTAGCCAAACAAGTGATGGAAGAAATTATCAATAACGGGAAAGTGACACGAGGGGCACTAGGTTTTAGTGGCGAACAGACCTTTGCAGGCCCAGATCGTGGCATCTATGTAACAGGTGTCGCTAGAGGGGGGCCGGCAGAGCGCGGTGGGCTGCGTGCAAATGATATTATACTGTCAATCGATGACATACCTGCTACTGGGGTTAGGCAAGCGTTGGACTATATTACCCAAACCGCCCCTGGAAGCGTTATCAAAGTTGAGGTAGCTAGAGGCGGCGAAAAACTTATGTTGACTATGCAGGTCGCGGAGCTAAACGCCTAACTCTTTATTATGTGCTGAGTTGTGCAAACAGGCTACTCATTGATACGTGTAATGCAGGCTCCAAGGGCATTGAGTTTTTGCTCTATATGCTCGTAACCTCTGTCTAAGTGATAGATACGGTCGACTTTAGTTTGCCCTGTTGCTACAAGCCCAGCCAAAACTAAACTCGCCGAAGCCCGTAAATCTGTTGCCATTACTTGCGCACCCTTTAATGACGACATACCATCACAGACTGCCGTGTTGGCTTGAAGTGAGACCTTAGCCCCCATTCGTTGCAATTCAGGGACGTGCATAAAGCGGTTTTCAAAAATATTTTCAGTGACCACCCCTGTTCCATTCGCCAGACAATTTAAGACAACAAACTGAGCTTGCATGTCTGTCGGAAAACCCGGATGGGCAGCTGTTTGAATGTCGACACTGGTGAGCCGCTGACCACGCATGTCTAATTCAATCCAGTCATCACCGCTTTCGACTTTTGCCCCCGCTTTTAGCAGTTTATCAAGGACTACGTCTAACGTTTTAGGCGCTGCTTTTTCACAACGCACTTTGCCACCCGTAATTGCGGCAGCAACCAAAAATGTTCCAGTTTCGATACGATCTGGCACCACAGAATATTCGCATCCCGAAAGGCTCTCAACACCCGTGATGGTGATTTTGTCTGTACCTGCGCCAGCAACTTTAGCGCCCATGGTATTCAAACACTGAGCCAAATCGACAATTTCCGGCTCTCTAGCGGCGTTTTCAATGATAGTTTGACCATCTGCAAGTGCCGCTGCCATCATCAAATTTTCGGTCGCCCCCACGCTAACCACATCCATAAAGATATGTGCGCCTTGCAATCGCCCTTCAACACTTGCCTGTATGTAACCAGCATCAACAACAATAGATGCTCCCATCTGCTCAAGACCTTGCAAGTGCAAATTAACCGGGCGAGCACCAATCGCGCAACCACCTGGCAGAGATACGTTAGCTTGACCAAATTTAGCAAGCAAAGGACCCAACACCAAAATTGAGGCACGCATGGTTTTAACTAAATCGTAAGACGCATTAAAATTATTAATACGTCTAGGGTCAATGCTCACCCCTTGCTCATCGGTGCGTTTAGCGTCTGCACCCAGTTCGTTTAATAACGCAAGACTCGTACGAATATCTCTAAGCTCTGGTACATTATTAAACTGGCAAGTAGAGTCCGCAAGGATACTTGCCATCACTATTGGAAGGGCGGCATTCTTAGCGCCCGAAATCACTACGCTCCCCGAAAGAGGACCACAGCCTTGTATAATCAATTTATCCATTAAAGTACTCTATTTTCGACACAAGGCAGGCACTACTGAGGTAGGTTAAAAAGCTTTTCTCGCTTCCATTGGGTTTCGGTAAAGGTTTTAATCGATACGGCGTGCATCACGCCTTGAGCAATGATCTCAGCCAGAGGCGCATAAACATACTGCTGCTTTTTAACACGGCTCATTGTTTCGAATTGTTCACTAACCGCAATCACTTGAAAGTGCGAGCCATCACCTGTTACATGGGCTTCAGCTAAGTTAAGCTTTTCGATTAAAAGCGCTTCGATTTGTTGGTTTTCCATGAAAGATCCAAATTTGGTTAAATAAAGGTTTAAAGCTATTAAACAGCCGAGATTAAGTCATCTAGGTCGCTGATTTTTGCCAGTTTACTGAGGGTTTCGGGGACATCTTTCAAAATCCAGCTGATGTCTCGTTCAGACAAATATTTAAGTAAATTAATCACCCATGCTAAACCCGCAGTATCGCAATGTCGCACAGCTTGCATGGAGATAGTCACCGAGCTTTTTGTGGCAACAGAGTTAAATATTTCGAAGTTCATTGGCCCTGCAAGAGAAATTCGGTCTAAGTCTCCAGACAAGGCAAATACGTTGTCAGCCGTTTTATCAATAGCACTCAATGCCTAGTCCTTATCTTCATCTTCAAGCACTAGGGGCTTAGCAATGGCTTCTTTCATTAGGGCAATCACAGCATCAACGCCCTCTTTGCGCAAAATGGGTTCAAATTCGCTCTGCTTACTAGATAACATACTTATGCCTTCAGCCACCATATCATAGGCCTGCCACTCGTTGGTTTTTCGATTTTTACGCAGTTTAAACGACAAATTAATGTCTGGGCGCTTATCGTCGCGAATAATCGCTCGCACTGTTATTGCTTTTTTACCCGTTGCATCTTGTGCAGGTTCGAAGATAACGTCTTGGTCATCGTAATACGACAACGCAATCGCATAGGTTGTCACCAAGTAAGTTCTAAACACATTCAGGTATTCAGGAAACTTGTCTTTTGGTACATTTTTATAGTATTTACCCAACACTTTTAATGCAGAAAACTTATAGTCAATATAAGGCAATAACTCTTCTTCCATTACCGTGCGTAACACTTCAGGGTTTTGTTTGATTTGTGAACGCTCTGCGTTGATTCGCTGAAAGGTCTTGTTTGCAACATCCTGAATCATCACATATGGGTCTTCTTGCCCATAACTGACGCTAGTAAACGTCAGAGATAACGCAATAACGCCCCATTTGGCTATCGTCTTAAACATGTAAGGTATCCTCAAAAATATTAATTATCGTTATTGCCGAATAGAAATTGTCCAATTAACTCTTCGAGTACCAGAGCCGATTTCGTATCCTCTATGTAGTCACCCTCAGCAAGGTTTTCAATACCATCAATAGAGAAACCTGGTTGAAAGCCAATATATTGCTCTCCCAATAAACCTGAAGTAAGGATTGCCACCGAACTGGTCTCAGGAAAGGCGTTATATTGCGTCGAAATGGTCATGGCAACTACTGGTGTATAATCATCTTGGTCGAGGGTAATACTCTCAACTCGCCCAATAGTGACGCCACCCACTTTGACTGCTGAACGGGCCTTTAAACCACCAATATTGTCGAACTTAGCATATAAGGTATACGACTCAGACACACCTGACATACTTTGATTAGCAACTTTCAGAGCCAATAATAAGCCTGCGCCTATAGTTAACAAAACAAATATACCTACTAGTAACTCAACTTTTCTAGACTTCATGTCTATTTCCTTACTCAATACCAAACATTAACGCGGTTAAAATAAAATCTAGCCCTAATACGGCTAAAGAGGAAAACACCACTGTTTCTGTGGTCGCTTTGCTGATCCCCTCTGATGTAGGCACAGAATCATAGCCTTTAAATGTAGCGATCCAAGTTACGACAAACGCAAACACTATGCTCTTTATCACCCCGTTCATGACATCTTTATTCCAGTCGACCGTTGACTGCATGATGGACCAGTAGGAGCCGTAATCGACACCAAGCCAATCGACACCGACCAAATGTCCACCCAAAATACCTACTGCGCTAAAAATCAATGCCAACATGGGCATTGCAATAATACCTGCCCAAAGTCGCGGAGCAATGACTCGACGCAATGGGTCAACCGCCATCATTTCAAGGCTACTAAGTTGCTCAGTCGCTTTCATTAAACCAATTTCGGCGGTTAACGCCGACCCTGCTCGACCGGCAAACAATAATGCGGTGACGACCGGCCCTAGCTCCCTTAATAAAGACAAGGCCACCATAGGCCCTAAGCTACCTTCAGCGCCGTATCCAACCAATATGGTATAACCTTGTAGCGCCATAACCATTCCAATAAATAATCCCGAAACAATAATAATGAGCAAAGACTGAACGCCTACCACATACAATTGTTTAATGGTCAAAGGGATTAACTTAGCCGGTTGAGGTTTTGCAATGATGGCCCCGATTAGCATCAAGGTTGCCCGTCCAAAAACCGTTATTCTATTTATGGTCGCTGCACCAATGTTACTGATCCAATTTACTGCCCAACTCATAATTCTGCTCCTAAAAAAGCCTGTTGCACAGAGTCTGCTGGGTAATGGAACGGCACAGGGCCATCGGCTTTACCTTCTAAAAATTGCTGGACCAAAGGTGACTGGCTGTTTCGGATTTGTTCTGGTGTACCACTGCCGATAACTTTTTTCTCAGCTAAAATGTAGACATAGTCGGCAATAGACATGACCTCAGTCACATCATGCGTCACCACTACGCTAGTTAGTTGCAAGGCATCGTTGAACGCCTTAATGAGTTTTACTAGCACCCCCATTGATATTGGATCTTGTCCAGCAAAGGGTTCGTCGTACATGATCATATCTGGATCTAAGGCAATCGCACGGGCGAGCGCCGCTCGTCTTGCCATACCGCCCGACAGCTCGGCGGGCATAAGTTGCGCCGCACCGCGTAAGCCTACGGCTTGCAATTTCAACATAACGATTGTTTCAATTAGAGATTCTGATAACCGAGTATGCTCCCTTAGTGGAAACGCAATGTTGTCGAATACTGTCATGTCCGTAAACAGCGCACCGCTTTGAAACAACATACTCATTTGTCTGCGCACTTCAAACAAGCGCTTGCGAGACATGTTTGGGATAGATTCCCCTTTAAATTTAACATCTCCAGAGTCGGGCAGTAACTGTCCGCCCATTAAACGCAGCATAGTCGTCTTACCGATACCACTAGGGCCCATAATTGCCGTGGTTTTGCCTTTTACGATGTTAATCGAGATATCATCGTAGATAAGCCTGCCGCTACGCCTGAACGTTAGATTGTTGATTTCGATCAAATTTTCCATGAAACCTGAGATATTCCAATTTAGTTATATGTAACGGAGCGTTTCTTGATAAATCCGCCCATTCCCTTGTGGATTAAAAGAAAAATAGCCATCCATGATAGGTACAGAAGGACAGCTACGCGTGTATTGTAAATGTTCTTAGCAAACAACAACACGAAAATAATATAATTCTGATAAGCTATTGTCGTTTTATATCCTGAACACAAACTTAATACGTGGCATTTACCTCACAGGCCTACTTAAAAAAGTTATAAGCAAGATCCTCCTTAGACCAAACCATAAAAGGTCTGAGTAAAACCAAGGAAGCACTTGTTTTTTAATAGGTGAGACCTATATTACTGATGTTCTGCACTATATAAAACTAGACCTCGGTGGGGAGCCAAAAGTTGCAATAAACTTTATACTCAAACCACTGATTTGATTTGCATTGGGTCGTTATACTTAGATAGCCATACCGAACTCATTGTGTGTACTCCAAGCCTTTTTAAAAAGTGATATCTCGTGATTGTTGAAGCATTGTATTTTCTGTTGTGGTTAGTTGTCTTAAGTTGGGCAGCAGACAGGTTTGTGTTTGGCGCATCGGCCTTAGCTAGCAACCTAGGTATTTCACCTATGATTATCGGCCTGACCATAGTTGCTATGGGTTCATCGGCACCAGAAATAATGGTTGCGGCCACCGCCTCTTTGAGTGGCAGTACAGACACAGCAGTTGGCAATGCCATTGGTTCAAATATAACCAATGTAGCCTTGGTTTTAGGCTTAACAGCCATGTTAAAACCCCTATCTATTGCCTCAGGCACATTAAAAAAAGAAATGCCCGTATTACTCGGGGTGACACTGTTAGCTGTGTATTTTTTGTCTGACTATTTTCTTTCTAGTATCGAAGGAATTGTATTGATTGTATTGTTCTTTGCGGTTATCGGCGGGCTGACTTGGATGTCATTCAATATGGAAAAAGGCGATCCTATATTGCCAAGTACAGAAGACGAAATCCCGTCGGGGGTCCCCACTTCTAAAGCCGTTTTATGGCTAATTATAGGTATGATATTATTACCACTCAGTGCGCATTTCATGGTCGGTTCGGCAGAGGTTATCGCTCGCTATTTTGGTTTAAGTGAACTGGTCATTGGCCTCACTATCATTGCGATAGGCACTAGCTTGCCAGAATTAGCAGCCAGTATTGCTGGGGTGTTAAAAGGCGAAGACGATCTTGCCCTTGGCAACATAATAGGCTCAAACATTTTTAATCTACTGGCGGTACTTGCTATGCCTGGCTTAATTGCCCCAGGTTTAGTCGACGAAAACGCCGCGACCCGAGATAGCTACGTCATGCTGGGGCTAACCATACTGTTAGTGGTTGCCAGCTTTAACTTGCGCGGAACGCGAAGAATAAATCGATTCGAAGGCTTATGTTTGATAGGCTGTTTTTTAGGTTACCAATACTTATTATTCGGATAATAGTCAGTCTTCATGTTTTCTGATTCAGCTCGAAAAGTCATACAAATTGAGCAACAAGCCATTGCTCAGCTCGAACAATACCTGGGTGACACCTTTGATCAAGCATGCCGCACCTTGCTCGCCTGCGAAGGCAAAGTGATTGTGAGCGGTATGGGAAAATCAGGGCACATAGGGAATAAGATTTCGGCTACCTTAGCCAGCACAGGGACACCCGCGTTTTTCATGCATCCTGGGGAAGCCAATCACGGTGATTTAGGCATGATCTCTAAGCAAGATGTGTTGCTGGCAATTTCTAACTCAGGTGAGACCGCCGAACTCATTTCACTCATTCCTGTAGTTAAACGCTTAGGCATTCCGCTTATCGCCATGACTGCTGTTCCTGAGTCTACACTAGCAAAATTCGCCAACGTAGTGGTCAATATAAAAGTCGACCAAGAAGCCTGTTCGTTAGGGTTAGCGCCTACTTCTAGTACTACTGCAACCTTAGTAATGGGAGACGCACTGGCGATTGCGTTACTTAACGCAAGAGGCTTTACCAGTGAAGATTTTGCATTATCTCATCCGGGTGGGGCCTTAGGTAAACGACTTTTACTGAGTCTTGATGATATTATGGTTAAAGGGCCTTCTTTACCCCTCGTTGAGTTAGAACAAACGTTAAGTCAAACTCTAATAGAAATATCTAAAAAAGCATTAGGCATGGCAGGTATTGTTAATGCAAAAGGACAGCTCAAGGGAATATTTACTGACGGTGACTTACGCCGCGTTTTAGACTCTCAAATTGACGTCCATCACACGCAAATTCAGCATATAATGACACAAAACAGCATTACCGCTAACGCAGGAATGTTAGCCGCCGAAGTACTTAAGTTAATGCAAGATCATAAAATTAATTCACTTTTTGTGGTGGATGACGAGCAACAACCAATAGGTGCCATTAACATGCAGATATTGCTTCAATCAGGAATTATCTAATGCCCGACATTTCAACGCTATACGGGCCAATCACACCAGAACTACTGAACCGTTTTGCTCAAATAAAGCTGCTTTGTTGTGATGTTGATGGTGTATTGTCTGATGGGCGCATCTATATGGGCCAAAGTGGCGAAGAGCTTAAAGCGTTTCATACCAAAGATGGTTACGGCATGAAAGCGTTACAAAAAATTGGGGTGACGGTTGCCATTATTACTGGTCGACGCTCTAATATGGTTACCACACGTATGGCAGCTTTGGGAATTGAGCACGTCATTCAAGGTTGTGAAGACAAACAACCAGCTATCGAGAGCCTACAAAAAACCTTACAAATTAGTGCCGAGCAAACCGCATCCATAGGCGACGATATGCCAGACGCAGGTATGTTTGCTGTTTCTAATGTTAAAATCTGCGTACAAGATGGGCACCCAGGATTAGCCCTCCAAGCAGATTACCAAACCCAAATTAATGGCGGCCGCGGAGCAGTCAGAGAAGTATGTGATCTGATATTACAAGCCAATGGTCAATTGGACACCATTCATGGCGCGAGTATATGAATCGAGTTACTCTGTGCATAGCTATCTTGTTTATACTGGCTTTAGGGTTAAGCTTGCCCGGCTGGTTAGAGGACGAACAAGACAAGCCGCAATCTCAAACAGAAGAAGCTTGGATACCTAATTATCAAGCCAGTAAATTGCGCTCTACTTTGTACGACAAAGCAGGCAATGTTAGCCATCAGGTCTATGCCGAAACCATGGAAAACTTTGAACTCCTTGGCTTTACTTTATTCAAAAAACCTGAGTACCTGCTATTTGCACAAACCGCCCAACCTTGGCGGGTCAATGCTAAAGAAGGCACCTTATACGACGATCAAAGGGTACAGTTCGAAACCGATGTGTTAATTACGAGTTTAGATAAACAAGGTTTTTTGCAGACCATCAAAACAAATTTTGTCGAAGTGAATTTACTTGAAAAAACTATGACGTCAGACCAAACAGTAGAAATCTCCGGCCCAGATTATGTCATCAACAGCCACGGTTTTACCGTTAGCCTAGAAACACAAAAATACGAGTTACTTAATCATGTTGAAACCATTTATCAGTCCATTCCTCAAAATTAGCCTAGGGCTAAGTTTGCTCTTGCCATTTGTGGCAGCGGCCACCAAAGAGGACGCAAGTCAGCCCATAAAAGTTGCCTCGAATTACCAAGAGGGTGACGGGATTAAAAAGCGCGCTATTTACCGGGGTAACGTACAAATTAGCCAAGGTTCTTTAACCATAAAGGCCGACGAACTCGAAGTTGACGTCAGCCAAGGTAAAGGCAATGAAGTCTTTATTGCGATTGGGCAGCCCGCCGAATATTCGCAACAACAAGAAGATGGCAGCATGGTAACAGCCAAAGCCAACAAAATTACTTACACTCGAGGTAACCTGTCCCTGTTACTAGATGGCAATGCCGAAGTAGAACAAAACGCTAGCAGTGTGACGGGTAACTCTATTATGGTAAATATGGAACTTGAGCAAATCATCGCCCAAGGAGACGAGCAGAAAAACGGGCGAGTTATTACTATTTTTCAACCCGAATCGTCCGCAACCAATCAAGCAAATACCGAAGAGCCACAACCTTAATGGCTGTTTTAAAAGCCAGTCATTTGGCTAAATCCTACAAATCGCGACAAGTCGTTCGAGACGTAAGTTTAGAAGTAGCAACAGGCCAAATTGTTGGCTTACTCGGCCCCAATGGCGCGGGGAAAACCACAACCTTTTATATGATTGTAGGTTTAGTACCATTAGACAAAGGCGAAATATTTATTGACCAGCAAGCTCTCACGCTTGAGCCCATGCATATTAGGGCACGTCAAGGGATTGGCTACCTCCCTCAGGAAGCGTCAATTTTTAGAAAGCTCACTGTATACCAAAATTTAATGGCTATTTTGCAAACGCGAAAAGAATTATCTGTTGCCCAACGTGAGCAACAGGCTGACTCACTCCTTGATGAATTTAATATTAATCATATTCGTAATAGCTTAGGTATGAGCTTATCTGGGGGCGAGAGACGCCGAGTTGAAATCGCTCGAGCATTGGCTGCCGATCCCGAATTTATCCTTTTAGATGAGCCTTTTGCAGGCGTTGATCCTATTTCGGTGAATGATATTAAACACATTATTCAGCATTTACGTGATAGAGGCATAGGCGTACTCATTACCGATCACAACGTCCGAGAAACCTTAGATGTATGCGAAAAAGCCTACATAGTGAGCCATGGAGAACTTATTGCATCTGGAACTGCAGAACAAGTTTTAAGTGACCAACGCGTAAGAGATGTATACCTAGGTGAACAATTCAGGCTATAGTTACGCCAAGGCTAGCCAATTTGATATTAACTAAGGCTTGTTAGGTTTAACCGTATGTTATTGCAGCAAATTAGATAGCATTGATGTAAGCACTAGAGCAATCGACTAGTTGCTCCTATACTACTGCTAGTTGGTACCTACGCGAATTAGGTTCAACTAGGCAAAAAGCATACAACTGAACCAAACAGGTCCGAATAAACAGATATATGAGTAAATGAAACCCTCTTTACAACTAAAATTTAGCCAACAATTAACCATGACTCCGCAACTGCAACAAGCGATCAAGCTGTTGCAACTGTCGACTCTGGACTTACAAACCGAGATCCAAGAAGCATTGGATTCGAACCCACTATTGGAGGTCGACGAGTCAGTCGATACTTCTGGTGGCGACAAAGCGTTAGAAACCAATCACAACGCAGACGATGCAAATTTAAGTGCCAACGATACCAGCTCAGATAGCGTAGACGCTGGCGATGCATTGCAAAATAACGATATTCCCGAAGACCTTCCCTTAGACAGTACTTGGGACGAGTATCTGAGCGCATCTTCAGCGCCTGCGCCTTCACCAGTTAGTAGCTCTGGCCCCGCATCAGATGATGATCAAGTGTTTCAGGGCGAAACCACTGATAACATTCAAGAGCATTTGCTGTGGCAAGTACGTCTGACTCACTTTAGCGATACTGACCAAGCTATTGCCATCGCAATCATAGACTCTATTGATGAAGCGGGTTACTTAACCATCAGTACTCAAGACGTATTAGAGAGCATGGATGATGAAGAAATTGAATTGGACGAGGTAGAAGTAGTACTAAAACGCATTCAAATGTTCGATCCAATTGGCTCAGGTGCCAGAAGCGCCCAAGAGTGCTTATTGATTCAACTCAAGCAATTTTCTGCAGATACGCCTTGGTTAGAAGAAGCAAAAATGCTGATCAGCAACTATTGCGACTTAATCGGCAGTAAAGACTACCGTACCCTAATGCGTAAAACTCGCATGAAAGAAGAAGAGTTGCGCGAAGCCATGCGTTTGTTACAAACCTTAAACCCTCGCCCGGGTACTGCTATCGTGACTGGCGAACCTGAATACGTCATACCTGATGTATCGGTAGCCAAAAAGAACGGTCGTTGGACGGTAGAACTCAACCCCGAGAGTTTACCTAAGCTGAACGTCAACCAGCAATACGCAGCTATGAGCAAAAGTGTTAAAAACTCAAACGATAGCCAGTTTATTCGCTCCCATCTACAAGAAGCCAAATGGTTCATTAAAAGTGTTGAAAGTCGCAACGATACCCTGCTAAAAGTGTCGAATTGTATCGTACAGCAGCAAATGGGCTTTTTTGAGCACGGGCCTGAAATGATGAAGCCCATGGTGCTCAACGATGTAGCAGAAATGGTAGACATGCACGAATCGACGATTTCGCGAGTCACTACGCAAAAATATATGCATACCCCAAGAGGTATTTTTGAACTAAAATATTTCTTCTCAAGTCATGTAGCAACCGACACAGGCGGCGAATGTTCTTCTACGGCCATACGCGCCTTAATTAAAAAATTAGTTGCGGCAGAAATGCCGAGTAAACCCTTAAGTGATAGCAAGATTGCACAATTGTTGGCCGACCAAGGCATCAAAGTCGCACGGCGGACAATAGCAAAGTACCGGGAGTCCTTAATGATACCCCCGTCTAACCAACGTAAGAGCCTTTTATAGGCATTTTTAACAAGGAAAAGACGCTATGCAAATAAACCTAACGGGTCACCATGTAGATATTACAGATTCACTAAGAAGCTATGTTGATACAAAGTTCACTAAACTCGAACGGCATTATGACCACATCAACAATGTGCATGTCATACTTAATGTAGAAAAACTCAATCAAAAAGCAGAAGCAACTTTACATCTCAGCGGAACCGAGGTGTTTGCAACATCTGAACATTCAGATATGTATGCAGCGATTGATTCCTTGATCGACAAACTGGATCGACAAGTAATCAAACACAAGGAAAAAACTAAAAGCCATTAACGTATAAGGCCTCTAAATTTAGAATGGAAATAACAGACATTCTCCGCCCAGACTGCACTTTATGTGCAGTTCAGGGCTCAAGTAAAAAGAAAATACTTGAACTCATCAGCCTCAAAGCCAGCGAGTTTCTCCCTGACATAGACCAAGCAGTAATTTTATCTAGCCTAATGGGCAGAGAAAAAATGGGCAGCACAGGCATAGGTGGCGGTATCGCCCTACCTCATGGCAGATTAGCCGAGCTAGATAAAGCACTGGCTGTATTAGTTACCAGTGAAAGTCCAATTGAATTTGATGCCATTGATAATGCCCCAGTTGATATATTTTTTGCTATCTTAGTACCTGAAGCAAAAGCGTCTGAGCACTTGGGTACATTGGCAGCCATTGCTCAAAAACTTAACGATAAAACGACCTTAGCAAACATTCGCCAAGCCACCACATCAGAACAACTTTACAAGGTAGTGAGTTAATTATGAAACTGATTATTATCAGCGGCCGTTCCGGCTCAGGAAAATCTGTAGTACTGCGTTCTTTAGAAGATTTAGGTTACTACTGCGTTGATAATATTCCAGTTAACCTATTGCCTACCCTGACACACACAGTGGTTGACGAGTACGATCAAGTGGCAGTGAGTATCGATGTTCGTAACCTACCCAAAGACAGTAACGAGCTAGTTGAGATCCTCGATTATTTACCCGACTCGTGGGCCTTAACGATTTTATATTTAGATGCCAGCGATGACATCTTAGTAAAGCGTTTTAGCGAAACACGCCGCCTTCATCCGTTATCTAAGCAGAACAAGTCCCTATCTGGAGCAATTCAAGCAGAAAGCCAATTACTTTCCCCCATAGCTGAGAGAGCCGACTTATATTTAGATACAGACCAGCTATCGGTACATCAATTAGCAGAACTTGTCAGAGAGCGGATCTTAGGCAAAAAAAGTTCTAGGCTGGTGTTAGTATTTGAGTCATTTGGCTTCAAATACGGCATTCCCAAAGATGCAGACTATGTGTTTGATGGGCGTTTTCTGCCAAACCCGCACTGGGAGCCTGATTTAAAACACCTCACAGGCCTTGATACACCTGTAGAAGTATTTTTGGGATCTCAGCCCATAGTGACTAAGTTTATTTGGCAAATTCAAAATTTGATTGCTACTTGGTTACCCCATTTAGAACGCAACAACCGCAGTTACGTCACAATAGCCATAGGTTGTACCGGTGGGCAACACAGATCTGTGTACGTTACCGAAATGCTTGCAAAAAACTTTAGCGATGCTCACCCAGATGTGCAAATTCGTCATCGTGAGTTAAATAAGTAATTATGGAACGAATAGAAAAAACCTTAGTTATTATCAATAAGCTTGGATTGCATGCCAGAGCAGCAACTCAACTCGTTAAATTAACTAATAAATTCGATGCCGAAATTACCCTGCACCAGGATGAAAAGCAAGCTTCTGCGAATAGCGTATTAGGGCTGATGATGTTAGAAAGTCAACAGGGTAAAGAAGTCAGAGTGGTATCTGAGGGGCCTGACGCTATTGCTGCCATGGATGCCGTTGAAACCCTTATTGCTAAGCGCTTTAACGAGGACGAATAAACCTTTTTATTGTATTGGGCTTAAGGTCAATTCGCAACAATATTTAATCTAAAGACTCAAGTGCAATCTCAAAATTAAGGGCAGTGTTTATTTTTCAAAATAAACACTGCCCTTTTTCATACTAATTATTTTACGATTTCGGTCCCTTTAGGATAGGACTAAAGGGACGGCCTCATCGCTATGGAAGGCCAATTGCTGCGCTTGCTGGGAATCCTCGACGAGATCCTGAGGTGGCGCTACCCGACTCTGAAGAAACATTGGTTTGTCTATTACGAGAGCGACTCGCAGAACGCTCCCTGAATGCTGCTCGGCGAGCTTCAAATCGTGCTCTAGCACTGTCACCAAAACTTGCACCACCTGATGAGGTTCCACTCAATGTAGAACTTGTAGTAGTGGTTACACCATTTGACGTGACGCTAACGCGACGCACACTTGATACACCGCCATTAATTAATTCGAGTTCTTGCGTATTTGTGATTTCTTTGATCATTCTTGTTCTCCCTATAAACCAAAACGTTTATAGATTAGTAGGTTTCTTGTGGTACACCATGTAACCACGTTTTACATACTAGCCAAGCAAGCGGCGTCCTTCATCACGCTCTAGTCACATACCTATCACAAATTACTAACATGCTTTTACTTAGTTACTTTCGGTCACTGAAGCAACCAGCTAGACATCTAACAGAACTCTCACAATTGTCTAAAAAGATGTAAACGTGCATATGATTCTTACAAAATTTAGGTATCCTACTGACGAAAATAACCTGAACCATAGATAATCAGTTAGCCAATGCGAGAGTTTCTAAGCTTAAACTTGTTATCTAACGCCTAGGGTAAATAATTTTAAAAGTTACATCGCTCCCCTCTTTGAATCATGGACTATGCTTGAGATCAGCTGGTAACAAAACAATCACCACTAATCATAAGATCTCAAATTGAGTAAACAAACCGAACAGCCCTTTTTCAGAGCCGAAGCCATAGATCATAACCGTCAAAGGTTACATGGCGATATTTTACTGCTTCCACGCTTATCTCATTCTATCATTTTACTCATTTTAGTTGTGTGGGTGATTGCTGTAGCCATATGGGCAGTGGGCAGTACCTTTGCTCGAAAAGAAACCGTTACCGGGTGGTTGGAGCCACCCAATGGGGTCATTAGAGTATATCCTCAGCAAGCAGGCTCCGTAAGCCGTTTGCATGTTGAAGAAGGCGATGCCGTAGTAACAGGCCAACCACTCATCGAAATTAGCCAACAAAAGCTTTTAACCGAAGGGGTAGATTTACAGTCAAAACTCATCGACGAATACGAACAACAAAGCGCCATTATATTGCGCCAAATTGCTCGTAATCAGAGCATATTTACTCAACAACTAGAAGACAATCAGCGCAAGATCGACGCTGCTAAACAAGAGTTAGGCTTAGTCGAAAAACAAGTTGAAATATTGCAAAAACGCCATGAGTTAGTGAAAGCCCAAGGAGCTAAAGCAGCTGCATTGAGAGAATCAGGTCATATATCGGCAGGTTTATACGAGCAGACCATAGCCGAAGAACTGTCTTTAAGTGAGGAAACCCAAGAGCTACAAAGAATCAAAGTCACCCAGCAAAACCTGATTGATGAACTCCTCTCAGAGCGACAGCTGTTACCTAGCCAAGCAGCTAACCAGCAAGACCAACTTAACGACAGGTTAAGTGTATTAACACAGCAGAAATCTGAGTTACAGCAACGTCAGTCATATACCATAGTTGCCGCAAAATCTGGGGTAATCAATAATCTTCAAGTGTTCGAAGGTGGCGATATTCAAGTAGATGGACGCACACCCATTATGAGTATTTTGCCCGAGCAAGCGGCACTAAATGTACAACTCTTAGTGCCAGTGCGCGCAGCTGGGTTTGTTGAGCCTGGGCAGGACTTGTTTATTCGCTATGATGCCTTTCCCTTTCAAAAATTTGGCTTATACGAAGGCACTATTACCTCAGTATCGCGCACACTCCTTTTGCCTAATGAGCTAATCAATTCTCCAATTAGCATTAACGAACCCGTCTACCGCGTATCTGCAACCTTAAACCATACAAGTGTGTCAGCTTACGGGAAAGCCTTCGCACTGCGCCCAGGTATGACGTTAAGTGCCGACATACAACTAGACCAACGCACCGTGATTGAGTGGCTATTCGAGCCTCTACTCAGTATTAGAGGTAATTTATAAACTGTCATGACTAGCCCTAATCAACCATCTAGCCTCTCAGAATCTTTGCTCAACTTTGGTTCAAACAAACGTTTGCCTGTTATTACTCAAGCCGAGGCAGCAGAGTGCGGTTTAGCCTGCATCGCTATGATAGTCGGATATTATGGCTTTGAAACCGACTTACCGAGTTTACGTCGAAAGTTTGCGGTATCGAGTCATGGCGTGACCCTAAAAACCCTAATGGACATAGCCAGTAAATCGCAGCTGGCACCTCGTGCTTTGCGCGCCGAATTGGAAGACCTTAATCAACTCACGTTACCCTGTGTTCTGCATTGGGGCTTGAATCATTTTGTTGTATTAAAACAAATCACCCGCAAAGGTGTGGTTATTCATGACCCTGCGATAGGCGAGCGCAAACTAGATAACGAGACGTTTAGTAAACACTTTACTGGCATTGTATTGGAGCTTACTCCCACCGAAGAATTCAAAAAAGGCCAAGATAAACAAACCCTAAAATTCAGAGATTTTTGGACCAAAGTAGTAGGCCTAAAACGTAATTTATTAAACATCTTGGCCCTATCATTACTACTGCAAATATTTGCCCTACTTGCACCATTTTACATGCAAACCATAGTTGACGATGTACTGGTTAAAAAAGACGAAAACCTGTTATTTGTGCTAGCCATGGGCTTTGGTTTACTCATGCTAGTGTCTGTGGGCACCACTGTGCTCAGGCAGTTTGTAGTTCTGCATTTAACCAATCGATTAAGTATGCAAATGTCGGCCAATCTGTTTAGGCACCTGATCCGACTGCCCATGAAGTATTTCTCAACTCGACATATGGGTGACATAGTCTCGCGTTTTGAAAGCATTGAAAGCGTTCGTAGTATGTTAACCAATGGCATGGTGTCAGCCATGGTTGATGGCATAATGGCAATCCTTACCTTAGTCGCCATGTTTGTTTACGACCCTACTCTCAGTCTGATCGTTCTCGCCACTATCGTCATTTATGCCCTACTTCGCTGGATAATGTACCGTCCATTTAGAATGCTAAACGAAGAAGCCATCATTGCGGGCGCCAAAGAAAATAGTCATTTTATGGAATCGATCCGTGCCATTCAAACCATAAAGCTTTTTCAAAAAGAGGGAGACAGACAACACCAGTGGCAAAACAACCTCGCCGATGTCATGAATAAAGAAATTCGTATTGCAAAATGGGACATAGGCTATTCCACCATCAATAGCTTACTGTTTGGTATAGAAAATATTTTAGTTATTTATGTGGCCGCGTTAGCCGTGATGCACGGCGATATGTCGCTGGGGATGTTGTACGCATTTATGGCCTATAAAGGCCGCTTTGTTGACTCAATGGATGGCTTAATTAGTCAATGGATCGAATTCAAAATGCTAGACTTACACCTATCGCGACTTGCAGATATAGTGCACACCGAGCCTGAAAAAATTGACCAGCAACTAAACCTAGACTTGATTGGTGCTAAAAATACTGAAACTCAGCGTATCTACGGAAAAATTGAAGTTCGTAATTTATGCTACCGCTATAGTGAACACGAACCCTATGTGTTAGACAATGTCAGTTTTATCATTCAACCAGGTGAGGCCGTGGCTATTACTGGCCCTAGCGGCTGTGGTAAAAGTACCTTACTCAAATGCCTAATGGGCCTTATTGAACCAACAGAGGGAGAAATTTTAATTGACGATACCCCCTTGCACACGCTTCCTCACTACCGCAGTCAAATCGCAAGTGTTATGCAAGAAGACCAACTTATGGCTGGCGATATCGCCGACAATATATCTTGTTTTGCTTCAACAATAGATATGGAAAAAGTCGAATTTTGTGCGCAAATCGCTTGCGTAGATGAAGAAATCAATCGATTTGCTATGGGCTATCAAACCCTAGTAGGCGACATGGGAGCAAGCCTAAGCGGCGGACAAAAGCAGCGAGTAATCATAGCTCGAGCAATATACCGCGAACCCTCAATTTTATTTATGGACGAAGCCACCAGTAACCTAGACTTAGCCAACGAAGCAAGAGTTAATCAACACATCAAAGATTTTGATGTCACTCGTGTCATAGTGGCACATCGCCCCGATACTATTAATTCAACAGATAGACAGATTGAACTCTAATATTTAGCTCAAGGTAGCCTCTGAAACTCATATAGATAATTAGAAATTTGAATCGCACCGCTTTTTTAACCGCCATTTTCAGCAAAAAAATAAATTTTTTTATTATAAAGTGTCAATTTTTTAATAAATTTCACTTAATTACCCATCAAAAAGTATCAAAACTTGGCATTTTTATTTTGCCGTCAATCGGCCTAGCCACCTTACAATCAAAAACAATCATCATTGTTTTTAAAAATAGTTTACTCACTGACTTGTGAAATCATTAGTGACAAAAAGTTTACTACAAAAAATATGTATATGATTACAAGCACTTGAAGGAGATGACTGAAACACATTTTGCCCTATCAAGTTATTCACTCTCATTTATAACTTACTCTTCTGTTAGCTTTCATTTGTGACTTATTTTGCCCCAACTTGCATTAATTGTGCATATATTTACTCATAAAACATCAATTCACGCCATTTTGTTATAACTATTTAAAAAAAAATTTACATGTGGTTACATAATGGCCATATGGTCAGGTTGTAATACAAGTACAAAAAGAGGAACACACATGAAAAGCGTAATTTACACAAAACACGCCCTAGCAATAGCCATTACCAGTGCACTATCCACTAGTATGGCTTACGCGCAAGGACAGCAAACTACCCCAGAAGAGCAACAAATCGAAGTCATAGAGGTGACGACACAGTTTCAACGTAATCTAACGTCAGCTTTAAACGAAAAACGCTCATCTAGTAGCATAATAGATGGGATCTCAGCTGACGACATTACCACTCTGCCCGCCCTTGATTTGGGTGAAGCCCTTCAAGCAGTGCCTGGAGTACAACTCGATAGAGAAGGAGAGCGCCGCGAATCGAGTATAAGCTTACGAGGATTACCAGGCGGTCTAGTTAAAACCACTGCAAATGGCCAAACCGTGGCAAATCCGACGCGCTCAAATAATATTTTTGGCGCGCCTAGTCCTTTTGGAGCATACGATGCAGCCGTGTTCGACGGAATTAAAGTAATAAAAACCACTACAGCCAAAGATCAAGAAGGCGCTATTGCAGGCGTCGTGGACTTAGGCCTACCCAACGCATTTGGCAGAAAGAGTGGTTCAGGCTCAATAGCCGTTGGCATTAGACGAGAAGAGCTAGCAGGCGAAAATGATAAAGAGCTGAAAGCAAATGGCACCTATCATTTAATTGAAGACGTACTCGCAATCACAGGTAAGCTAGCCTATTCAGATCAAAACTTTCGCCGCGACACCATACGCACCAATCGCTACGATAATTTAGGTAGCAATCGTTACAGAAG
Organism: uncultured Paraglaciecola sp.; assembly: GCA_947498355.1. Taxonomy (GTDB): domain Bacteria; phylum Pseudomonadota; class Gammaproteobacteria; order Enterobacterales; family Alteromonadaceae; genus Paraglaciecola. The sequence goes on along the minus strand of CANMKA010000003.1, from coordinate 50,473 downwards.
AAATGTTTGGCTTGAAGAAGCTGGGGCGACTGGTGGGCACGATGCAGGGCAAGATACCTACGCCGAATGGACAGCCCAAAATGGTATTGCTGACGGCGAAACTGTATATGTGCCATCTGAATTAAGACAAGGTAGCGAAATTAACGGAGGTTCACGATACTCATTCTCTGGTAACCTTGGTTACCGTCCTACTAGCAATTTATCTCTTGGTGCAACTGTCCTACTGACCGAAAACAAGATGGACGACAACCGCTATGAACAAACCGAACTTAGAATGCGCAACTACAGTGAAGTGTCTTTAACGCCGGTTTCAGCCCCAATCGACACTGGGCTAACCAATGCTAATGGTAGAATTTGGAGTGTGCCAGATGTGCAATTTCACGATACGCGTTATTTCTACGACAACCGTCAATACAATTTCCTAAGAGCATCTGAAGCCTTTATCTTTGATGCAGAGTGGAATGGCGATACGGTCAGTATTGATGGCGCCATTACTATTTCTGGCGCAGAAAACGAATGGGACGAAATTTTAATTTCTCCTCGTGCCGAAAGAGCAGTACGCGCCGACGGAACGAGAGGCACAGATGTTTATGGCCAATGGAATCATGGCTCAGGCGATGTTGGTAATTACCAAGTTGATGTATTTGGTTTCGACGAAGCCATAGATTTCGACGGAACGACAAGCCCAGATAACCAGTGGATTTGGGGTTTTAGACCCAGCGTAACCTCATCAGGCGCGATTCCAGAGGCAGGCAACAGTAGAGGCGTGTTATTGTTAACAGGTACATACGAAAATCTAAAAACCGATCACAACGCTTTCGAAGTCAACTTTGAAAAAGTGTTTGATAATTCGTCAGTTATTTTGGAAGCAGGGTTTAGATGGTCAGAAGATAAAACGAATTCGAATCGACAAAGGGTATCTGGAGCGGGTATTGATTTGCGCGGCGGGGATATTTGGACCAATGCGGGGAAAATTGCCTCTGAGGCCAATGACGACTTCTTCGGTGGCCAGGCACCAGGGTTTGCCGATATCAATGATGGTTGGTATTCCTTTGATTTTGATACCATTAACAGTGCCATGTTGGCAACCTTGCCAGCAGCAGGCTCTTTACCAAGCGGGTCGGGAGAAACGGATCTAAGACTTCCCAACGGCTATGTTGCCAGAGCTGGGCAACTGAATAGTGGCTTAGTATACGAAACTGACTTGGAAACGACCGCGGCCTACATACAAGCTTCATTTGATGGAGAACTTGGAGAGATTACATATCGAGGCAACATGGGCTTTAGATATGTTTCGGATAAACAGACATCAGAAGCGCCCTTCTATCGTTTAAACTCAGACGGTTTGCAAGAGATCCATTCATTTGACACTGGCTCCAATGAATACAGCTATATCCTACCGTCATTCAATATTGCCTTTGAGTTAACAGAAGATCTTGTGCTACGCGCAGCCCATAGCGAAAGCATATCTCGACCTAACTTGCGTCAAGCGTCGCCTCAAACTCGTGTTAACTTTGGCGATGGTAGCGTAGTTGGTGTCACACTACCTGGAACAAATCTAGTACCTTTTACTGCGGATAATTATGATTTATCTCTCGAATGGTATAACCGAGAAGGTAGCTCAATAGCATTAGCCTACTTCAAAAAGGAAATTGATGGCTTCTATCGTCAGGGCGACAACTTTGGTTGTAACTTGCCAACATCAAATATTGACTTCGGTAATCTCTCACTGGTTGACGGCGTTTGTATCTCAGACGGAAACGATGAATTTGGTGGAGATACAATTGCAGAAAACGCTGAAATTAACATAGTGCAATGGTTTAATTCTAGTGAGCAAATTACGCTTGAAGGCTTTGAGCTAGCGATGCAGCAAAATCTAAATTTTTTACCTTTCCCTTGGAACGGGCTTGGCGGCGCATTCAACTACACCCATGTTAGCCAAAGTGCCGAGGAACCAGCTTCAGGTTTAGATCCTGTATTTATCCCAGGTGTTTCAGAAGACTCATACAACCTGATAGCCTTCTACGAGCAAGAGAACTGGGGAATTAGATTCACCTATAATTATCGAGACGATTACCAAGTCCAAACCACAAACACTCTATTTGGCACAGGCGTAAGAACCGTTAAAGCTGTAGGGCGATTTGATATGTCGGCATATTACGATATTTCAGAAAAAGTCACTGTCAGCCTTAAAGGTTACAACTTAAATGAAAGCGTTTACGAAGAGTTCCAAGATGTTGAAGCCTTGCCAAGAAGACAAGACTTCGAAGGCCGAACTTGGGTCCTAACCGCGGCTATGAAGTTCTAATATGCAGCTTTGTATATACCGCCTAACAGTCTAGGTCTGAAACTAGACTCAACGAAAACTCCGAAATAATTCGGAGTTTTCTATTTTTATCTTCCTAATAAAGCCCCAATTACCAAAGTGAAAACGATTCTTTACAAACCTATTTTCGAGAATTAAGTTTACCTTCCAGTCTTTGCACACCCATGATTAAACTTGCTTGAATTTGACGTGATTTTGTCAAATTTGTTTACCTTTGCGCTTTTTTGTTTCTCTATTGTAAAAAATGTTTTAAATTCATTTCTTTTATGTTTACATAAGTAACTTGTAGTACAAGGTATAACCAAAACGGGAGCAAACACAGTGAAACTCACACTCAATAAAAAACACAGTTTAGCATTAGCCGTAGCCGCGGCTATCAATGGAATATCAGGAACCGCCCTTGCACAATCCACTGCGCCAGAGGCTGAAGCACCAGAAGTAATCGAAGTCACAGGTATTCGCACCGCACTCGCGAGCGCGCTAGCTGAAAAACGTTCGTCAGCTAATATCAAAGAAGTTATTCAAGCAGAAGATATTGGTAAGTTACCTGACAACAACCTCGCAGAAGTACTCGAAAACATTACCGGGGTTCAAATTGATAGAACCAACGGCGTTGGGACGTCCGTGCAAATTCGGGGGACTGACGCTAATCGGGTAGAAATTAATGGCGTATCAACCGTCACCTCAGGAGCAAATCGTACAGGTATTAGCTTCCAAGATTTACCTGCTGCACTCATATCATCTTTGGAAGTGACTAAAGCATCTACTGCAAAAACAGTAGAAGGTTCAGTAGGCGGAACCATAAACCTTAGAACTTTACGTGGTAACAGTTTAAAAGAAGAATTATTTCAATTTAGAGTACAAGCAGAAAACAGTGATTTAGCCGATTCAACCGTACCTAAAGTTTCTGCAACCTATGGTAATAACTGGCAAACGGATTTAGGTAAACTAGGTATAGTAGTGACAGGTAGTTATGCCGAGCAAGACGTTGCCTCAGCTAACCCCAGATTTGACCGTGACCGCGTGGTGCTTCCAAATTCAGGCCCTAGTGCTCGAACCGACCAAGCCTTTTTACGAACACAGTTCTTAGATCAACCGCTCAGCGCAGTGGATTTTGAAACTAAAAACCTAACCACTTCTTTTGAACTACAAACCTCTGATAACCTTAAATTCTATTTTGATGCGACACTAAATGACCAAGAAGAAGCTGGTAAAAATTCTAGAGCGTTCTTCTCTGGCAGTGGCGCTAATTCAGTAGTAAATGCGACAACAAATACCGACTTTGAAACAATTGATTTAGGTAGCCTAGATGGCGAATTTGGCTCTCTTGATCTAGGAGAAGTATTAGTAGTAACAGAAGGTATTTTAGGCGTAGGTACTGGCGTTAACTCTCGTACTGGCCTTGATGTTATTGACCCTAATTTACGCGCAGGCAATGGTAATACCGCTCGCCTTACTGAGAGTAGTGTTTTAGCGCTTGGTAGTGAATGGACAACTGACAAATTTACAGTTAAAGCTGAAGTTTCATACTCTGACTCTGATACTCAAACCAGACAACTAAACTCAACGTTAGACTTTATTAATCCAAACGGTCCACAAGTTGGTCCCACAACTGAAGCTGATAATGGTACCCCCGCTCAGTTCAGGATTTCAAATAACACGTTCGAATTTGGAATAGCGCCAGACCTAGCTGAAACGCCAACCACGACACAACTGTTAAATCCCAGCAACTATGCACTTAGAGATGTAGGCCAAGGACTTAGAACAAGAGAAGGGGAAGAAACGGCGGTAAGGGTGGATATTGAATACGACATTTCTGAAAACAGTTCATTTTTTACCGATTTCCATACTGGCTTTCGTTGGAATAAAACTACCAATACCACAAACAACTTGAGCGTTAGCAATAATTTTCGAAATTGGGACCGCCCAAGAGCAGACTTATTTGCCAACATAGTAACTCCTGGCGCCAACAACTTTGGCGACGCGGATAGTCGAGAGTTATTCGTTTCCGATTATTTGATAATAGACAACGATGTATCATTCGATAACCCACAGTTTGTTTTGGACACACTCAACTCCGCTATCGCAGCAAATAACGTTTTACGAGGCTCTGACGTAAATCAATCACTCGCTGCGCCAACTGCTCAAGCCTCACAGTTTTTCGATATTGGAGAAGAAACAACGGCTTTTTATCTTCAAGGTGATTATGAGAAAGAGATAGGTGACATATTTGTAACGGGTAATATTGGCTTTCGTTACATCAGTACTAGCCTGGACTCTACAGGAACCAGTGAAGTAAATGGGGTAATAACGCCAGATTCAAGCTCTGCTAGCTATGACTTTGTATTACCACGATTAAATGTAGCAGCTGAGTTGTCAGAAGACTTACTATTCCGAGTGGGTATAGGTAAAGACATTCGTAGACCAGATTTTGATGACTTATCTCCTTCTGCAGCATTCGGGCAAAGCGCTACTGCCGCAGTTTCAGTAGGTAACCCACAACTTGAACCTGAGCAAATCTGGTCATATGACTTGTCTCTAGAATACTACTTCTCAAATTCAAGCTTCGTAAGCGTTGGCCTGTTTCACAAAGAACGTACTGATTTAATAACCACTATTGAAGATCAGCCCGCGGAGCCTAGAGGGGCATCTGGCCAGATTGAAAGAGATGTGACTGCTCCATGTGAAGGTGGGGGTATATTTAACCCTAATGTTCCACCAGGAAACTTTGGCGTATTCTCTAGTAGCTTAGAGCAAGGTATCTGTGTAGCTCGAAGAAGCAACATAAATGCAAGTGGTACTGAAACACAAACAGGTCTGGAACTTGCGGCGCAATATGATTTGTCTGAATTTGAAGACACATTAGGTTGGGCATCTGGCTTTGGTGTAATTGCCAACTATACCTATCAAGAATCAGGTGAGGGCCTGACAAACTTCCGCAGAGCGACAAGTATTGATAATCCAAACAATATCGCACCAAACGCAATTGACATCATACTAGGTAGAGATGATTTCTTCGGCAATACTCCAACAAATTCAGATGATGCAATCACTCAACGTATTACGTTAGATAAATTATCTAAAAATGCTTATAACTTTACTTTATTCTATGACAAGCATGACCTAAGCGTACGTATGCGTTACACCTATCGCGATGCATTCAGTGAAGAATTAAGCCGTATGCGTTTTAACCTTCCACCGATTGTCGGTGCCCGTGGTCAGCTTAACATGAGTGTTAACTATGACATTAATGATAAGTATACAGTGGGTTTAGAAGGGGTTAACTTAACTCGCGAAGATAGAACAAGATGGTGTTTCAACGAAAACACATTATTGTGTGAGCAGAGCTTAACGGACAGACGCATAACTCTAAGCTTAACGGGTAAATTGTAAGCCATAGAATTACTTACCTATTAACTAAAAAACTCCGACCATAGGTCGGAGTTTTTTTATGCGTTGAATATCAAGCCACTTCATCTAGAATAAAAAATCTACCATTGGTATTTACACTCGGCGTCACAACACGCTAATGGGTGGCCTCTAAACCATCATTTTTCACGTGACCAGAGCAATTACCTCCAAGCAAGTTTTCAATAACAGCTGTTTCAGAGCATACTCGATTGATTGTGCAACCTAGAGTCACGCCCATAACTCGGCGCTAATTAAGCTCACCCAAATTCAGGTATCGAAAGCGATCACCTTAGAGTTATTTCAATCAGCGAAGGCCAATAAAAAAGGGGGCTGTTGTCTGCAACTAGCCCCCTCTTCACTGTCTACATTAACCTCTACTACGTTTTCACTCACTAAATTTAAAGTGATCTGATCCAGTAAAAGTGGACACTTCTTTAAGCGATATTTAATTGTTCAAATCTTTCAGAGCTTAAATAGCCCAAAGCACTATGCCTTCTCTTCTTGTTATAATCAATTTCGATGTACTCAAATATATGCTGGCGCATGGTTTTTCGGTTCTTAATCGGCTCATATTGAACCGCTTCAACTTTCATTGAGCGGAACAAACCTTCCACACAAGCGTTGTCCCAGCAGTTGCCTTTACGACTCATGCTTATCGTAATTTGATTAAATCGTTCTTTTCAATCAAATTACGATAAGCATGAGAGCAACATTGGCCCCCTCGGCCGCTATGCACAATCACATTTTTTAGGCTTCCCTCTACGCCATAAAGCCACTTGCAACGCATCACAGACCAAGGTCGAGGTCATGCGATTACTCATCGACCAACCAATCACTGAGCGGGAATATAAATCAATAATGACAAGCGGACCTCCAACTTCTAGGATTTTGCTAGCAGCTTTTTGCCGTTAAGAAGGCCAACAGCCATTCTTCATAAAAAAGAATAAAGATATGTGTAATAAATACTCAGCGATACCTACTAACGAAACATCAATCATCAAATAAAAACAAAATGAATAATGAAACACACATTTGGAATCCCCAAAACGCTTTTTCGTATGAATCTTTTTCATTCGATAACGGAGTTGGCAGCGCTCAGAATCTCACAAAATTGTTAGCCAGAGTTTGTTATGTCTAACTACCAAAAGAACTTCGAATCGATTATTGCGAAGTACAGGCTGTCCTTATTAAAAGTTGCAGCTACGTTTGAAGCCGACCCTGTTATTCAGAAAGATTTATTGCAAGAAATTCTCTTAGCTATTTGGCAAGCATTGGCGTCTTTCAAAGAGCAAAGTGCATTACATACGTTTGTTTATAAGGTTGCTTATAACCAAGCATTAAGTCATGTCGCTAAAGAAAGCCGAAAGAAAAATTACGGTGGGCTTACTGAAAACGTCGAGTGCCACGCAAGCGATATTGAATCTCATGTTATTGCCCTGAAGTCGACGGAAAATTTGATAAGCAAAATTAGGCTGCTGCCCATTAAACAGCGCCAGTTGATTACGTTGTCATTGGAGGGGTTTTCATACAGCGACATGGCAGAAATATCTGGATTAACCAAAACCAATGTTGGCGTGCAATTAAATAGAGCCAAAACCAAACTGATTCAATTACTGGAGAAACGACAATGAGTCATCAGCAAGACACTTGGGATGATGTAGTGAGAAGTTGGAACGCAAACGATGTAACAATCGATAAACAGATTCCCTCAGACAGCGTTTTAATCGCCCAAATAAACAAACAAATCCGTCATAAGAAAATAGTGTTGGTAGTGGATTCGGTCACAAGTATTGCCCTTGCCGGCTACGTCATTTCCGAGATGTATATAGGATTACCCTCTATTGCGGATATCATTTTATATTCAGTGTTTTTAGTCATGGCGCTATCCCATGGAGTCTATACATTTTTTTCGTCAAAACGTTTTATTGCAGCATCAACAGACAGTACCCAAAAACATGTAACTGTTTTACTTGAGCAATCTAAAATTAATCTGAAATATCTGTCATTTAGCCGAATCATTGGGTCGATAGTCTTTGTAATAATGTTGTTTTTGATAGGTGTGATTGGCTTTGTTGCACTGAATAAAGCGCTAGAGTTTAAGCACTATTTAGTCGGAGGTATCGCTTTAGGTGGGAGCCTTTTCTGTGCTGGCATTTTTGTTTGGGGACAAAAGCAAAGAATTCAATTGGAGCGTCAAATAGCGTTTTTGACCAAGCTTGAAGATTAACTTCATTACAGTTTGCCGTAAAATAGCCCATTGCTGTCTTATGACGCCATAGGGAGCAAGGGCTGTTTAAGTGCGTTGCTGCTCCAGTAGTTACCCACGGGCTCAGACAAGAAAAGCAGATGCATGGTTTTGGCGTTATTCAACATCTGCTGCACACAAGAGTCTATTCCGCTGTGATATTGAAAACGTCAGATAAAATGCTAACCAACCCAGTTTATCAATATTGCTTAGGTATAAATAAAAAAAGCCCAAGCATTTGCTTGGGCTTTCCAGTATTTTGGGTTTTAGCTGATTGGGCTAAAATGTAGTGGAAAATCCCCTACATCATGCCACCCATACCACCCATACCGCCCATGCCGCCCATATCAGGCATAGCTGGGGCTGCTGCAGCTTCTGCTGGAGCGTCGGCTATCATAGCTTCGGTAGTGATCATTAAGCTTGCGATTGATGCTGCAAATTGCAGAGCTGAACGCGTTACTTTAGTTGGATCCAAAATACCCATTTCTAGCATGTCGCCGTAGGTATCGTTACCCGCGTTGTAACCGAAGTTAGCGTCGCCGCCTTTTACCGCGTTAGTCACTACAGAGGCCTCAGCACCTGCGTTTGCTGCGATTTGACGTAGAGGCGCTTCCATAGCTCGTAATGCTAGTTTAATACCGTGAGTTTGGTCTTCGTTGTCGCCTACTAGGTCAACGACTTTAGACGCCGCGCGTACTAGTGCCACACCACCACCAGCAACCACGCCTTCTTCTACAGCAGCGCGAGTTGCGTGAAGTGCATCTTCAACACGGTCTTTTTTCTCTTTCATTTCAACTTCAGTGGCAGCACCCACTTTAATTACCGCAACACCACCAGCTAACTTAGCTAGGCGTTCTTGAAGTTTCTCTTTGTCGTAATCAGACGTAGACTCTTCGATTTGCGCACGAATTTGAGCAACACGACCTTGAATTGCGTCTTCTTCACCAGCACCGTCAACAACAGTTGTATTGTCTTTGTTGATTACTACACGTTTAGCTGTACCTAAATCTTCAAGAGTGACTTTCTCTAGCTCTAAACCGATTTCTTCAGAAATCACAGTGCCGCCAGTCAAGGTTGCAATATCTTGAAGCATAGCTTTACGACGATCACCAAAGCCTGGCGCTTTAACCGCAGCAACTTTAACGATGCCACGCATGTTATTCACAACTAACGTAGCTAATGCTTCGCCTTCGACGTCTTCAGCAATGATAAGCAAAGGCTTAGATGCTTTAGCAACGGCTTCAAGGGTAGGCAGTAATTCACGAATGTTAGACACTTTTTTGTCAACTAACAGAATGAATGGGCTGTCTAGCTCAACCGTACCGTTCTCTTGGTTGTTCATGAAGTATGGAGATAAGTATCCGCGGTCAAATTGCATACCTTCTACAACGTCTAATTCGTTCTGTAGAGATTGACCTTCTTCAACCGTGATGACCCCTTCTTTACCTACTTTATCCATTGCTTCGGCGATTAAATCACCTACTTCAGAATCAGAGTTGGCAGAGATAGTCCCCACTTGAGCGATAGCTTTGCTATCGGCACAAGGTACAGAAAGGGCTTTTAATTCTTCCACTGCCACTTTAACGGCTTTATCGATACCGCGCTTCAGATCCATTGGGTTCATACCCGCTGCAACAGACTTAAGACCTTCAGTCACAATAGCTTGAGCTAATACAGTCGCAGTAGTGGTTCCGTCGCCGGCTTCGTCATTTGCTTTTGACGCCACTTCTTTAACCATTTGAGCGCCCATATTTTCGAATTTATCTTCTAATTCGATTTCTTTAGCAACAGATACACCATCTTTAGTGATAGTAGGTGCACCAAATGATTTGTCTAAAACTACGTTACGGCCTTTAGGACCTAACGTTACTTTTACTGCGTTTGCAAGGATGTTGACACCTGCAAGCATTTTTACGCGAGCGTCGTCAGAAAAACGTACTTCTTTTGCTGCCATGATTAATATTCCTCTAAAATTTAGTTAACGGTTGGGTTATTCAACAACGGCTAAAATGTCGTTTTCGCTTAAGATGAGCACATCTTCGCCATCTAACTTTTCAGTTTTAACGCCATAACCATCGTTAAAAATAACGATATCGCCGATTTTTACATCGACAGCTTTTACGTCGCCGTTATCTAACACACGACCATTACCTACCGCGATTACCTCACCACGAGTCGACTTTTCTGCTGCAGAGCCTGTCAATACAATGCCACCTGCAGATTTGCTTTCTTGTTCGTGACGTTTAACGATAACGCGATCGTTTAAAGGACGAATTGCCATTTTCAAATCTCCTGAAAATTCCAATGTTAATAGTGTTTTTTGCCTAGAACCTAGGCACTAATGGTTAACTGCTCACAGCTAACCGAAATTTTTGTTTAAATAGAACTATGTTCTGCGTGCAGAGATGGGGCTAGCTAAAACGATCTCAAGGGCAGGTTTAACAAAATTTGATAAAAAAGATCAGCCCTAATCAAAAGGACGTAGTATTGAGGCTAATTAATGAAATTTTAAATGTAAGGGATCCCTTTGAAACAGTATTTGCTCGGTTCGCTACTTGCTCTAATTACTTGGCACAGCCATGGGCAACAAGATATCACTCTAGAGCAAGATTTAAGGCCAGTATGGGAAGTTGGAGCATTTGCCGCTGTATTTAACGCACCGGTTTATCCAGCGGCCAATCAAAACGATACAAATATCATTGCTGCGCCTTACCTTATCTATAGAGGAGAGGTATTGCGAATTGGCGACGGCTCGATAGCCAGAGCGGTTGCGGTGGACGAAAAAGGGTATGAGCTCGATTTATCTTTGGCGGCATCTTTTGGGTCAAATTCAGATGACAACCCCACTCGTGAAGATATGCCAGACCTAGACTTTTTATTTGAAGTCGGCCCGCAACTACGATTGATGCTCGGGCAATTTGAGTTTCAACATCAGGGTAAAAGTGAATTATTTTTTAATTTACAAGCCAGAGCGGCATTCTCAACTGACTTTTCAGGCATTCAGCATAGAGGCTATGTTTTCCAGCCACAGCTTGCCTACCGACAACGAGGCTGGTTAAGCGAAGAGACCGCCTTAGCCATTCGTATTTCACCGGTATGGGCGAGCGAGCAATTACATGATTACTTTTACCAAGTCGACTCAGCTTTTGTTACCAATCAACGCCCAGCTTTTGATGCTAAAAGTGGCTATTTAGGCACCAACATTGGGTTGTCTATGTCGTTTGATGCCACCCAAGACCTGAGGATCTTTGTTGGAGGACGTGTTTCGTTACATTCAGGTGCTGCCAATAAAAACAGTCCGCTATTTAGAGAAACCAGTAACGTCTCCATAGCCATTGGTATGGTCTGGCGCTTGTGGCAGAGCGAAAGCAAAGTTTCGGGTAGATAAACACCTGCAATCCATACTAAACTAGCGACAAATTTCAGACGAGTACCCATGATGAAAGTAGCGATTTTAGGCGCAATGGACGAAGAGATAACGTTATTACGTGACGCCCTTGAGCAGTGCACAGAAACCAAAATTGACCACCTCAACGCATATGTTGGGAAACTGGGCGAAGTCGATGTGTGCATAGTTAAATGCGGCATTGGTAAAGTCGCGGCCTCGGTATCCGCGGTATCTGCGATCCATTATTTCAAGCCAGACTATGTTATTAATACTGGCTCTGCGGGCGGATTCTCTGCGCACCTCAATATTGGCGATATTGTTATTGGCACGAGTCTGCGTCATCACGATGCCGACCTAACCAATTTCGGCTACGAGCTCGGTCAAAATGCTGGTATGCCCGCCGACTACCAATCTGATCAAGCCCTAGTCGACGCAGCGTTACAAGCAGGTCAAAAATTAAGTGGCATCCAATTGGAACAAGGCTTAATTTGTACTGGCGACTCATTTATCTGTACCGATGAAGCTGCCCAGCGTATTCGCGATAATTTCCCTCAAGTCTGTGCGACCGAAATGGAAGGTGTGGCTATAGGTCAAACCTGCTATTTACTTGGCTTACCCTTTTTGGTGATCCGCTCTCTATCAGATATTGCCGGCAAGGCTTCAACGGTTACTTTTCAAACCTACTTAGAGAAAGCTGCCAAGCACTCTGCTGAGTTAGTTATGGAGACCATACAAACCTATTATCGCGCAACCCAAAGCTAATTCAGCTTGATTGACAAGATACTAGAAGCATTGTGGCAACCGCAGGTAATAGCGTATATCACTTTATTGGCTGCGGTTGTTTTCGAAGCTTACTTCCCTTGGCCCGACAAATATCACCCCCTAACACTGATAAAACTATCACTGGTGAGGGTTACACAAAAAGTACTGCCCAAGGCCACCGACTCCCCAAGGCAACATAAAATATCAGGCGCTTTGGCTTGTTGCCTAATCGTATTTTTAGTGGGGTTAACCGCCTCAATTGTGGTTTATTGGTCGCAGTTTCCCGTCTTTTTTGAATTCGTATTACTGATTATAGCATTAAGGCTACAAGACACCCGAGATACGTGTAGCAAAGTAGCCTCACACCTAAAACACAACAAAAAAATACTGGCCAGACAAACCCTTGCTTTGCAGGTTTTGCGAGAAACTCAGGCGTTATCACCCGTAGGCTTAATCAAAGCCAGCGGCGAAACCTTAATACTCAAATTTACCTATCAATTCTCGGGGGTCGTATTTTGGTTTGTCTTAACCGGAGGCGTTGGCGCTTTGTTATATCGAGTGATATACGAATGCGCCAAGCATTGGCACTATCAAAACCCCAAGTTAGGCACGTTTGGCTGGTTTGCTGCTCACCTCAGCCAGATTTTGCAATGGCCCGCTACTGTTTTAACCGGCCTAACCTTTGCCCTAAGTCGTGTTTCGAGCCAAGCGCTGCTAGCCTGTTTATCCAAACAGGGCTTTAGCCAGCCTCGTGCCTATTTACTTCACATAGGCGGACACGCTCTGGGCATAGAATTAGGGGGACCTGCATTCTATTTTGGGAGAAAAATACGTAACATCAAATGTGGCGCCGAGCGCCAAGTGGTATTTACAGACTTAGCTCGCATTCAAATATTACTTAGCTTGACTAAATTGAGTTGGTTAACCTTGTTATTTTTATTTACCGCATTAAGTGTGAAATAAAAATACGTTTAGTGTTGTCTTATTAAACTGAAACCAAGGCAGAACTGCCAGACCCAACACTCACCTAAGGACGTGGAGATTTAGTATGTTGAATAAATTATTGTATACCCTAGCTGGCCTATTCAGTTTTTCGAGCTTTGCCATTACAGTCGATAAAGTCGAACCAGAAGCTTTACTCAAACTCGACCAGGCAGCTTACACCCTAATCGATGTGCGCACTCCAAAAGAATATCAGCAAGGGCATATTCCTGGTGCAATCAATATTCCTTTGTCTGATATACAAAGTGATGCGTCAACATTAGGACTGCCCAAAGAAACAAACGTCGTACTCTATTGCCGCTCAGGTTATCGTGCGGGTAAAGCGGCCAAAGTATTACGCAGAGAAGGCTTTAAGCAGTTGCAACATTTAGACGGTGACATGCTCGGCTGGCAAAAAGCTGGACGACCTGTTGCTCAGCCTAAAATTGAATAGTCACTTTCAGACATTAATTGTAAAAAAAGGGCTTTAAGCCCTTTTTTAATCTATTCGCAAACCTGCTAAGCCATACCCTTACCTTAAATCAAGTCTCGAATTATGCGAGGTGGAAATTTACCCGAGCAAACTTACGCTTACCGACTTGAAGCACCACCTCTTGCTCAGAGGTAAAACTAAACTTAGTGTCGCTAACCTTTTCTCCATCAAGCTTAACTGCACCTTGTTTGATCATGCGCATAGCATCAGATGTCGAGCTAGTTAAATTAGCATCTTTGAGCACGTTTGCGATTTTTAACCCTTCTTGGTTCACAGTAAAATCGAATACTGGCATCTCATCCGGGATCTGATTTTTCTGGAAACGTTGAATAAAGTCGTTATGAGCAGCTTCGGCATCTTGCTCAGTGTGGAAACGTGCGATTAACTCTTTTGCGAGTTCAATTTTGCAATCGCGAGGGTTAGCCCCTTGCTGCACTTGAGCTTTTAACTCGTCAATTTCAGCTTTTGGCCTAAAACTTAATAACTCGTAGTAACGCCACATTAAATCATCAGAAATTGACATTACTTTACCAAACATATCGTTGGGCGCATCTGTGATACCAATGTAATTTCCTAAAGACTTAGACATTTTTTGTACGCCGTCTAACCCTTCTAACAGAGGCATCATCAAAACGGTTTGCTGTCTCTGGCCTTCAGATTTTTGCAGCTCGCGCCCCATCAATAAATTGAATCTCTGGTCAGTTCCGCCAAGCTCTACATCAGATTGAAGGGCCACCGAGTCCCAGCCTTGAACAAGAGGATACAAAAACTCGTGAATAGCAATAGGTTGGCCACCCGCATAGCGCTTTTTAAAATCATCACGTTCTAACATACGAGCCACGGTCTGATTAGCGGCAAGTTTAATCATGCCTGCTGCGCCTAGTTCGTCCATCCACTCTGAATTAAAACGAATAGTGGTTTTCTCAGGGTCTAAAATTTTAAAGACTTGTTCTTTGTAGGTTTCTGCGTTGGCCAATACATCCGCTTTAGTTAAAGGCTTACGCGTGACGTTTTTCCCTGTAGGGTCGCCAATCATGCCGGTAAAGTCACCAATCAGAAAAATCACCTCGTGACCAAGCTGTTGAAAGGTTCTCAACTTATTTATCAAAACCGTATGCCCCAAATGCAAGTCTGGCGCGGTTGGATCAAAGCCAGCTTTTATTTTTAAGGGTTTGCCCTCTTTTAGCTTAGTAACTAGCTCTTCTTCAATAAGTATTTCTTCTGCACCACGCTGGATCTCAGCCATTGCATTTTGCCAATCTGACATTTTTAAAACCTACACAACAATTTGGGATTTATAAGATGGCTCGCATTTTACTTGTGTAGCCTTTGCAATGAAAGGAAAAGCCGCGCATTTATACGCGAAGAAAGCGCAATAAAATACTCTCAAAGTGGTTAAAAACCTATGTTGGGCTGGAAAACCGGATCTAATGGATATATTCTCAGGTTAAGTGAATTTTTTGTAATACATGCTCGGTTATGATTAACGCGTTACTAGCACTGCCTAAGTTACATCGTTTTTTGATAGTCACAGTTTTAGCTGTGCTATTGCTAGTGGTGCTAATACCTAGCCAAAAGTCTTCCTTACCAGAATCACAATTGCCAGAGTTAGAAATTGGTAAACGTTACAGCCTAGATATCAATTACCAAAATTTAGCCTCTAGCCAGCCTCAAGAGCCAACTGAGGAACTTGATACACAAATCTTCACGGTGAGTAAAGGTGATAACCTGGCGTTAATTTTTAAACGGGCAGGCCTTTCTCCTCAAGAAACCTATCGGGTCAGCCGAGCTGGCGACCTAGCCAAAAAACTATTGAAAATGAAGCCTGGCGAGTCACTCGAATTAACCATAGACAAAGCCGGTAAACTCGCTCAGCTTGATTATGCGTTTTCGGTTACAGATACATTGCGTATTGTTAAAACCCCAGACAACACCTTCAGCAGCGCTATTCATAGCAAACCTGTCGATACGCGCATTAATTATGCGCAAGGCCAAATAAACAATAGCTTTTGGAATGCTGGCGTTGAAGCTAAACTCACCGACAACCAAATAATGAGCCTAGCTGGCGTATTTGGTTGGGATGTCGATTTTGCCTTAGGCATACGCAAAGGCGACAGCTTTTATGTTATGTTCGAAGAGCGCTTTATTGATGGCGAATTTATCGAGAATGGCGATATAGTTGCGGCCCAGTTTGTTAATCGAGGAGAGACCTATACCGCCATCCGCTACTCAGACGGCAACTTTTACACACCTGAGGGCAGAAGCATGCGTAAGAGCTTTTTACGTGCGCCGGTAAACTTTAAATATATTAGTTCATCTTTCAAACCTAAGCGTTTTCATCCAGTACAAAAACGCTGGAAAGCGCACCGAGGCGTAGATTATGCAGCCAGTCGCGGCACACCCGTTATGGCTGCCGGTGACGGTAAGGTTATTAAGTCAGCCTATAATAAATTTAACGGCCATTACGTATTTATTCAGCACGGTGAAAAGTACGTCACTAAATACCTTCACTTTACTAAACGCAAAGTTAAAACAGGGCAAAGCGTTAAACAAGGGCAAATAATAGGGACAGTTGGTGCAACGGGTTTGGCAAGCGGCCCACATTTACATTACGAATTTTTAGTCGATGGCGTACACAGAAATCCGCGTACAGTAAAGCTACCCAAAGCCCAGCCTATCGCCAAAAAAGAGCGTGACAAGTTTCAATTACTCGCGACACAACGCCTAGCTCAATTAGATAACAACAAACGCATTATGCTAGCCATGCGCTAAGCAAATGGCTCAGTAAAGAAGGAAGACAGTGTCTCAATTTTATCTTGGCTTAATGTCTGGCACCAGTATGGATGGTGTAGACGTTGCATTGGTAGATTTTTCTGGGCCCCACCCAAGATTACTCGATAGTCAAACCTTTACCTACCCAGCCCAACTATTGAACCAATTACATCAACTTTGCGCGCCGCAAAGCAATGAAATTGAGAGCATGGGTCAAGCCGACAGAGAAGTGGCTAAGGTCTTCGCTCAGGCCAGTTTAGCGCTGCTAAAAGATAACTATATTAGCCCAGATCAAGTTATTGCCATTGGCTCTCATGGCCAGACAATACGGCACATGCCTAATGGCGATTGTGGCTTTAGTCTGCAAATAGGCGATCCGAACACCTTAGCCATTGCCACTGGCATAGATGTCATAGCTGACTTTAGGCGAAAAGATATCGCACTCGGCGGACAAGGCGCACCTCTGGTTCCAGCGTTTCATCATAATGTTTTTGCCCACAAAGACAAAAACCGCGTGGTAGTGAACATTGGGGGCATATCTAACTTAACCTACTTACCTGCTAACGATCGGCAGGGTATAGTTGGTTTTGACACAGGCCCAGGCAATACCTTGATGGACGCTTGGTGCAAACAACACACAGGCAAAAACTACGACGACAAGGGCCAATGGGCCGCACAAGGCTCAGTCAACCTAGCGTTATTACACCAACTTATGGCTCACCCCTATTTTACTCAGCCTCACCCCAAGAGTACGGGCCGAGAAATGTTCAACCCAACCTGGTTAACCCAACAACTGGCCAGCCTAGATCCACAACCCTCAGCCCAATGTGTGCAAGCAACCCTAACGGTATTTACCGCTAGAAGCATAGTTCAGCACATCAAAGCCCTGCCCAAGGTCCAAGAGGTTTATGTTTGCGGAGGCGGAGCCCTTAACGAATTTTTATTAGAAGAACTGGAATCAGAACTGCACGAATGTGACGTGTTCACAACAGAAGAACTTGGGGTCGCCGCAGATGCCGTTGAAGCGATGGCCTTTGCATGGCTCGCATACGCTTATATCCAAAAGATACCGGGTAACATTACCAGCGTAACCGGTGCCGCCCGTCCAGCAGTACTCGGCACCTTCACACCAGCAGATTGATTTCTCAATACAATCAATCTGCAATATCTATCATCACTACCCATTAAATCAGCTTACTTGTACAGAGTGTAAGTTACTTAGCTTGTGCCTCTGGGAAATGGGGAGAAATAGAACGTCGCACCCCATTCCCCCAAAGTACTGCTTCGTTGAATAGGCTATGTAGAAGTTTTTGATCAATTTCTAATACTTTAGAAATCCGAATAACCTTAAGCCAATTGCCACTTTCGAAGGCTTTTGCCAGCATTAAATAAACGGATAAGTCATTTTGCGCGCCGCATAAGGCTAATTTAACCTCTTCGACCAGAGGGAGCTTTTCGACTAAGGTTTGCATATCTCTGTCTAGTAAAGCATCGAGCATAGAAAACAATCCCACTAAAAATGCGGTGGGAGGATTACTACCAAGGTTTTTTTCAATACCAACCAGATCACAAAACTTCGCTCTGACTAAGGATAAGTGAATCAACTCTAAGGGTTTGTCGTCGGATAAGTTAGTAAGCGCTAACAGAGCGATGAACTTTTTGATTTCAACTTCGCCCATGTAATTTAACGCATGGCGCAGAGAGGTTATTTTATAGCGTTTGTTGATGGTGGGGTTGTTGATAAATCGCAACAACATATACGACAAACCTACGTCTTGCTCAATAACACGATTGATACCTTCTAAATCGAAAGTAGCACTGGAGCTTGCGCCCATCAACTCTACTAGGGTTAACTTAGAGGTTGGCAGTTGTTGATGAGAAACCGCTTCAGGTTTAGAGAAAAAGTACCCTTGAAAATAATCAAACCCCACGCCTTTACAAATATGAAAGTCTTCATGAGTATTCACTTGATCGGCAATTAATTTAACGTTTGCATCCAAAAATTGATTGATATTTCTAGACAAACTATCGTACTCACTACGCTCAGTTTTAACCTTGAGCAAATCTATATAAGGCAATAGTTGCGACATATCGCTTTCAACACGGCAGTTCTCTAACGCAACTTTATACCCCATTTTTTTTACTTGTTGGCAGACATGGGTCAATTCGTCCATTTTGCTGCTTCCAGCAGACAATTCAATCACAACATTTTCTGGATCAAGGGATGAACTCAGGTCGTCTGCTATAGAATTTGATTGAAAGTTAATAAATGAGGTTTTACTACATGAAATATCATCTAAGGCGAGGGTTCGATACTTTTGTGCAATCAACTTTTCTGTTGTTTCACTTTTCTCTGCTGACGGGTAACAATTATTTTTTCCATCTCTAAACAACAATTCATACGCGAAGACATTTTTAGCTGTGTCTAAAATCGGTTGGCGAGCAATAAAAGCAAACATGGTATTCCTATAAAATTATCATGGTCCATCAGC
Source organism: uncultured Paraglaciecola sp. (assembly GCA_947498355.1). Taxonomy (GTDB): domain Bacteria; phylum Pseudomonadota; class Gammaproteobacteria; order Enterobacterales; family Alteromonadaceae; genus Paraglaciecola. The sequence goes on along the minus strand of CANMKA010000003.1, from coordinate 31,603 downwards.
GGCGAGTATCTAATACATGCGAAGTTTTGCAAAATCATCGCATAGCAGGTAAGTGATGATTATTTACACGTAAATCTATCGCTTACCAAGGCCTTTGTCTAATACTCAAAGGTATAATTTTGCATAATTAACGGTAATCGTTTAATGCCTACTTTTTCGCCAAACGATTGAGAGCAAGGTGAATAGGCCTTGTTAAACTGAGACGCACGCTACCATAGGTTCATCTGTTGTTCATAAAAGAATGACAAAATAAAGTAATCCCGTTGTTTAAATAATACGTAAAAAAGTCGATTTTATAGAGGTTTTTGGTTGAATTTTAAACAAACGGCCCAAAACAGAGGATAGTTGGAATTTTTGCTGTAATTGACGGTCTACTAATTAACGAAATAGGCCTATTTTAATGTCGCGATCCGTTTTTAATTTTGCTAGCATCAAGACATATAGCGTACTAGGAGATTTGAATGAGTACAGATATTCGCGCACTAACATTATCCGTTCCGCAGACAGGCAGTATAGAGACCTACATGCAGGCAGTAAGCAGCATTGACATGCTTACGGCAGAAGAAGAACGAAGCCTTGCGCAACGCCTTCAAGAAGATGGCGATCTTGAATCAGCAAGAAAGCTTATTATGTCGCACCTAAGATTTGTTGTGCACATCGCAAAATCTTACGCTGGCTATGGCTTGCCTCAAGCTGACTTAGTTCAAGAAGGTAATATAGGCTTAATGAAAGCCGTAAAGCGTTTTGACCCTACAGTAGGTGTCCGCTTAGTCTCATTTGCGGTACATTGGATTAAAGCTGAAATACATGAGTTTGTGTTACGTAACTGGAGAATTGTAAAAGTTGCTACCACTAAAGCCCAACGTAAGTTGTTTTTTAATCTGCGTAAGAATAAAAAACGTCTTGGCTGGTTCTCTCATGCCGAAGTACAAAAGGTAGCAGAAGACCTAGGCGTAAGCACCAAGGAAGTATTGCAAATGGAAGCTCGAATGAGCAGCCAAGACCAAGCATTTGACTTATCAGCAGATGACGATGAGAGTGGTAATTTCTCTCCGGCCCAATACTTAGAAGATAAAACTGCCGACGTAGAATCTGACGTAGTCAATGCCGACTGGGACGCTAATGCGTCAGGTCGCTTATATGCTGCGCTTAAAACCTTAGACGAACGTAGTCAGCATATTATTCAAACTCGTTGGTTGTCAGACGACAAAACTACGCTACAAGATCTTGCGGACAAATATCAAGTTTCTGCAGAGCGTGTTCGTCAGATAGAGAAAAATGCAATGAAGAAATTGCAGGGCGCAATGGCTGCCTAATCATTAATGACACAACTAAAAAAAGCGCTATCTAGCGCTTTTTTTGTTTCTGTTAAACACTGCCTGACCTGCAAAGATTAAGGTAATATCCAAAACTTACCCGTAAATTCTGCTACTGCATTATCGCCATCTAAAATAGCAACGGTAACGTCAAAGTGCGCTTTTTTGCGTAAACTCAGTGGCTCAAACTTTCCTTTTATAGACTCAACATGACAAACAGCTCTAGGCTGCATCGTGATGGGCTTATGATAATGAATATTCCCGTCACCTAACACTATCTCTCCGTCTAATTGTTTTTCTTTTAGCAACAAGAATAAACTGCCCCAACCCGTCAGGGTCGCTAACGAGAAAATACTGCCGGCGAACATAGTGCCGTGTAAGTTAATATTCTTGTTCAGAGAGGCTCGGGTTTCTAGGGTACGGCCAGTGTATTGATGCAATTTGATGCCCATATGTTCGCTGATCGGGATCATCTCGGTCCATGTGTCTTGCAGCTGTTTACACCAAATGGGGTGAAGTGTGATAGTGCTAGGGTCGACTAATTTCTTGATCATTTGCTGACGTTGTTGCCCACCAAGTTCATTAGGCGAATTGTCGTCAATTTGAAAGCCTACACTAGAAAAGAAAGGGATCGCCGTTTGAGTGCTATTACATACAATCTGCTTGGCCCCTTCGCTAATAGCGATAGACTCCAAAGATGCTAAAAGCATTTTAGCTAGACCTTTATCTTGGAACGCCTTTTCTACCGCAATATGCCGCACTTGCGCTTCTTCAGCAGAATTCATATGAACACGGCCCACAGCAATCACGTCGCCATCTAAGCTACGGATCATTCGATGTTGGCCAACTTGTTCGTATTCGTCTTTCTCAGAGCCTAAGGGAGCTTTCCAAGGGGCTCTGAGCATTTTCCACCTAAATGCAAAGTACTCGATAAAGTCTTGTTCACTACTAGGTGTGTCAATTTTAAACATCTAACCTGTACTTCCATTGTCAAAACAAGGCTGACCATTAAAACGTATATATGAGTTTGCAGCAAATTTTTAACTTATACCCTAAACGGCATTAGACCTTAAGTTGAAAGGTCACGGGTCCGTCGTTTACTAGGGATACCTGCATATCTGCACCAAACCTCCCAGCCTCGCATACTAGGCCATTTTGTTTTACTTCTGATAAAAACGCTTCGTACATACGCTTGCCTAGTTCGGGCGGCGCAGCACTTGAGAAGCTCGGACGATTACCACTTTGCGTATCAGCAACTAACGTAAATTGAGATACAACCAACAATTCCCCTCCAACTTGTTGCACGTTAAGGTTCATTTTGTCTTGTTCGTCGGCAAATATTCGGTAGCGGATGACCTTTTGACAGAGTTTTTCTACTTGCGCCTGAGTATCGGTTTTTTCTACTCCCAATAACACCAACATCCCTTGGCCTATTTGCCCCACCACCTGATTGTCAACCTCAACCTGAGCGTGCTTTACGCGTTGGATTAGGGCTATCATTGCTTCTCCTCAAAAAACTTAACCATTGCTTGAGTGGCTTGGCACAGGGCCTTTGTCACCCCCTGTTCTGCGCTACTGTGCCCCGCATTAGGGATAATATGTAGCTGACTTTCTTGCCATGCCTGACTCAGGGCATATGCGCTTTCTACCTTACAAACACAATCGTAGCGGCCATGAACGATAGTCCCAGGGATACCTGCAAGCTTATCTGCGTGCTCCAAAATATAGTTTTCTGGCACAAAGCACTTATTCACTATGTAATGACACTCTAGCAAAGCCAAGCTAATGGCACGGTTGAGATTATCCGATAAGTCCTCTTCACTATATTCAGTATGCAACCGACTAATCCGCGCCTCCCACAAACACCAGGCTTTAATCGCAGCCATTTTTTGTATGTCGTTGCTGCCCGATAACACACTCGAATAGGCATCTACAATTGAACGCCTGCCTAACATAGCCTCAACGGGCTTGAGAAACGCCTGATAATAATCAGGGAACAATTGAGCCGCACCACCTTTAGGATCTAAATACCACTGATAGTCTTGCTCTCGTCCTAAAAAAATACCTCGCAAAATCATACCCGAGACTTTAGCCGGCGCGGCAATCGCCACCAGCAAAGCTAAAGTCGAGCCCCATGAGCCGCCAAATAGCAGCCACTTATCGATACCCAAGTGTTGTTGAATTGCCAACACGTCATCAACTAAGTGCTGACTGGTATTGTGATTAAGCTCGCCAAACGGCAGTGATTGCCCACATCCTCTTTGGTCAAACCCAATAATCCAATACTTGTTGGGGTCGAAAAAGCGTCGATATTCAGTGCCTATTCCTGCGCCGGGCCCTCCGTGTAATACAACCACAGGAATGCCACCTGGACTGCCACTTTGTTCAAGATATACACTGTGGCCGTCAGATACATCTAACATCTCTGTTTTGAATGGAGTAATGCTGGGGAAAAGGCTGGTCATAAGTATTGTGATTTCATATTTGTTTATTAACTCATTATGATTTAATTTACTCATGAAATCTTATATTCATTTTGAAAAATTTAGGAGCAGTAAATATGTCGGGTCAAGGGTCAGGCGGCAACGTTATCGCCGCAATATGTAATATTTTTATCGCGGGTTTGGGCCAATTAGTACAAGGCAGAATCATGGCTGCCATACTGTTTTTTTTATTGGTTTGGGTCAATTATGCGTTAGCCGCAACGGGCGTTTTATTTTTTATGGCGGTCTTCGGATTTATTTTCCATGTTTGGGCAATAATCGACGCAGCTAAATATAAGGGATAACCATGAAAATTCTTATCAGCTTTGCTTTAGTAGCTTTGCTCGCTTCATGTCAATCTGCTTACTACGCAGCATGGGAGAAGTTAGGCGTAGAAAAACGCGACATATTAGTTGACCGCGTAGAAGATGCCAAAGACTCTCAAGAAGATGCACAGCAACAGTTTAGTTCTGCGTTAGAAGAGTTTAGCCAACTGGTTAATTTTGATGGCGGCAAATTACAAGATGTCTACGAAGAACTAAGAGATCAGTACGAAGCCAGCAAAGCCTCAGCGGAACAAGTATCGGGCCGCATAGACAAAGTAGAGAGCGTTGCCGAAGCATTATTTGACGAGTGGCAAGAAGAAATCGACACTTATACTAACGCGTCTTTTAAACGCGATAGTAGTCGCCAATTAAGAGATACACAGAGACGTTACAAATCACTGGTAAGCACTATGCGCCGCGCCGAAAGTAAAATGCAGCCCGTGTTATCGGCTTTAAATGACAATGTTTTGTATCTAAAGCATAACCTTAATGCGAGTGCGATTGGTGCCCTACAAGGAGAGTTTGGCGGGATCAAAAAAGAAATTAATCAATTGATTTCAGAAATGAACAAAGCCATATCAGAATCGAATCAATTTATTTCTAGCCTCGAAAAAAACTAACGACACAGGAAAAAGCAGCAGACTAGCCGCTTACTTCTGTCCCATTAAGGCCGCTAGCTCCCTAAGAGCTAGCGCTTTTATTAGAATTAACAGCCTTAGGTTCATCATCTGGATCATCGGTAAACGCATCTTCAGATTCGTCTTGGGTATATATCTCTAAGGTTCGCGTAAACTCAGCCCCCACTAGTACAACAATCCAAGACAAGTACACCCATACAAATAAAATGGGAATAACAGCCAACGCCCCGTAAATCACTTGATAAGACGGAAAGGCCGTCACGTAAAACGCAAACCCCTTTTTACTTAGCTCAAATAACACAGCAGCCACACAGGCCCCAGCAGCAGCATGTTTAGCATCAATACGTTTCACTGGCACCAACATGTACACCAAAAAGAATGCACAAACCGATGTGATAAAAGGCACAACTTTTAACAGCATAGTGGTTAAGCCAAACGAGTATTCTTCAGCAAAATTGGCTAACCCCACCAAATAAGAGCTAACGATAACACTTGCGCCCATTAACAGCGGCCCTAGGGTCAAAACCATCCAATAAATCGCAAAGGTATACACCACGGGCCTGACGTTAGTTGCATCCCAAATTCTGTTTAAGGTTTTATCTATGTTAGATATTAACATTAGGGCCACAACCACAAGAGACAACACCCCTACGCCGCCCATCCCAGAAGCATTGTCTACAAAATCCGCAATATGCCCTTGCACCTGACCGCTTCTGGTCGGAATAAAGCTTTCAAACACTAAACTTTCTAGTTCACCACGTACCTCAGCAAAAGCAGGGAAAGCCGATAAAATCGTGAAAAACACCATAATAAATGGCACTAAAGACAGCAAAGACACATAGGCCAAATGCCCTGCTGAAACCGTAATTTTGTCGTGCTTACACTGCTCAACAAATAATTTGGTAAACGGTTGTGCGGTATGCAATAAATTTTTGGCTGTTTGTTTGAAATCCGTCGGCAATGGCATGGTCAAATCTGATCTCTAGTTAATTTTAAAATCGAACTGGGATAGTGATTAATACCAAACTATCGAATCTATTACCACCAAATGGTTTACGTGATACTCAAGACCCATGTCATAAAGTGCTAGACGACTCGGTCGCCTTTTTTAATCTTTATTTCAGACTAAATGCTTCCTTGGCACCCTGTAAATTAACAAATATTTGGTGTTACAGGCGAAAACATTAATAGCCATCAAGATGTTTAGCAGTCTATCGTTGATATTTTCTGAGTTATGTTTAAAATTTCTACGAGAAAATTAACAAGATGTAGCATATGCCTAATTCGACAAAATGGAATGGAGAGTACATTCACCCCTACGCAGAACACGGGAAAAAAAGTGAACTGGTTAAAAAAGTCACGGTTTCTATTCCCCTTAAGGTACTTAAAGTGTTGACCGACGAGCGCACTCGCCGTCAAGTTAATAACCTACGCCATGCAACCAATTCAGAATTATTATGTGAAGCATTTTTGCACGCTTTCACTGGCCAGCCACTACCCGACGATCAAGATTTAGAAAAAGATAACGATAACCTTATTCCCAAAGAGGCACGCAAATTAATGCAAGAAATGGGATTAAAAATCGAAGACTCTGAAGAAAGTTAACAATACCTGCACTCTGGTTAATTAAGCACATAATGGCATTCACAGCTTCAGTTTGAGCCTTATCACCCCGCTTGTTGAAAGCCACCGATCGTAACTGTTTCCCCACCGTTCCATCGCTATTCAAAGTTGTCCTATGTACTCACTGCAAGCCTTTGCACTTATTGCACAAGGGCTTGCGATAACATCACTTATTTAAATTGATAACCAATAGACAGGTAATATTGCTGATTGGTTTTTATACCTTTGATAGTCTCTTCTGTTTCAAACCAGCTGATCCCGGCATTAATACTGTAACCGTCAAGCAACGGGCTGGCGCTACGTACTTTTTTTATGACAAGTTCTAGTCCGTATGCTTGCAAGGTGTCGTTATCATCGGTTTGATGAGCTAAGTAAAATAGCTTAGGCCCAAAGCCATTCAATTCAACATGATGCTGCTTAAATTGATGGCCTTGTTGCCAGGCAAGCGGCAAACGGTTATTCAACATTAACTGACTACTGACTTGGCTAGTGTTCGTAGTTTTCATACCGCCATAAGTTAACATGGCATGCGTTGGCGCATTATCATCAAGATTAAAGTCGTTGTAACAATACTTCACGCGCTTTTTACCAAGGCCAAAATTTAATCCTAGATTGTAGTCCGCGCCTTGCCAATTAGCACTATCGCCTTGATAATCAGCCAGTTGTGCATTAGCAAACACGCCATAGCTTAGGTTGTTCCAGTGGTTGCGATAATGAATACCTGTTTTTAGTTTCCAATTATCAATACTGAAATCATCTATTTTTGAATTACCGGCACTCGCTGAAATTAACCAGCTTGTGTCATTATTAAGGTAAAGGCGTTTCGAAGCTTCAATATTCACCAGTTCAAGATCTTGAGTAAACGCAGGGCTTTCAAAGGTATTATTTACGTATTCAGCGAACCAATTAATATCTAGCCAATTACCTTTTGCTAAAAGCGCATAAGCCTGATGCAAATCTCCTTCAGTGACACCGGCTTGCCAACGTAATCGCCCAAGCGGATCACCACCACGCACCACAAACCCGGCGCCTCTATCATCGTTGCTCGCAAAACCCACAAATCTGCCAGAAAAAGCCTGTGGGCCAATACCATAATCTTTAATAGCAAAATGTTCTTGTGCGTTGTTGGTCAATTTAGCTTTTGATGTTTCTTTTGCTTGAGTTAACACTACTTGCTCAAACGAACCTGAGTCGATAACTTCAATTGTTTTAATGTAAGTATCTTGTCCTTGGCTTGAGGTTGCTAAAAACAAGAGCTGGTCATCTACGCTGGCGGCATGAGCGGTAAGTTTTATGCCTTGCGTTAATTGTTGCCAGGTTTGTTCTTGCATATTTAAGCGATAAACATTTATCGCATAGTCGTTATTTTTGTCAGCATCATTTTGGGCGCTATGGCTAAAGTACAAACCATCATTTTGCCAACGTAAGTAAGATAAGAAGTTACCTTTAATTGGCAAATTAATGACTTGCCACGTTTTATTAGAAAAATGGTACAAATGAATTTTCCATTGACCGTTTTCAATGCTCATAAGCGCCACTTGCTCACCGCTTGGACTAACCGTTAAGTTGTCCATGGGTAGATTAAAATGCTTTGCTGATAACGGAATTACGTTGCCATCATTTAACGATACCTTTACCAATTGACTGAACAAAGCAAATTGACTCACCGCAGTTACTGATTGTTGATCACGATTTACCGCGTAATCACTAATGCGCGACTCGCGGGTTATTTGTTCAACCCTCCCTGTTTTGATATTTACTTTTGCTAATTCAAAACCTTGTTCGTTATTACTTTGTCGTTGAGCCTGCAATACTAAAATATGACTATCATCAAGCCATTTAGCTTGTCGCCAGCGCAAATAGCGCCCAGGTTTCACTAGATATTTTTGCTTTTTATTAAATACTTTCGGCATGGTGTCGGCGACATCAAGTGGATCTTTTTTCAGTCGCTTGTTATTTGCTTTAATAAACTTTTCTTTGGCTTTTTTATTTTCAGCGAAGTCAAAAACACGAAGTCGAGTGAACCCTTTTTTGTCACGCTCTAACTGTAGAATTTGTTTGTTATTGGGTGAAGGTTCGCTATTTAACACGATAAAACCATTGTTTTGCCAAAGTTTGGCGGAATTTTCATCTTCAGTGATTTTATTTGTAACTACATCGGTTTGCTGGCTTTGTTTAGCCTGTGCTTGTTTAGCAAGGTAAGTTTGTTCAACCACAAATTTCTTATACAGCACGTTAGGCATTTCTAAAAATAGGCCCTTAAAGGCTTTATGAAAATTACGGTATTTGGTGGCGGTACTTCTGCGCCATAACTGCTGAAGCTTTTCTTTTCCGTATTTGTCTTGTAGCCATACTAAAAAAGCGCTGCCTTGCATATAAGCCATTCCATTGCCACTGCGACTACTTAATTGTCTATAAGTTGGTAACTGTCCCTCAAGTGCCCATTGTTCCAATAATGCCTTTACATAATCATTGTTTACTCGCCCTTTGCCGGTAAATTCACTTTCGATTAATGTAGCGTAACCTTCACTAACCCAGCGTGGATAACGTTTGAGATTTAATCGATCAACATCAAGTAGGTAAGGATCTAACCACGAACGCCAACTACGACGCGGTTCAGACACATGGATTTTATGCACTAATTCGTGACTAATTAGGATATCGAAAAAGTCACTATAACCACCAGTTATACTTTCTGAGCGCGGTAAACTGGCATGTAACGTCACTATTTTTCCTGCGGCCAATGGCAGCGCTGAGCCATTAGATGAGTGATTTTTATCTGAAATTAACAAATCGAGTTTGTCATTTTGTTCAAAACCCACTCGCTTACTCACATCTTGATAAATGGGTTCAAATTTATTGGCAACCAGTTGTGCCATGGCTTGGTATTCACTGGAAAAGTGAATACGAGCATGTTTTGTTTCTATAGTATGTAAATCACTGCCAGCATAACTATAAAGTGAGCTACACATAGCAGCTACGCTGAGGAGAAATAATTTTATTATGTTCATGGTGAATAACTCTTAGATTCTATGATTAAAACAATACGGTTTAGTCGGTATCGTTAAGACGGTTTTTTACGTCGTTTTTTAAATTATTGGTAAAAATGGAGCGATTAAATTCAGCGCGCATTTGACGTGCTGCGCGGTAAAATGATCTAGCCATGGATTAAGCGGTTTCATATCTAAATTTTCTGGCCCAAATTGCTGCGTACAAAAATACAACCGTGCTAAAAATCAAACTCAACACAAGGCTAGCGGTTAACTCAAATTGTTTTAGTCGCCAGATATAAATGTAGTTTTCACTAACTAAATGTTGGGTTAACGCCCAGAAGTTTCTGAAGTAGATCTCTATCATTTGACCTAGATATAAATGATCAAAAATGAGCTTTTCAATTACTATGATTGCCAAAGGCGATAAAACTAATAAGCTGGGAAAACGTTTAGCCCAAGCGGAGCAACACAACATCCAGCTATACAGTGGCACGCAGTAAATTAATAACACCAATAACATAGCGATAGATTGTCCCCAAGAATATAGGATGTCTGTGACAGACCAACTGCCAACTTTTTGTTCCATTTGGCTGATGTATAACCCTAAGGTGCCAAATTCTGCGGTTAATATCGTGACTATAGTAATGATAGGTGTGGCAATAAATCCGATCAGTAAATATACCAATGGATAAACAAACAATGCGATGCCACCTTTGACTAGTACATTTGTCGACTCAGACACGGGCATTGAACGATAAAATAAAATGCTCTTATCGATACGATCGAGGTATAAAGATCGAGTCACATAGACGATACTAGATACGATACCTAATATTAAAAACACGGCAGCAATACTGTTACTAACCACCAGTTTTACTTCTTTTTTATCCAAGCTTCGTTTGTAAGTTGCAGTCGACGATCTTGTGTCAACATTTTTGTTGGGCGTATATTTAAATGGATGTTGCAGCTTGGTGGCATTTTGCCATTGAGAAACGTCTTGACCATCAAATATGGTAATCCGATTTTGGTAACCAGCGTCATCTTGTTCCGTTTTAGATTTGGTTTGTGGCTGTTCTAGTTTAAAATTTAAAACAACACTGCCACCAAAAGCACCAAGAATACAAACCAAAGCCACAACAAGGGGGATGTGTAATAACGGTGTACGGTTTTCCCAATATTCACGCAGGAATAAGGTTTTTATTTGGAGGTAGTTCATGCTTTTGTTCCTTCTGCATTAGGGGTCACAGTCGCCACAAAGATGTCTGATAAACTTGGGGTTGTAGTTGGTAATGACCTTGGTGGTTCACAGACCGAATGATCAAATAATAAAGTCGTGCCAGCCAAACCTTTTGAACGTTGAATCGCATTATCAATCGCTGCGGCTTGGTCATGTGGTACGGTGGCTTCACTAAAACGTTGTTGTAGCCTTTCGATTTGTTCATCTAAGACAATTTCACCTCGGGCTAAAAACACAACTCGAGTCAAGATATGTTCTATTTCTTCAACCTGATGAGTGGTAATGATGATGGTTTTATCTTGGTCAAAATAATCATTTAACAATTGTTGATAAAAGGACTTTCGATACAGGATATCTAAACCTAGCGTTGGTTCGTCTAGGATCAACAATTTGGAGTCGATAGCCATGATCAAAATTAAATGCAGTTGGGTGATCATGCCTTTAGACAACTGGCTCACTTTCGCGTCAAACGGAACATCGGTTTTTTCTAACATTAAGCGCGCTTTGTTGATATCAAATTTAGGGTGCGTACCTGCTACAAACGCAATAGACTGCTCGGCCGTGATCCATTTGGGTAAAATTGCTGTATCGGCAATAAAACTAACCTGATTTAAGATCTCAGTACGTTGTTGTACTGGCGACATTCCTAAAACTTCGATGGAGCCTTGGGCTTGGGCCAATCCGAGTAAAACTTTCATTAAGGTGGTTTTACCAGCGCCATTGGGCCCAATTAAACCGATGATTTCACCCGGTTTTACGTCAAAATTTAATTTGTGAATCCCTCGTTTATTTTTGTAATGTTTACTGACATTACGACATGAAATAATGTTATTCATGATCAGATCCCTTGTCCTGTAAAGATTGTGCTGTGTGATGGTCGATAGCATCACAAATGGTTTGACTGTCGATTCCGAGTTGATTTAACCGGGTAATAAACTGCGGTAATTCTTGTTCAAAAAATAATTGTTGTTGTTGCTGTAATAACTGTTGATGCGCGCCAGCTTTGACAAACATACCCATACCCCTGCGTTTTTCGACTAACCCTTGCTCTACTAAAATTTGATAAGACTTGGCAACGGTTAAATGATTAATATTAAATTCAGCTGAAATATTGCGAACTGAAGGTAACGACGTACCCTCTGCGTATGTGCCATTGAGGATCAAATCAATCACTTCATCCTTTAATTGGATGTAGATGGGCGTATCTTCTCGCCATTGTTTACTCATGAACGAGTTCCTTTGATTTTCCTGAGATTAATATTGACCGTTTTGGATCGTTGGCTGATACGTAATTAAATTCAGGTTGTTGCCCGTCGACATATAACACCGCTTTGTGCTTGATTGAACCGGTTAAAACTCCCTGCTCTCGAATCGAAATCTGCGCTTGGTTATATCCCGCTACATGCGTTGTAGATGCGCTCACTTGACTTATATTCAGTTCACTATCTTGTTTTGCAGTAAGATTCAAAGTGTGACTGTTACTGGGCTTGAATATGCGCAGTCTTGATTGATGCTCCGTGGCCACATAGGTATTTTCAGCCTCCAGCGTTGTCAGTTCTAACTGACTCATTCGTCGCGTTTTGAAGGATGCTTTAGTGGTTAATACTTGACCAAGTGTAAGTCGACTGTTGTCGTCACTCTTTATTTGTAATAGGCGGCTAGAGATGTGGTTGTTATGAATGGTCGATTTTTGATGTGTTTCAATATTCAAATTTTCAACGTTTAGACTGCCAGACTTGAATTTTGTAGCACCCCGAAAATCCATTTTTAGTTTTGCTCCCTGTAAGGAAGCCATTTCGATTTGAGCGTCAGTGCTACGGATATAATCCAATTCCGGCAATTGCAAGATAAAATGGGCTCTGGGTTGGTCATTAAAATGATGATTGTCACGGCTAGCTATTTTCCACTCCTGATGCTGCTCATCACCCGATTCAAAATCCTCATTAGAGAATCCCGCTTGTTTGGAAATGAAACTTTTTAGCTGAAGTTCTATTCGTTTTTTTCGCCGTGTGACGGTTACAAATGGCATGGTGTCTTCAGTTGCAATAATGGTTAATTGCGCAACATCTCCTTGAATGATTTCCAAAAAAGCAGCGCCATCGATTTTAACGGCACGGATTTCATTTAGAGAAATCACTTTTTTGATTGCAGGTAATATTTGCTCTGTTGCGCTTTTGTTAGTGTTGGTGCTTATATTTGAGAACTGCGTTTGAGCAAAAGCTACCGACCAGCCACCACTCCAGAGGCTAATTATCAGGGCTGCACCTAACATGAGTCGGTTCCGTGTGTGTTGTAACAGCATGTTGTTTATTCCTTTTATTGAGCATTAATCGTTTGGAAGCTGAAACGACGTTGAGTGGTCGGGCAACGATCTACTCAGCTCTGTTATTACGTATAATTTCACTCACCAGACGAACTAGTGATATATTCAACTATATCACTATATTCCAACTGTGTAACTACTGAACATGCAAATTGGGCGGTTCGGTCTATATTTTGGCTGTTTTGAGCTCGCTTTGTCGTTTACTTTTGCAGCAATTCTTATTTACTACGCAAATTGTTAATGGATAGACAGGGCTACTTGAGGCTTACTTCAATGCACGCATTTTATGGAATAAAGTGTAGCTTGGTAGCTTTGATGAAATAGTTTAGACGTGATGATTTTGGGTGATTCAGTTTGTTCAGGTAACAAACCATCATCTAGAGAGATGCTAACCGTTATAGCTCATAAGTTTTTTCATAAGAATTATTCTGAGCACTACAGATACTAATTTACGAATCGATTATTGAATAACGATAATTTTATTCGAATATGAGAAGACATACTTGGTAAATATGACGATCTACTGTTTAAGTAAGGAGAAAAACCGTAACCATCGAGTAATGGCAAGCAACATGATAAAAGAGGTCAGCCCAAATTGGTAAAGCTAGCAATGCCAAAAGCTAGGGTTTCTTCATTAAAAAGCCTTAAAACAAAAAAGCGAATAGCCTATCTTCATAGGGTATTCGCTTACTCTAGTTTGCTGACATGTTTTTTGGAGAACAAGGAACTCCCGCCAAACTACATTAACAGAGGTTTATTTGCCTGCAGGATCTAATTTAGCGTAGTAAGCCGATAAGTTAGCAATATCTTCATCACTTAAGTTGGCCGCCATAGGGGCCATGATCATATTTTTACGTTCACCTGAACGAAACGCTTTTAACTGAGCGGCTAGGTACAGCTCTTTTTGACCCGCTAGATTAGGATAAGTAGGTATCATAGAAATACCATTAGCGCCGTGACATGCAGCACATACTGCGGCTTTTGCCTTTCCTGCTTCGGTGTCGGCAGCAAACACTGACGATGAAAACGCAACACAAGAAGCAGCCAAAGCAACAGCAGAAAGTTTAATCTTATTCATAAAAGTTTCCTTTTTAAAAGTGCCCCTAGGGGTAATCGTTCATTCAGTATATAAGGTTTAGGTATGATCTTCGATCACTCTTTTGCAACAGAACCCACAGAGTTCCTCAGTAAGGTGCAACCAAAACCTCAATTATGCGTAAAACTCCAAATAATCAACCATGACTTGTTTGCGCAATTAGGTATAACTGAGACCTCAAAACAACAAAATAGTTTATTTGAAGGGAGCTTTGCGAAAAATAGTCAATTCAGCCAACAAGCCGTCATACAAAATATGGGACGCATTAATAGTAGGACTAACGCACACAGATTATTATTATAATCACTCAAAAAATAGCCTACTATGAAGGTAGCGGAGTCAACGCTGAGCTTTTTAAGGGAAGGAATGAATCGAATTTTTTTTGCAATGTTACCTCTGAGCTTACTGATCTGGATGTTTGTCGCAGTATCCGCCCATTCAAGTCAGCCTATTAACGTTGAAGAAAGTCACGAATCAATCAACCTACTAAATACTGTTGAATGGACAATCAACTCAGACAAAATGCAACTGTCAGATATTCAAGGCCTGACCAATTGGCAGAAAAACTTCAAACCCTCTCAAGTCGGTGCTAATCAAAGCCTGTGGGGCAAGGTATCGTTACGCTTCCCCTCATCAAACACTTCACCCTACTTTTTTGGTATTGGCAACCCACTACTCGACCAAGTGGATATTTACGTTTTAGACAGCAAAACTCGCTTACTAAATACCTATTTAATGGGCGCAGAGCGTGCCTTTTCGCAACGCTTTATTAAGCACAGGTTTTTTGTTGCCTTAATCGAACCTGGCCAAGAACAAGTGAATGTTTACTTTCGAATCAAGCATGACGGCCCGCTAGTTTTTCCCATATTTCTTGATAAACAGTCTTCCATGCTACTCAGAGAAGAAATTTTACTGGCAGTGTTAGGCTTTATCAGTGGCGGGTTAACCATACTTAGTTGCTATTTCTTAATTACCTACATTTTTATGCGCAGTCCAGTTAGGTTTTGGTTTTCTATGCTAAACGCAGGATTTGTCCTGTTATTTTTAAACAATAGCGGCATTATTGGGCAAATCACAGGTATTACTGCCCACACGTCTGGGGTGACAATAGTCCTAATCGCAGGTTTGCTCTTATCTGCATCAAAAGTCACCTTTCGTATGCTCGAAAAAATACCCGCAAAATGGCGACATGTATTTTATTTACTTAGCGCGATTTTGCTGGCGTCACTGCTGGTAACCGATTACCAAACCCAAATATTACTGGTATTAATCACCCTATTTTTTGCACTAAGTGTGCTATCAGTGCTGGCGTTTTTTTACTTTGAAACAGACAAAAAAATCTCGAACTTACTGGGGATACTTGGCGCATCTTTAGTGGCAATAAGCTGTGTTAGTCAGGTAGGCTCAGCCTATTTCAGCATATTATTAAGCCAAACGAATATGCTGTTATTGTATTCAGCCGCTATGTTGGGCCTGTTAGTGGTGAGCATCGCCATTGAAGCCCACGAAAAAGTGATTACACACAGACAAACCCTACAACAACTCAATGTGATCAACGATCTACAACGCTTTTATAAGCTATTTAGAAATTCGGCAGAAGGCCTATATACCTCAACCATAGACGGCAAGCTTATTTCTGTTAACCCTGCTATGTGCAGCCTGTTTGGTTACGACGACGAAAAACAGATGCTCGAAGCAATTGACAACGCCAGTGAGTTTTACGCCAATCCAGACGATCGAGACCTACTGCTTGGCGAAATTCATCAACATGGCAAAGTCATAGGCAAAGAAATAAAAGGAATCTGCCGCGATGGTAAAGAATTTTGGTTCTCGATTTCGGGACAAATAAAAGTCGAAAATAACGAGCGTTATGTGTTTGGGAGTATTTTTGACATTACCGAACGTAAAAAATCAGACATGAGTCTCAAATTTATGGCGACCCACGACTCTCTTACGGGGGTATTCAATCGTCGTGAATTCGAGAAAAAATTGAAAGTGGCATTAAAAAACGCCATAGAAAACGGTGCAGCTCTAACGATACTGTATTTAGACTTAGATCAATTCAAGGTAGTTAACGACACCTGCGGCCACAAAGCTGGCGACTTATTAATTAATCAACTGTCGCGAAAGCTCAATAAACTGGTTTCGGCAAAAGGCACCCTAGCAAGATTAGGCGGAGATGAGTTTGGCATTTTATTGCAAAACGACAATGCCCAGATGGCCTATTTGCTGGCAAACAAAATCCTTAACGCAGTAGCCGAATTCCGATTTGTTTGGGAAGATCACATATTTACCCTAGGCATTAGCATTGGCCAAGCCTCTTGGTCTGAAGGAGTCGTTAGCCCAGAACACCTGCTAAGTATGGCCGACTCCGCCTGTTACATGGCTAAAGAGCGAGGTCGCAACCAAGTTCATACCTATTCAGAAGACGATGAACACGTGCAGCGCTACGAGTCTCAACTGTCTTGGTTATCACAAATCAATCAAGCCATAGACAATCACCAATTTGAGTTGTATTACCAACATTACCAATCTCTTACTCAACACAATACGGACCACCACTACGAAATACTCCTACGGCTCAAAGATGCCGGGGGTAAGTTGATCTCACCGGCCGACTTTTTACCTTCTGCCGAGCGTTATAACTTAACGGCCAAAATCGACAAGTGGGTAATAGAAAACTTCTTTCAATGGCTGGCGTTACACCCAGAGCATATTCAACACTTAGATCAAGCGAACATCAACCTAAGTGGGCACTCACTTGCAGATAAAGAACTTAAATTATTTGTATTAAACGCGTTCGAAAAACACAAAATCCCTTACAAAAAAATCTGTTTCGAGATTACCGAGAGTATGGCAATTTTAAAAATGGAAGAAACGTTAGAGTTTATCCATACCTTTCAAAATCTCGGCTGTAAATTCGCCTTAGACGACTTTGGTAGTGGCTTTTCGTCTTACAATCATTTGAAGAATTTGCCGGTTCAGCAACTCAAAATTGATGGCAGTTTTGTCAAAGATATACTCATCGACCCAATAGATTTAGCTATGGTCAAGTCAATCAAAGATGTAGCCAAAGCCATGGGAATGGAAACGATTGCCGAATTTGTAGAGTCCACCGATATCATGGTCGAACTAGGTAAAATGGGCGTCGACTATGCCCAAGGCTACGGAATTGCCAAACCCGCCCCACTGACAAACTTTATACCATTAAATCACTAGGTATCACTTGTCTTTTGTTAGATAATGCCCACATATAAGCATCACGCTCTCTAGGCAGATATGCCTACCTAAATAACGATAATGCAGTTAACTATTCATGAACGATCAAAGCCAAGACTATCAATACGTAAGCTCTGCTAATTTACCCACTCAGCTAGGGCAATTTCGAATTCACGGTTTTGTCGAGCAAGCGTCTGAACAAGAACATGTTGCCTTGTCTTATGGTCAATGGACAGAAGACGAGGTGGTCCCAATTCGTATTCATTCTGAGTGTTTAACTGGCGATGCATTGTTTAGCACCCGCTGCGACTGTGGAGCACAGTTGCACAAAGCCCTCGAAAGCATAGTGGCCCATGGTAAAGGGGTGTTACTCTACTTACGCCAAGAAGGCAGGGGAATTGGTCTACTAAATAAAATCAAAGCCTACAAACTGCAAGACGCAGGCATGGATACAGTTGAGGCCAACGAGCACTTAGGGTTTGACGCAGACCTACGCAGCTACGATATTTGCAAAGTCATGCTCGACAAATTAAACATCAAACACGTCTCTTTAATGACTAATAATCCTAAAAAACATGCCGCTCTGATCAAGATGGGGATTAACGTAGCCGAGAGGATACCCATTGACCAAGGTGTGCATCCAGATAATCTAAATTACATCCGCACTAAAACCGAAAAATTAGGTCACCAATTTTCCGAACACTTATTTAAAGCCGAACCATCGCAAGATAAATAACCTAAACTCTGGATTAGAAGTAAGCTAATTCATAGCTTTAATAACGCCTAGGCCATAACCTAGAGCTGCTCAATAAACCTCATCAAATAGCCATTAACGGTCTATTCAGTTAAGGTTAAGTCAGCACTGCGTATACCTATTGTACGGATCCACATTGGATTGATTACAGGAGACAAGGTATGCGTCAGCAAATTAAATATATTGCCATTTACCTATGTGTTTTAGGGGTATTAGTCACCAGCTTACTTAACCTTGCTCAGGGCAAAACTCTGAGTACCTCAAACTACTCTACACATGGGGCCACCCGCTTACACTCGCCCTTAGCGTTACAGCAGATATTAGCACCCATTGCTTTATACCCAGATAGCGTGTTGTCTCATATTTTTGTAGCTTCAACCTATCCCCTACAGGTAGTACAAGGCGCACGTTGGCGAGCCAAGCATGAGCACTATTCAGCGCAGCAAATTCAGTATTACACTGCGGATAAACATTGGGACCCAAGCGTAGTCGCGTTACTCAAGGTTACTCCCCTAATACAAAGATTAAGCCAAGATCTAGATTGGTTACAGACTCTAGGGCAGGCATTTTTACATCAACAAGCTCAAGTCTTAGCGGAGGTGCAAACCTTGCGTTCTCAAGCCTACCAACATGGCCAGCTGCAAGCTAATCACTACATTGACTTACACCACCACCATGGCCAAATTGTTATCCAGAGCCGCTTTCCAAATATCGTGTATATTCCAGCCTACGATGTAAATAACGTGTTTGGCACGAAAAGGTATGGTCGGCACTCCCCGTATCATTGGACAGCACCATACTCAGATAAGTACTCAAGACGGATTATTTGGGTTAAGCACAAAATCGTAAACACTAGGTTTCACTTCGCCACAGTTTTTTGGGATCACGGCTACGTAGGTATTCATCGCCATTACAAGGCTAAACCTTACTATCAGTGGCATGGCTATCGCCATAACCGACAAAAAGTACGCACATCAGAATACAATAAGTGGCGTCATCAAGGGTATGCCAAGCACCGCACCCCACCTAATAAACCAGGCTACAGCAAAAAACATGGTCAGCGTATTATCAAGAATAACCAAGGCTGGGAGTCAAAAAGTAAACAGTACCGAAAACACGATTATAAAAAACCTGTGGTCGTCACCCAAGGATACAAAAAGCCAAAAACCAAGCATTGGCATGATAAAAAGGCCGCAGCTCACCATTCAAAAGGTGTTAAGCAAACCCAATCTAGATCCCATAAAAGCTGGAAACCAGCCAAACCCCACAAGCACTCGCAAAAACATAAGAGTAGCCAACACACACATAAATCAGCCCCTTGGCGCTAGCTTAGGCTTGGGGCTGGCTTCTCCCGTTTATACCTAAACCACCTGAACAGACGACAATCCCATGTCAACTCAGGTTATTTAGTGTCGCTAAGCAAAGGTCTAAAGTTCGGCATAGGGACACAAAGTTTGATAAAATCTGCCTAATTTGAGTCATGCACAGAAGCGAGTTTATGAATTTTACGGGTAGTCATATTCTCTCAGTTAATCAATTTGACCGAGAAGCAATAGAACAAGTATTTCAAGTGGCAGATCGGATGTTGCCCTATGCCAAGCGGCAAAAACGCACCACAGTATTAAACGGCGCAATTTTAGGTAATTTATTTTTTGAACCCAGTACCCGTACGCGAGTTAGTTTTGGCACCGCGTTTAACCTGTTAGGTGGCGAAGTACGTGAAACCACAGGTTTAAGTAATTCTGCACTAGCTAAAGGCGAGTCCTTGTACGATACGGCCCGCGTACTTAGCGGCTACTCTGATATTATCGCCATGCGTCACCCAGATGCAGGTTCGGTAGCCGAATTTGCTGAAGGAAGCCGTATCCCTGTAATAAACGGCGGTGATGGTGCTAACGAGCATCCCACCCAAGCGTTACTCGATTTATACACCATTCAAAAAGAATTACATGCCCACGGCAGTACCATAGACGGCATGCACATTGCCATGATTGGCGATTTAAAGCACGGGCGAACCGTACACTCTTTATCAAAGCTCATGTGTCTATTTAACAACATTCGCTTTACTTTAATTTCGCCCAAAGAATTGGCGATGCCAACCGCCATTATTAACGCCATCGAAAACTCAGGCCATCAATATACAATCACCGAACAATTAGCCGGCAGCTTAGATGCAGATATTTGTTATCAAACCCGAATCCAAGAAGAGCGCTTCTCTAGCCAAGATGAAGCCAACCTTTATCGTGGTAGGTTTCGCTTAAATCATCAGGTGTACACTAAGCACTTTCAATCGAAAACCGTGATCATGCATCCATTGCCGCGAGATTCTAGAGCCGAAGCCAACGAACTGGACAACGATCTAAATTTAAATCCTAACTTAGCAATTTTTCGTCAAACTGATAATGGCGTATTGGTGAGAATGGCCTTGTTTGCCCTTACCCTAGGTGTTGAAAACATTGTCAGTAAGTTTGATCAAAACGTGCACTGGCACGTAAACAGTTAACCATTGATTGTTCACCAACCGAAGAACCCACTTAAGAGTCTTTATGCAAACATCACAAACACTATTCGAACGCGCCAAGCAACATATTCCAGGCGGGGTTAATTCTCCCGTTAGGGCGTTTAAAGCGGTAGGTGGCACGCCACCTTTCATCACTAAAGCCGATGGCCCTTATTTATTCGACGCCGATGGCAAACGCTACATAGACTACGTGCTGTCTTGGGGGCCTATGGTACTAGGTCATAACCACCCAGGTATTCGCCAAGCCGTACTTGATTCAGTCGAAAATGGGCTGAGCTTCGGTGCTCCCACCGAAATCGAAATCGTCATGGCTGAACGCGTCAGCCAGATGGTCCCTTCAATGGAAATGCTGCGCATGGTTAACTCTGGTACCGAAGCCACAATGAGTGCCATTCGACTAGCCCGAGGTTTTACTAAGCGCGACAAAATCTTAAAATTTGAAGGCTGTTATCATGGCCACGCCGACTCACTGTTAGTCAAAGCTGGATCGGGCGCTTTAACTTTTGGCGTACCGAGTTCTCCGGGTGTACCCGCTGACTTTGCTCAACATACCCTAACCGTTGAATATAATAATCTGGAATCAGTCAAACAAGCATTCGAACAACATCCAGACGACATAGCGTGTATTATTGTAGAGCCGGTTGCAGGTAATATGAATTGTATCCCACCTGTAGACGGCTTCTTGTCAGGCTTAAAAGCAATTTGCGAGCGTTATGGTGCGCTGTTAATTTTTGATGAAGTCATGACCGGCTTTAGGGTGGCTAAAGGCGGCGCTCAAGAAAAGTATCAGATAACACCCGATTTGACTTGCTTAGGCAAAGTAATAGGTGGTGGTATGCCAGTTGGTGCTTTTGGTGGCAGACGTGAAATTATGGAGCAATTAGCTCCCCTAGGCCCGGTTTATCAAGCAGGCACCTTATCCGGCAATCCGGTGGCCATGGCAGCAGGCCTAGCTTCTTTGACCCATATTGAGAAATTTGTAAACCTCTACCCACAGCTCGATAAAACCGCTCAAGACTTGGCTGAAGGTATCAAAGCCTTAGCCGATAAACATGGGGTGCCCATGTCAGTAAATTACGCTGGCAGTATGTTTGGCCTGTTTTTTACAGACATAGAGCGAGTGACAAACTACCAACAAGCCATTAATTGCAATACCGAACAATTCAACCTGTTTTACCACGGTATGCTAGAGCAAGGCGTATACCTAGCGCCAGCCTCATACGAAGCAGGGTTTGTCTCTGCCCAACATACCCCAGAGGTGATTGCTGAAACCCTACGCATTGCAGACAAAGTATTGGCCAACGTTGCCAAACATGCTTAGTAAGGACAACGAGTCTCTATGCTAGATTGGCTATTACAACCACTACCACTTGGCGTAAGTATATTTTTTATACTTTACACTTGGTTGGTGGTGGTACTGCTTAAAAAGCTTAAAGCCGCCAGACTTAGCCCGCCGCCTCATCAACAAGAACACAGCTCAGCACAAGCAGACCAAACCAAGATTGCATTTTCGGCTGAACAAGCTAAGCAACTTAACCAAACCTTCAGAAAGTTCGTGCCTAAACAATTTGTTGACCACCTCACCAAACATGGGGCCAACACCTTAGAGTTAGGCAAGGCAGACGAAGACGAGCTGGCAATCTTGTTTACGGATATTCGCGGATTTACTAGCTTATCTGAACAGATGAGCCCTCAAGAGTTAATGAACTTTCTCAACTCTTACTTTTTACGTATGAACGATCCTATCCATCAAAATAATGGCTTTATCGATAAGTTTATTGGTGATGCGGTGATGGCTTTATTCGACAGACCCAAAGGCACCAATCAAGATAAAGCCCAAGATGCCCTAAGAGCGGCCCTAGGCTTACGGCAAAGTATTAGCTTGTATAACCAACATAGGGCCAACTGTAACTACCCTCCCGTGAATATTGGTATAGGCATACACTTTGGTCCAGTGATCATAGGCACAGTAGGCTCAAACGATAGAATGGACACCACAGTCATAGGCGACAGTGTTAACGTAGCCTATCGCCTTGAAGCATTGGCGCCGATATATGGCGCAGACATAGTCGTGAGTGCGCAAACGTTAGACATAGCCAACGCCAAAGGCACATTCAGCTATCGCATACTCGACTGGGTGAAAGTGAAAGGTCGCCAAGGTCCAATCGAGGTATACGAAATACTCGATCACTTATTGCCAGCTATCCAACAAGCCAAACTCGATAGTGCAGCTTTTATTCAACAAGGCATAGAGCAAAGACGCCAAGGTAACATCTTAAAAGCAGAAAGCATTTTTGTTCATGCCCTAGAGCAATACCCCAACGAAAAACTTATCCAATATCACCTAGAACAATGCCAGCGTCTAAAACAGGTTCCAATTAAGCCAAACTGGGATGGTTCAGTTTCAATTAATTCATAACCCCTCGGTTTAACCTGACGTCTGGGTAATACCTATAATTCCAATCGGAATAAGTATCAAAGCTTGGGTTGTAGAAACTATTTTCACTCGTGACTAGGGCGTGTATATGGTCTCCCTATTGGCCAAGCAAGCTCGCATTGCACTTAGAAAAATCGCCAACTAGACGCTGATTTTTAAAAATTAAACCTTCAAGCCGTTTTTCTGTAATAGCGATAAAACCTTCACTCAAAAAAAATCCAGTGGCCAAAGCTAATACTAAAATCGCATATAGCTCTAGCCACCGGATTGTTTATTCTAGTCACTGTTAGTGGTTAAAACTGCCCAACTAACCTAACCGATGCATTAATTGGCGCACCTACAGTCACTTGATGCGTCGAGTGAGCGTTCGGGAAATACAGTTTATCCGTTAAGTTTTCAATATGTAATTGAACTCGCATATCCCTAGACACTTCATAGATGGCCGATGCATCAATCCGCGTATAACTGGGTAATACAGCTGAGTTACTATTGTTAATAAAGCTTTCGTCCTGATAGGTCACACCCAAGCCAAAGCTAAACAAGCGGTTAACTTGGTAACGGCTGTATAGTGAAAAAGTATTTTCGGGAAGCTCTCTTGGCGTTAAACTCGGATCAGCTTGTTCGCCATCCAACTTGCTATAATTAGCGCTAATGTGCCAATCATCAGTTAAATATCCCAATAGCTGCAGCTCAAAACCTGAGATTTCAGTCTCAATAATATCTAACGTAGACGCGTCATTATCTGAGACTTGAGGTGAGCTTTGCTCATTTTCGAAAATAGCCATAGTAAAGCTTAAGCTATCTGCGAAATCCCATTTAAGACCAATTTCTTGGTTGGTAAAGGTATCAGGATCAAGCTGATTATCGTTGCCGTTAATATCGGCGAATTGTTCCCCACTGCGAGGCAAAAACGATTCACTGTAACTGGCGTAAATAGAGATATTTTCTTGAGGCTTATACACTATGCCACCACGAGGCGACACTTCTTGATCTTTGCGCGTTCTAGTCTCAAGCACGTCTGGGTCGGCGTTAAACACCTCAATATCAAAACTGTCGAATCTCGCACCAAGCACTACATCCAAATGCTCACTCAGCTCAATTTCGTCTTGAACATAAAATGAAAACACGTCTAACGAAACACGGGTATCGTCATTTAAATCAGTGAAAGGAGCGGTAAAAGCCACACCGTTGGCGTTTGTTCCTGCCAAACCCAAAATATCTAGTGGGCGCTGGGCGATAAAATTCTCACGGTCGTTGCGTAAATTATCATTGCCTGTTCGCGTCGAAAACTCTGGATTGATTCGATTTTGATCTGAATCAGTTTGAATAAACTCTGAACCAAACATAAGTGTATGGCCAATATCACCCGTACTAAATTCCCCGACTACATTTCCAGATAAGATTAAATTGTCACGCTCAGTTGTGTCGATATACCCATCAAGTTCAACTTGGTTAGTGTCAGGGAAATAATTATTTGCGAAAAAGTTCGAGTAGACCTTGTCATAATCACCGTAGAAAGCACTGAAGTTACCTTTAATATCTTCGGTAAATTTATGTTTTATTGCAGCTCTAAATATGTGGGCTTCTAAGGTACTATAGTTATTTTCAGGGTCGCCAAACACTATGTTTCTTAAGGCTTCTACCGGACGGCCGTCGGCGCCAGTTGGAATACCACGGTCGATAAAACGCTCATGATCCGCATATTCATAAGACAAATCTAAGATCGTGTCCATATCGAGTTCGATGCGCGCCGTAGGATTAAAACCAATTCTTGAACCATCAAAAAAGTCACGGTGATTGTCGAGCTTTTCGTACATAGCATTAATACGCACCGCGGCATCTTCAGCAACGGCAAAATTAGTATCTAACTGGCCTTCAAAACCCTCAAATGTATTCACAGAAGCTTGATAGCCATTAAAATTTTGGTCGAGTTGCGCTTTTTTTGAAACTCGGTTAAGTACGCCACCTGTACCACCTCGGCCAAATAGCAAGGCATTAGGTCCACGCAAAATTTCTACTTGCTCAATATTGTAAAGGCTGCGGAAGTACTGAACGTCGTCTCTGTTTCCATCTAAGAAAAAGTCTGCCGTAGAACGTACGCCACGAAATACTACTGAATCACGGTGTCCCTCGCCCTGAGAGGTATTCACACCTGGCGTGTAATCAATAATTTGGCCAATACTCGTAATACCACGTAAGGTAATTTCTTCGGCGGTTACAATCGATAGACTTTGCGGCACGTCTAAAATTGGCGTAGGCGTTTTAATCGCATTTGCCTCGTTAATCGATAAATATGTCCCGTGTACCGTTATATTTTCAATTTGGCCTTCAGCAGCCGTATTTGCATAAGATAAATTAGCAAACGAAAGTGCAATAGCAATTGCAGATAACTTTAATTTCAATGTGTAACCCTCAACAACAATCATATCTATACCGGATTAACCGACAATATAAGTTCCAACAGCGGATGAGAGAATTAAACCACAAATGAGAATGATTGTTAATTGCATTTTTAAATTAATTACATCATTTCGATATATGCTTACCAACTCCTAACGTAAACCGGACAAGTGGTGTGCTAACCCACCTAACTTTTAAGGTTTTATTTTTTACCCGACCTGGAAGATTTTATTGGGGCAAGGAAAATGTACTAAGCATTACGCGTCTATTACGAATGAATTCAGCCTTGCAATAAGCGGCAACCAAATTAAACGCATACCTTGCACGAATGTATCTATTTTAGAGATTCGAGCAAGGCAATAATTAAAAAAAATGAGTAAGGACCTCGAGAGCCAATGCGCGGCCGTGTGATTAGATGTTTATCAGACATACCCACCTAGCGACTTAATTGGATTATTTAGGTATGCGAGTTTGGTACCTAGACCAGTTTTCCGTTAACGTTTTAGCAATATGGCTTCCTAGCGTGTAAGCAGTTTGCAAAGCGGGTAAGCCATCGTCTGGATAGTCTGCGGTGGTGCTCCATGCAGCGGTTTTGCCTTTAGGCGGAAAACTATAATTACTTACCGTACGCAACACCAGTAACCTGTCGGTATCAACTAAGTTGGCTCTGGCTAAACGGTGAAGAGCGGTGACTGTACCATTGTCTTCCATGTTGGTTGTCATGAAGTTGCTACTTTTTCCCGCATGTAAGTGCATCCAGTCATTCGCCCACTTATTAAGTAATAAACCATGCCAATAGGTGCTCGACCCAATAGTGTCACCAATTGTCACAAAGGGCTTTTTTTGTGCATTAGGATACCCTGTATAGTAACCACGAAACTTTTGCATTGCCGGAGTATCGACCAAAGGTAAATCTTTAGTCTGCTGATAAGCCCAATCAACTAGGCTCTCATTTAAATTAAACACTATGGTATCTACTGTCCAGCCAGTAGATATTTGGTTAGGCTCTTTAGCACCTAATGGGATCAACCCATATTCCCAGTCACTGGGGATTTCTCGGCCGTCTATTTCGTATAGCAAATCACCATCTACCACGTGTTTTGCCCAAGCCCCCGACCCCAGAGAGATATCCAAGGGATCACCTCCCCCTATCCCTGCCACAATCCAGTAAGCCTCAGACAAATCAAACCGTTGATCTAACCCCAAAGCCATCACAGAGGCCGTAGCATTAGTCACGCCCCCGCCCGTCGATAGCGTTAATACACCTGACTCATGGTAATAAAGATTACGGTTTCCTAAAACAAACGGCAAAGATTTTTGCATGGGATAATTTTCAATCCACAACTGCATCTCCCCCGCTCGATCGCCAGTGTCTTCGCCCATTTCGAACATAGTTACCACAACCACCTTAATCGGCATTTTCGCAAACGCGAATTGGATGCTAGATAGGAGCAATGTTATTAGCAGCATTATTTTCATGTTCTACCTCGTTGAATAAATAAAATGCCAATTAGCCTTAACCTGTCATCGCTTAATATTTTGCGCGTAAAAATTAAGGCTAATTGTTCTTTCCTGTATACGTTTTGGCTAATCCTTAACCCAGTTTTAATCAACTTTTATGCCAGCGCCATTAAGGAGCGTCTGAATGATTGAACCTGAAGGAAACCAACTAAAATGTCCTAGCAGTCATCTTTTGTCGCCCTCTCGATGAGGCAGATTGGTGAAAGATGCACCAGAATCAAACAAAACATAACCAAAAAGACAAGATTTTATCACTGTAACTGGCTATGCTGCTTTGGTCTTAGTATTGCTTGTTAACTAAAGACGTAACGCGTACATATTTGAATAAGGTAGCTAACATGCCCACGCCACTCACCAAGCTAGTTCCCCTTGCTAAAACCTTAATGTTTGTAGCGAGTTGTTTAATGGTGTCAAACCTAAGCTATGCTGGAGATTGGTTCGAAAAATTCAAACAACAAAGCTCCGATCAAGACTTGTATCGATTGTTATATGCCATGCCCAAAGGCGGTGATATTCACAATCACATGAGTGGTTCCGGGTTTGGTGACTGGTGGTATGACCTAGGGATTGCACAAAAAAGTCGAGGGTATGAATACTTCACCAAAGTGAAAATTAATAACTGTCGAGACTACGGCGAAAACCAGTTTGGCTACACCCCCTACTATTTAATGTTCAGAAACATTAGTAAACAACAACATGCAGCCTTATCTGAATGTGAGCAAAACGAGTTTAAAGCCTTGGCGACATTAACCGAAACCGAGAAGCAAGGCTGGATCAACAGCTTACGCCTAGACAAAGCGCATGAGGGTCGAGACGAGTTTTTTCAAACCCATTGGCAGCGCCTAGGCGCACTCTTGGTTAATCCGTATTTAATCGCAGAAATACTGGTTAAAAACATGCAAGCCTTTAGCGAAGAAGGTCTAATTTATTTAGAAACCATGCTTGGAGCAAGGGGGTTTCGGACCCCTAACGGTCAGCTTATCCCAGTAGATACAGTGGTGGCCTTATATAAAAACAGGCTAAACCAAGCCGACGCGCTTGCTACCAAAGTAACCGTACGCTTACAAACCTCCATTTTAAGGTTTGCGCCCAATGCCGAACAACAGCTAATTGACGCCTACAAACTCGTTGCACGCTACCCAGACTTATACGTTGGGGTAAATATGGTGGGACGAGAAGACAATGATAAAGGCCACCCTTTGCGCTTCAAAGAAACCTTACGCAAACTACGTAAAACCTATCACGGTGTAAAGCTGGCCATTCACGCTGGAGAAGTAGACGAACCCAACCACCACATTCGAGACACGTTACTCATAGGTGCTGACCGCATAGGCCATGGCTTAAACCTAATTACAGATGACGATTTACTGCGTCAAATGCGCCATGGACCATACCTGATCGAAATCAACTTAATCTCCAACTTGCTATTAGAATATGTAAACACGTACCAAGAGCATCCTTTTCCCGAATATCTTAGATTAGGCGTACCCGTGACCCTATCAACTGACGATCGCGGAATGTGGGACTCAAATTTAACCGACGAATATTTTGTTGCGGTAAAAGAATTCAATTTGAGCTGGCAAGAGCTAAAAATATTAAGCCAAAACGGCATTCGCTACAGCTTTTTAGATCCAGCAACCAAAAACACATTAGCAGAACGCGTATCGAGGGAGCTAAATGCTTTTGAACAACATTATTCAGCCCAATCGCCCAAAGAAATCAGCAAACAGTTACAAAATAGCCCAGCCAGAAGTCACCAATTTATTTGCAATCGATATAAGCTTTGTACCTCGCCCTGATCCGTAATTGTGAACTCACCCCATAATGGCGCACAAAAATAGCGCCATATTACCCCCTTACCCAAGGGTTAAGGTGACATCAGCTGAATTCAGGTTACGTAAACACTTACATAGCAGCACGTCTCTCTCTTAAAAACATAAAACCTAACCGAACAGTCAAAAATGGCACAAGCATTGCTGGTCATAATTTAAGCGCCAGCGTCTCTCAAAAAAACCTTATCGCGCACCCGTTTTGCTGGTCTTACCAAAATAGTGTTCTCCAGACCTAGGTAAGACCAGCCTTTATTGGTATTACCTCACAAAATCTATTCATACTAAAGTCCGCCGGCGCTATGCGTTTCGCCACCTTAAAAGAAATGTGCGCAGTACTGGAATGCTAATCCGGCGATTTACTCGCGTTTTCGGCAGAGGAATAATCAACGAGGTTTAGACCACTTCAATGCGGCCCAAATTTAGCCGTACCTACAGTCCATTTAGTTGTCAATAATTCGAGAATAAAAGGTTTTAGTTTACCTATATGCGATTTTTTACCTCTCCTCATTTTACACGCGGTAACTAAAACAACCGAGCCAATTGAATACGCATACCCTTTGGTATTATCCATCTTGATTGGTTATACTGCGCGCATTACGTGGCTTATGTGTACATAGGCACATTATTTTTACGCTTACAGGGTTAGTCATCTACCCCTGTGGTTGCACTTTACAAGAGAGATAGAAAATGAAAGTTGGGTTTGTAGGTTGGCGCGGAATGGTTGGCTCCGTATTAATGGGGCGTATGGTAGAAGAAAATGACTTTGCGAACATCGAGCCAGTTTTTTTCACAACATCACAGGCAGGTCAAGCTGCACCTAACTTTGGTAAAGATGCCGGTGTATTGCTAAACGCGAATGATGTCTCTGAGCTAGCAAAAATGGACGTTGTCCTGACTTGTCAAGGTGGCGACTACACTAAGGCAGTTTACCCACAATTGCGCGACAGCGGCTGGAATGGCTATTGGATTGACGCAGCATCGGCTTTACGTATGGCTGATGACTCAGTCATAGTATTGGATCCAGTAAATAAACACGTTATCGACCAATCGATTAAAGATGGCGTAAAAACATACGTTGGCGGTAACTGCACCGTTAGTCTAATGCTGTTGGCACTTGGCGGATTGTTTGAAAAGGACTTGGTTGAATGGGCGTCACCACATACTTACCAAGCAGCATCAGGTGCTGGTGCGCGCAATATGAAAGAACTTATCGCGCAAATGGGCGTAATCAACCAAGCAGTTGCTGACCAACTTGACCCAGCATCTGCCATATTAGAAGTAGACAAAAAGGTCTCTGAAACCTTGCGCGCAGATGACTTCCCTACAACCGAGTTTGGTGCGCCATTAGCCGGCTCTTTAATCCCTTGGATTGACGTGCCTATGCCTTCAGGTCAATCCAAAGAAGAGTGGAAAGCGCAGGTTGAAGCCAACAAAATTTTGGGGCAATCAGACAACCCAGTCCCAATCGATGGGTTGTGTGTGCGCATTGGCGCTATGCGCTGCCATAGTCAAGCTATCACGTTAAAACTGAAAAAAGACCTACCCGTTGCTGAGATTGAGCAGATCTTAGCGCAGCATAACGACTGGGTTAAGGTTATCCCCAACGATCGTCAAGCCTCTGTCGATGAGCTATCACCGGTCAAGGTCAATGGCACATTAAACATCCCAGTTGGCCGTATCCGCAAACTAGCAATGGGACCTGAGTACATCTCGGCCTTTACCGTGGGCGATCAGCTGCTGTGGGGTGCTGCTGAGCCTCTACGCAGAATGCTAACGTTCTTGGTTAACAAATAAGCATTGGCTGCTAGGCCATATAATAGCCAAGGCAGCGTAGCAGTAACTTGACGCAAGACACTGCTAATGTTCATTGTTTAAAAGCTGATGTGACCCATCAGCTTTTTTTCTTAGAAAAACAGAGTGGGCGGATAAAAACCGAGCAGATACAGAGCACACAAAGGCTAATGTTTGTTAAAAAGCGATCCGGTTTTTATTGCACTATTAACGCCGGCTGACTTATGGGTGACCTCTTTGGTTCTTGGATCAACGTCTACGACCCCTTTGATGCGACCCCTTTGATGATGACCTTACGACCAGCTGATTGCCTTAATGTCAGGTTAGCTACAACCTTGAGTCAACAATAGGAGTTAAGAGTCTAGCGCCATTCACTAGTGCAATGATACGCACTTCCTCGCCAGATAAACGGTATATAAGCCTATAGCTATATACCAATTTTTCTCTCACTTGCTTCTGTCCCAGTTCGGGTACCATTCGACCAACATAAGGCTCTTCAAACGCTTCCTTTGCGGCTGTCAATAATGCCTCACCTACTATCTGCGCATACCTAGCAGAGTCTTTTAGAATGAAGTCTGTAATATCATCTAAATCATTAAAAGCTTCTTCGGACCAAACTAACTTTGCCATTTAGCTGATAACCTTGATTTCACATCTTCATGGCTTATCACTCGCCCTTCTTCGACAGCTTGATCTCCTCGTTTAATTTTTTCCAAGACATATAAGCGATATTGGACGTCTTCTAGATCACATTCATCAGGCATTTGATTGACCAGATCCAGTAATTCATTTTTGGCTACTTGCATCATGCTATCTCGTCTAATTATATTCTTTTCTATCATACACCCTGTGTATAGATTCATACACACCCCCTAGGATTAAATTCCGATGAATCAACGGGGTCATGAATCGGTCAGAGTTATTGATTTAAAGCTGACTTCTTGTAAGCCACCGATTTTCTATCTCCACCACGTGCCATCGGTGAAGCTCGCCGCCCGGTTTGCTGTTCAATTTGCGCTTTAAAGCGATTTTCTCCTAACACCCAAGCTTTGTTCGTCGCGTCTCGGATTTCTTTCAACGTCAACTCTGGCAT